>DATIXH010000098.1:0-4333 GCA_035518775.1 Candidatus Acidiferrum sp.
TCGCCCAGGGTCGCATCGAGCGGGTCGGCGACGAGCGCGAAGCCGTGCTTCGTCGGCCCGGGGTAGATCGTGATGAACTTGCCGCGCTGCGCGCACGCATTCATCGTGCCGTAGGCGCTCAAGGGGTAGACGACCTTGTGCGAGACGCGCAGCGACTGCAGCAGGGGCAGCGCGATGCGCGCCACGCGCTCGGCATCGTCGGGGTCGACCGAGACGTGCAGCTTGTAGCCGCCGGGATGCGGATGATGCACGACGCCGCCCACGACATGGAGCACCGGCATCCAGTAGGCCATGATCGGCGAGTCAATGATATCGTAGCCCCGGAGGCCCGCTGGCTGGTCGTAGACGGTCATCGCGATCGTCGCATGTCGATGAATGCGCCGATTTATCGTTTTCGCCGGCCTTGCGTCTGTGACGGCGATCACTGCGCCTCGTGTTCGCAGCGGTTCCGGCCTCCGGCCTACGCCGTTGGCGCGCCCGCGCGGCGCGGAACGACGATCTTGGCCGTCAGGATCTGCAGGACTTCGCCGCGCTGGTTGCGGGTCTCGCTGCGCATGGTCGCCATGCCGCGGTCGGGACGCGAGCGCGACGGCACCTTCTCCAGGATCTCGCTCTCCACCTGCAGGATGTCGCCCGGCCGCGTCGGCTGCGGCCAGCTGATCTCGGCGCTGGCGCCGATGAGGCCGCCGGCGATGGGATGCCCGCCCTCGGCCATCAGCCGCATGGTGAGGGCGGCGGTGTGCCAGCCGCTCGCCGCCAGCCCGGCGAAGAGCGTGTCCTTCGCGGTCTCTTCGTCGAGATGGAAGGGCTGCGGATCGAACTGGCGGGCGAACGTTTTGATCTGCGTCGCGTCCAGCTCATGCGAGCCGCTGACGAAGCGTTGCCCGACCTGGAGATCGTCGAAGTAGAGAAGGGTCTCCGCTCCGCTGTCAGCAGGGTCTGCCATTCGTCGCTCCTCTTCTTCGGAGATTCAGATCGGCGCGGGGCGATCGTGCGTCCTTCGACAAGCGCAGGATGAGCGGCAATCTCGATGGCACGAAGACACTCCCTCATCCTGCGCTTGTCGAAGGACGCACATTGCCGATCCCAGTGTCTTGCGATCTGTTCAGGCCGCCGCTAGGAAATGCACCGCGAACAGGCGGTCGGGGTCGACCCAGACCCGGCGGGGCGCGAAGCCGGCGGCCTTGGCCACCGCTTCGAATTCCTCGGTCGTGAACTTGTAGGCGTATTGGGTGATGATGACCTCGCCAGCCGCGAACGCGAAGGCGGCGTCGCCGATGCGCACGGTCTGGGCCCTCAGGCTCTCGATGCCGATCTCCATGCGGCCGTGCGCGGCGTCGTATTCGGCGCGGTGGCGGAACGAGGCAAGATCGAAATCGGCGCCGAGCTCGCGGTTGGCGCGTACGAGGATGTTGGTGTTGAAGGCGGCGCTCGCGCCGGCGGCATCGTTGTAGGCGGCGCGCAGCCGCGCCGGGTCCTTCTTCAGGTCGATGCCGACGATGAAGCCGCCGCCCGCCAGCATCGTGCGCGCCGCCGCCAGAAACTGCGCGCGCTGCTCCGGCGTCATGTTGCCGACGGTCGAGCCGGGGAAGAAGCCGATGCGCCGTCCGACGCTTGCGACGCGCGGCGCCGGCAGCGTGAACGGCCGCAGGAAATCGGCGCAGATGGCGTGCACCTCGAGCGCCGGATAGTCGGCGGCCAGCGCCTCGGCCGCGCTCAGCAGATGCTCGCGCGAGATGTCGATCGGCGCATAGACGGCCGGCTGCTCCAGCGCATCCAGCAGCAGCCGCGCCTTGCGGCCGGAACCGCTGCCGTAATCGACGAGATAGGCGCGCGGGCCGGCGGCCACGGCGATGGCGGCGCCGTGGTCGCGCAGCAGCGCCATCTCGACCCTGGGGATGTAATAGTCCGCCACTTCCAGGATGGCCTCGAACAGGCGCGAGCCGCGGGCGTCGTAGATGAAGCGGCTGGGCAGCCGCTTCGGCGCCGCCGTCAGGCCGGCGAGCGCCGCCTGCCGGAAATCGTCGGCCGGCGGCGCGAAATCGTGGAACGCCACGGAGTTCATTCGTTCTCGCTCCCGCTCTTTGGCTGCCCTCATCCGTCACTCTCACATAGGGATGCGTTCGTGAATTAACCATGAAAAGTCAGGGCGCATTAACGCTCCTGCCGTCTAATCCCAGATGGTGCGGCAGCGGGCATCCGATGCGCGATCGATTCCGATTGAAGCAGTTTTGGCGCAACCAGCAAGGGGCCAGCGCGGTGGAGTTCGCGCTGATCGCACCGCTGCTGTTCTCGCTGCTGCTGGGCATCATCCAGTACGGGTCGCTGTTCCTGATCCAGGGTCGCATGACGGATACGGCCCGCGACACCGCGCGGCGGCTCGCGGTCGGCGACCTCACGGATGAATCCGATGCCGAGGCCTATGCGGCGGCCGCCCTCTCGGACATGTCGCCGCGCTTCAAGGTGACGGCCACGCTGCCCCACCTGCCCGATCGCGACGTCAGCGTCGCCATCAGCGTGCCGAAGGAGGACGTCGCCTGGGTCAACCTGATCGGCTTCGGCATGACGGGCGACCTGACGGCCCAATTCCACATGCTGAAGGAATAGGCGCGGGCGGCCGGCATGCGATCCCTCCGCGCGCTCTGCCTCCGCTTCCGGCGCGACGACCGCGGCAGCGTGCTGCCGATGGTCGCACTGTCCCTGACCGTGATCCTCGGCTTCGCCGCCCTCGCCATCGACGTCGGCCAGGAGCGGACCCTGCATGCCCAGCTGGAGGCCACCGCCGACTCGGCGGCGCTGGCGGCGGCGAGTCAGCTGCCGAACGAGAAGAAGGCGCGCGACGCGGCGCTGGAGTACGCCGAAAAGAACATGCCGGCCGAGCAGAACGGCACCGTGCTGACCGACGCCGACATCGTGTTCGGCACCTGGTACGAGGGCCGGCGTGAATTCGTCGCCGGCGGTCCCTTCACCAACGCCGTGCAGGTGACGGTGCGCCGCGACCAGCAGAACGGCAACCCGGCGCCGACCTTCTTCCTGCAGATTTTCGGCAAGGACCATGCGGACATTTCCGCGGAGTCCCTCGCCGGCATCGTCCTGTTCGAAAATGCCGCGCGCGGCATCGCCGGCCTCAGCGCGAAGGACCAAGCCAAGCTCATGGAGATGCAGGAGGCGCTGGACAAGGAATTCCAGTACCGCTGGCGCAAGGCCAGCCACAGCACCGACGACGTGATGGACGACAAGGACGTCGCCGAATTCCTGATGGAGAACTACGGCCGGCCGGCGCTCCTGAAGTAGGGCGGCCGCCTGAGCTTGTGGGCAGTGAACCGCAAAGACGCGAAGGCGCAAAGCGTAGGGGCGACCCCACGTGGTCGCCCTCGAGCCGTCGCTCGATAGAGGCGGCCACATGGGGCCGCCCCTACAAGCTTCTTTGCTTCTTTGCGTCTTTGCTGTGAACCCTTCTCTTTCCCTACCGGCAGTTCGATCAGTTCAAGCGCAATAGCTCGATGATCTCCTGCGCCGCCTCGGCGCCGGAGATGGCGGCGGCGTCGAACCAGCCGGCGCCCGTCGACGCGAAATCGGAGCTCGCGAAGGCGAGACGGCCGGCGCGGCGCCAGGTCGCGGCGGCGACGTCGGCCTCGGCGCCGAGCCGCGACGCGACCCAGGCGCCGCGCGCGAAGGGGTCCGCGATCCAGTCGTGCGAGTCGAAGGCGAGCAGGCGGCCCTCCGGGAAGAAGCGCGCCACCGCGCGCTCGACGTCGCCGGGGCGGGCCGGGTCGAACGCAGGCGAGGCGATGCCGAAGCCGACGATCAGGGCGGCGCCGTCGGCCGCCCGGCGCTCGCTGAACATCCATTCGAGGCCGTCGCCGCCGCCGGTGGCGAGGACGCCGACGGCGATGCCGGCGACCTTGGCCCAGACCTTCACCGCGCGGCCGAGATGGCCGCGGCCGACGGCGGCGGCCTTGTCCGCCGCCAGCGCGGGCGTGAGGGCGAGGCCGGCCATGGGATTGAGGCCCGTGGCGACGAGCGCGGCCTTGGCTGCGAAGGCCCGGCCGTCGCCGGCATGCGCGACGACGCCGTCGGCGCTCTGCTCCAGCGAGACGACCGGCGCGCTCAGCTCCAGGCGGGCGCCGCTGTCCGCGATCATGCGCGCGACCAGCGCGGTGACGCCGCCCTCGAGGCTGTCGCTCCAGACCTCGATGATGCCGTCGGGCGTGCCGTCGAAATAGCCGCAGCTGTGCAGGAACTCGTGGGCCGGCACGAGCGCCTTGTCGCCGTTGCCGGAGACGGTCCACCAGGCGCCGATGAGGTCGCGCGTGGCCGGCGGCGCGCCGAG
>DATIXH010000099.1:0-12446 GCA_035518775.1 Candidatus Acidiferrum sp.
CGAGCCTCAATCCGCGCATGACGGTGGGGGAGATCATCGCCGAGCCGTTGCAGACCTTCCAGCCCAATCTCGGCCGCGACGCGATCCGTGACCGCGTCAAGGCGATGATGGCTAAGGTCGGACTGCTGCCGAACCAGCTCAATCGCTATCCCCACGAATTCTCCGGTGGACAGTGCCAGCGCATCGGCATCGCCCGCGCCATGATCAACGAGCCGAAGCTGATCGTCTGCGATGAGCCGGTCTCGGCGCTCGACGTCTCGATCCAGGCGCAGATCGTCAACCTGCTGATGGACCTGCAGCGCGACATGGGCATGGCGCTGATCTTCATCTCCCACAACCTGTCGGTCGTGCGCCATATCAGCCACCGCATCATGGTGCTCTATCTCGGCCGCGTGGCCGAACTGGCCGACCGCGACGAGCTCTACCGCAATCCGCGCCATCCTTACACTCAAGCCCTCATTTCGGCAGTGCCGATCCCCGATCCCGAGGTCGAGCGCAGCCGGCAGCGGGTCGTGCTGAAAGGCGACCTGCCCTCGCCGCTGAAGCCGCCCTCGGGCTGCACCTTCCGGACGCGCTGCCCGAAGGCGACGCCTGTATGCGCGAGCGAGGTGCCGCCGCTGGAGACGATCGCCCGCGGCCACGAGGTCGCCTGCCACCATTGGAACGAGCCGTAGCCTGGGCTCAGCGCCGCTGCGCGATCCACACCCCGGCCAGGATCACCAACGATGCAGCCAAAAGCGGCAGAGTCATGCGCTCGCCCAGCAGCAGGGCCGCGAGGACGAGGCCGGAGACCGGCTGGAAGAACTGGATGGTGGCGATGCGAGCGATGCCGCCTTTCGCCAGCGCCCAGTACCAGCCCACATAGCCGAGAATCGTCGTGACGCTGGCGAGGTAGATCACGGCCGTCCAGGCCTGCCAGCCGGCCGAGGGCCAGCCGCCGCGCGCCACATCCGCGGCCATGATGACGCTGGACACCAGGGCGGCGAGCGCCACGCCCCACAGAGTCGTGGCCAAACTGCTGTAGCCGGTCTGCGCCAGCCGCGCGCCAGCGACGTAGCCGGCCGCGACGAGCAGGGACGACAGCAGCACCAGCAGGTCGCCGCCCCAGGTCGGCTGCGCCCCGCCGCCGCCGGCGCGCAGGATGATCAGCGCGCACTCGCCGAGCAGCGCGATGATGCAGCCCGCGATCCAGCGTGCGCTCGGCCGGCGACGTTCGACGAATGCCGCGTAGCTGCCGGTGAAGACCGGCAAGGCGGCGAGGATCATGCCGCCGTGCATGGCCGAGGTGTCGCGCTGGCCGGCGCTGTAGAGCAGCGGAAAGACGATGAAGCCGGAGGCGCTGGAAACGATGAGCAGCAGCAGGCTGTGGCGGCCCTTGGGCAACGGCTGGCGCAAGGCCAGGGCGATCGGCAGCGCCAGCAGGCCGGCGAAAACCGTGCGCAGCAGGCCGACATGCAGCGGCGCGAGATCGGCGACGGCGATGCGGGTCGCCACCGGCGTCGCGCCCCAGATCACCATGATCAGCCCGGCGGTGACGATGGGCGCCAGGGAACTGCGCGGCCCCATGATCGCAGGCGGGCGGCGTTCACTCGAGGCCGATGGCGCGGCGGTAGACCTCGAGCAGAGCCTCCTGCTCCTGGCGGTCGGCGGAGTCCATTTTGCGCAGGCGCACGATCAGGCGCATGACCTTCGAGTCGAAGCCGCTGCCCTTGGCCTCGGCATAGACCTCGCGGATGTCGGCGGTGAGACCCGCCTTCTCCTCCTCCAGCCGCTCGATCCGCTCGATGAACGAGCGCAGGCGATCCGCCGCGATGCCGCCGGCCTTCTTCATGGTTCCTCCCCTCGCCGAGAACGGCGGACAATATCGGCGGCCCCGGGACGCCGCAAGCCTCGCCGCAACGCTATTGTGCGCCGGTGTCCCGGCTCCTAGTCTTGGGATCTCGGGGGAAGAAAAACGAGCCAGCCTTGCGGCAGCAGCCGGGCGAGCCAAATGACGCGTAAGACCGATCGAAGCGCCATGCGGGGGCCGGCGCAGTCCTCCGGCTCGGACCTGCGAGCCGCGTTCGGGACGCTGGTCGGACAGGTGGCCCGGCGCTGGCGCGCTCTGGTCGATATGCGCCTCAAAGAATACGGACTCACCGAGGCGACCTGGCGGCCGCTCCTGCATCTCTCGAAGTTCGAGGCGCCGCCGCGCCAGACCGACCTCGCGGACTCGCTCTCGATCGAAGGCCCGTCGCTGGTGCGTCTGCTCGATACGCTCGAGCGCGACGGCTACATTCTGCGCTGCGCCGACAGCGACCGCCGCACCAAGACCATCCGCTTGACGGCGCGCGGCGAGACCCTGCAGCACAAGATCGCGGCGGTCGTCGCCGAGACGCGCGACCAGGTGCTGGCGGGCGTCGGCGAGCGGCAGCTGGCGGCGGCCATCGACGTGCTCGAGGAGGTGCAGCGTTCGGTCCGGACCCTTGCCGAGGCGGGCACGGCTGCCCCGCACCCGCGGCGCAAGCGGTGAGGTGGCGGTCAGCCGATGGGGCGCGGCGGCTGCGGGCGCAGGACCACGAAGTTGGTGATGTTGTATTTGACGGCCGACACCGGGCTGACGCCGCGGTGGAGGTGCGTCCAGAAGGGCGGGAACAACAGCAGCAGGCCGGCCTTCGGCTTGACGTGCATGAGCTGGAACGGGAACTCGGTCTCGCCGCCCTCGGCGATGTCGCGCAGATAGAAGAGGCCGGAGACGATGCGGTCGTGGGTGCCGCCAGCGCCGGCGTCGACGTGATAGCCGTAGCCCTGGCCGGGCTCGATGCGCTCGATGATCGGCGGCGTGATCAGGCTGTTCTCCGGCCGCGCCAGGAACTGCAGGCTCGGATAGCGCTGCACGTAGTCGTCGAGGCAGCGGCGGGTCACCTGCGTGACCAGCTGGCAGACGTCGGCCCACTCTTCGTAACGCGGGATCTCCAGCATGGTGCCGGAGCGGATGAGCGGGTTCTGCCGGGTCGCGGTGCGGCTCGGATATTTGCGCGGGTCGACCTCGAAGCGCGCGACGATGTCGTCGCAGGCCGGCCGCGAGAGGGCGCCGGGATAGCCCTGAACGAAGGCGGCGGGCGAACTCGGACGGACGTTCGGGTCAGGCGCCGCGCGCCGGAGCGATGGTTCGGACACCTCTGCAACCCCATAGCGCCCTAACGAATCGTTACATCATGATTAGGACACTATCGATTTCGGCGCAAGTCACGCGATCGTGAGGCGCAGGAGGCGTCAGTGCTTGTGCTGGGCGGCGAGGGACTTCTGCTGGTCGGGCGACGCTTCCTTCTGGTGCTTCGCCTTCCATTCCTCGTAGGGCATGCCGTAGACGATCTCGCGGGCGGCCGGATCGCTGAGCGCGATGCCGCGCTCCTCGGCGGCGGCGCGGTACCATTTCGACAGGCAGTTGCGGCAGAAGCCGGCGAGATTCATCAGGTCGATGTTCTGCACGTCCGTTCGCTCGCGCAAATGCTGCACGAGGCGGCGGAAGGCGGCGGCTTCGAGTTCCGTGCGGGTCTTGTCGTCCATGGCGCTCTCCAGGCTGTGCCGTGGAGAGGATATAGGATCGGCGGTCCCGGACAACCAGGGGACGTTCAGTTCAGGACGGCGCGTTCCTGCTCCGAGAGCTCGGCGTCGGTGAGAGACAGCAGGAGATCGGCGTCGTCCAGTCGGTCCTTCTGGTCGCCGTCGACGGCCTCGAGGCGGCTGAGCCACTCCGTGCGCAGGCGGAAGGGCCGCTTCTGCGGGCCGCGGTCGAGCAGCAGCTCGCATTGGGTGAAGGCCAGGATGCCGGTGTGGAGCTGGACGGCGTCGGCGCCGTCCCTGCGGGTCAGCAGCGCGAGCTTGCGTCCGTAGATGTCCCCTTGCATGCGCGCATGTCTACGCCCGCGCGGCTAACGAATCCCTAAAGCGGCATGGTTACGACAAAATAAACCCAATTCAGACGCGGCGGACCGTCTCCTCGATCAGCCAGTCGACGACGCCTTTCAGGGCCTCCAGGGGCGTGGCGCCGGCCTCCAGGGCTTCGCGGTAGTGGGCGAGCTGGCGGTGGGCGCTGGTGCCACGGGCGAGGATGCGGCGGGCGTAGTCGATCTCCGGCTGGCAGCCGAAGAAGGCCGAGTCCTCGCGCACCAGCTCGATCAGCTCCTCGAGCAGGTCGGCGTAGGGCACCACCTCGCCCTTGCCGAAATCGGCGAGGCCGGCGTCGGTGCCGTAGCGCTGGGCGCGCCAGCGGTTCTCGTTCACGAGCATGTGAGCGTAGCGGCGCCAGCGCTGGTTGCTGCGGCGCAGGCGCCAGAGCATGCGCAGCAGGCAGCGGTAGAGGGCGGCGACCGCGATCCCGTCGTCGAGGGTGGTGCAGACGTCGGTGATGCGCATCTCCAGCGTGGGGAAGCGGGCGCTCGGCCGCACGTCCCACCACAGCTTGCTGCCGTCCTCGATCAGCTTGGCGCCGACGAGGGCGTTGAGGTGGCGCTCATACTCGCCCCAGCTCTCGAACAGCTCGGGCAGACCGGTGCGCGGCAGCTCGTTGAAGATGGCCATGCGGTAGGACTTGAGGCCGGTATCCTCGCCGCCCCAGAAGGGCGAGGAGGTGCTGAGGGCAAGGAGGTGCGGCAGGAAGTAGGCGACCTGGCCCATGAAGTCGACGCGCAGCTGCGGATCCTCGATGCCGATATGGACGTGCATGCCGCAGATGACGAGGCGGCGCCCGGGAGCCTGGAGGTCCTGAGCCAGGATGTTGTAGCGCTCCTTGTCGGTGTGCTTCTGCAAGTGCCAGGAGGCGAAGGGGTGGGTGGAGGCGGCGATCGGCGCCAGGCCGTGGCGGGCGGTGACCTCGGCCACGGTCTTGCGCAGGCGGGAGAGGTCGGCGCGGGCCTCCGACGTGCTGGTGCAGACGCGGGTGCCGACCTCGATCTGCGAGCGCAGGAACTCCGGCATCACCTGGCTCTGCAGCAGGGCCTCGCACTCCGCCAACAGCTCCGGCGGCGGCTCGCGCACGAGGTCGCGGCTGGCGCGGTCGACGAGCAGGTATTCCTCCTCGATGCCGAGCGTGAAGGCCGGCTCGCGGTAGGCCATTCAGTAATGCTCCACCTTGTAGAGGCTGGCGTCGGCCAGCACGTCGGCCAGGGCGTTGCCGATGCGCTCGGCCCATTCGGCGGCGCCGTGGTGGGTGTCGATGAGGTCCTGGCGCACCTCGATCAGCACGTGGGGGATGCCGAGATCCTGGCCGTGGACGTAGATGGAGTAGCCCTGCTCGGCACGACCGCTATAGGGCTCGTTGTCGCCGACGGTGAGGCCGGGCTCGGCGGCGAGGCGCTTCATCAGCGGCAGCGGCAGGCGGGGATCGCGGTTCCAGAGGATGCCGATGTGCCAGGGCCGCTCGAACCCGTTCATCACCGGCGTGAAGCTGTGCATGGAGACGAGGGCGGGCACCAGCCCGGCCCGCAGCCGGCTTTCCAGGATGCGGGTGACGGCATCGTGGTAGGGGGTGAAGAGGGCGTCGACGCGCTGCGCCCGCTGAGCCGGGGTGAGGCCGCGGTTGCCCGGCACGGCCACGTGGTCGCTCTCCTGGGCCATGGAGGTGGGATTGCCGAGCTTGCGGTTGCAGTCGATCACCAGGCGGGAATAGCCGGCGAGGGCGGCCGGGGCATCGAGCCTTTTGGACAGGCGTCGCGTGACGTCGGCGATGCCGATGTCCCAGGCGATGTGGCGGGCCAGCTCGGCCGGCCCCAGGCCGAGGGTGCCGAGCGCCTGGGGGATGGCCCGGCCGGCGTGATCGGCGATCAGGACGACGCGGGCGGCGCCGTCCGGGTTGACGATCTCGAAGGGCGGGGGATCGCCGGGGCGCAGCAGCGGCTCGGATGACGGGGGCGGCTGGTCGGGCGCGCCGGCGGTCGAGGACATGGGGGCGACTAGACCAAATCGGGGGGCCAGCGGCAAGGCGGGGCGAAAATGAAGGATGGACCCCATGCCCAGCGGGGACTGGGACTGCCAGCGCGAAAGCAGACATCGCGGGATTTCGGCGCAGCGCCGGATGCGGCCGTGCCGCGTTGGCGCCACGGTCACTGTCGTATTTCCTCCAGGAACGCTTTTGCCTCCTTGAGGTCCGCGGTATCGAATCCTTCCGTGTATTCGGCGTAGATCGGCGCGACCAGTCCTTGTGCCCGCTGGGGTTCGCCTCTGGTCGCCCACAGACGGCCCAGCGACAGGGCAGCACGCAGTTCCAACAGCCGGCACTTTTGTTCCCGGGCGCAGGCCAATGCTTCCTGAAACGCCTTCTCGGCAGGCTCTCGCTTGTTGGACGGAACGAGGGAGAGCAATTCGCCTCTGAGGCGCAGGAGCTCGGGGCGCCAATGGTGGTCGCCAATATTGCGGACGCGGGCCAGGCTCTCCTCGATCTGAGCAAGCCCACTGTCGACGTCGCCACGGCGAAGGTAGGCCTCGATGAGCATCGCGGCGTAGTAGGCTTTGCGCAGGCCAACCGGCGAGCGGTCATGGATCGCAAGGCCGCGCCGAAGGTCGGCAAGTCCTTCCTCGAGCTGACCGCGCGACATGTTTACCCAGGCCCGCAACATGGCCGCTGAGCCTTCGTAATGCAGAATGCCATGCTTCGCGCACACAGCGGCCAGGTCATCCAGACGCTTCGCCACGGCGTCCGGTTCCCGGCGATACTGATGCAGCATAGCGTCGAAGAAAAGATCGCTCGAAAGACCGCCCGGCTGTCCAAGTCGACCCGCAATCGCGATGGCCTCGCCTGATCGCTCGACGGCCTTGTCCGGGTACCCGCAAAGGCACAGCGCAAGAGCACCGGTGGAGCGGGCGCAACTCCCCGGGTCGTGTCCGCCGAAGCGAAGCGCGTGCCGGCTGTGACGGTCTATGTCATAGAGCGCAATTCCCCGCTCAGTGTGCTCCAGGCAGGACTGGATATCGTTCTGGAAAAACTGCGTCGTCCACGCCGCGTGGTGCGCCTGAAGCTGGAGATCAGGGTCGTTCAGCGTGGCGGCAAGTTCGAGCACCTCTTCTGCCAAGCGGCGCGCCTCCGACAGGCGTCCGCGCTGCTGATGGGACAGCCACAGGCCCCAGGTCGCGACGTAGGCCTGGTCCGGCGCGCCGACCTGCTGAGCAAGCTCGTGAGCTCGGGAATAGGCATCGGCGACCTGTGGCGAGGCCATGCCGTGGACGATGATGTCCATAGGACCGAGATCGAGAAGGAGGTTCAGCTCGCGGCCTGCGCGGGGCCGATCGTCAGGCAGCGTTGCCAGCAGGTCGAGGGCCCGCGTGAAATGGGCGATCGCTTCGACATGGGCGGAGCGCTGCGCCGCCCGGTGACCCGCACGCTGCCAGTAGGGGATCGCCTGGTCCGCGAACCCAGCGGCCGTGAGGTGGTGCGCCAACAGTTCCGGGGCCGTGTCGGCCAGCTCGGGCGATCTGGTTTCCAGCTCGCGGGCAACGCGGGCGTGAAGGTCCTGCCGCTGAGCCCGGAGGAGCCCACCGTAGGCGGCATCCTGCACGAGAGCGTGCTTGAAAACGTAGGTGACCTCGGGCGGGATGCCGCGGCGAAACACCAGCTCGGCCTCGATCAGCTGCGACAGGGTGTCCTCGAGGCGCGCCGCGTCGATACCGGCGACCGCCGCCAGGAGATCATGGCCGAACTCCCGCCCGATGACGGCCCCGATTTGCGCCACTTCGCGGACGAGCCCGGGTCGGTCGAGGCGCGCCATCAGCGAGTCGCGCAGCGTGGCCGGAATGGCAAACGGCTGGAGGGAGCCGGCGAGCTCGTAACGATCATCCGCAATGGCAAGTAACCCGGACTCCAGCACGGCCTTGGTCAGCTCCTCGACGAACAGCGGAAGCCCCTCCGTCTTCGCCAGGATCTGTTCCATGACCGGGGCCGGGAGCGCCTTGCCGCCGGCGACGCGGGCGACGACGGCAGCCGCCTGCGTTCGGGCAAGTCCGCTCAATGCCAATGCCATCGCGTGTGGATGGTTCGTCCAGGGTGGGCTGAATTGGGGCCGGAAGGTTACGACGAGCAGCACAGGGAGGCGTTGGATGCGCTCGATCACGAGGCCGAAGAACTCCAAAGTTGTGGGATCGAGCCAATGGGCGTCTTCCAGCACGATCAGCGTTGGGTCCTGCGTTGCCAGGCCCTCGAGCTGGGTGAGCAGTGCCGCGAACGTGCCGGACTTCCGTTGCTGCGGCGTGAGATCCAAGGGGGCGTAGCGTCCATCGCTCCGGATCGACAGCAGCTCGGCGATCAGCGGCGCCGCGCCCGCGACATCGGCGACGGCCACGCCCAACAGCCGCTCGAGCTTGTCGAGCTTCACCTCGGGTGGATCGTCCGGCGCGATCTCCGCCGCCCGTTCCGCCTGGCAGACAATCGGCCACAAGGAACTGTTCTCATGATAGGGTGAGCCTTGATAGCGCAGGATCCATCGCGGCTTGGGATCCAGACGCTCTCGGAGCGCAAGTGCGAGACGCGACTTGCCGATGCCGGGTTCGCCGGAGAGCAGCACGACCTGACCTTCACCAGCCCTGGCCCGCTCGAAACGCTCCAGCAGAAGTCCGACTTCGTGTTCGCGACCGATGAGCGGGGTGAGTTGATGTCCGTGAAGAGCTTCGAAGCGGCCTTCGGCTTGGCGTTCGCCGACGACGCGCCAAGCACGAACCGGCGAGGCGAAGCCCTTCAAGTCTCGCGTGCCGAGATCGGCGAGCTCGAACAATCCGCCCAGCAACTTCTGCGTCGATTCGGCGACGACAATCGCCCCGGCTTCGGCCAGTGCTTGCAGTCTCGCGGCCAGATTCGGTGTCTCGCCGACAACCGCTTGCTTCTGCTCAGAACCTTCGCCCACGAGATCGCCCACGACGACGATGCCTGTCGCGATGCCGATCCGGGCCTTCAGCGGCGCGTTCGCCGACGTTGCCAACTTGGCCACCGCATCGACAATCGCGAATCCTGCGCGCACGGCACGCTCCGCGTCATCCTCGTGGCCCCTCGGCCAGCCGAAATAGACGAGCACGCCGTCGCCCATGAACTTGGCGACGTGGCCCTCGAAACGTGCGACTTGCTGGGTGACGGTATTCTGGTACGCGGAGATCACCTCGCGCGTATCTTCCGGGTCGAGCCGGGCAACAAGCGCGGTCGAATCGACAAGGTCGCAGAACATCACGGTCAGTTGCCGGCGCTCGGCGCCCGCCGGCCGCGCCGCGGCCGGCGATCCGGCCGGTGCCGCGTTCCCAGCAGTTCGTTGCGAGGCTGAGACCAGAGCGGCAGCAGCCGAAAGAAGCCGTCGCCGATGCCCGACGGAGGTCATGCCGATCGACACGAGATCGTCCGCGGTCAGGTGCGGCAGAACCTCCCCATCAATGTCGTTGTCGCGGAAAGCCTCCTCGTACTGTCCGAGCCCCAGGCTCCGCAGCCAGCCTGCAACGTCCACGTCTTCGGTCTCCGCAAGAGACGGGTGACGATACCACTATTGGCTGACAATCCATACGCCATGGAGGTCGCTTTGCGGCGTCCAAACATTGCATGGAGCACCGACCATGCGAGGCTGCCGACGACTCACCCATAGCGTTCGATCGAGCGAGACGACGCCCGCCACGAGGGTGCCGCACCCTCTGCCCGACTAGACTCTATAGCGCGCGATCGTCTCTGCATCGAGGGCGATGCCAAGGCCCGGCTCGTCGCTGACGACCACCTCGCCGCCCTGCATCCGCGGGATGCCCGTGACGAGCCTGTTCCGGAGCGGCGATTCCGTCACCGGGTACTCCATCATCGGCGCGGTCTCGGCGCCGGCCATCCAGTGGGCGGAGGCGGCGAGGTTGACGCCGGTGCCGAAGCTGTGCGGGAGGCACCAGACGGAGCGGGCGGCCGCCGTGGCGGAGAGGCGGCGGCAGATCGTGGGGCCGCCGGCGCGGCCGATGTCGGGTTGGATCACCTTGACGCCGCGGTCGAGCAGGGCGGCGAAATCGGCCTCGCGCTCCTCCGTCTCGCCGGCGGCGATCCAGCCGGGGGCGGCGGCCGCGAGCCGCGCGTAGCCGGCGAGATCGTCTTCGTGCAAGGGTTCCTCCAGCCAGAGCAGCCGGAAGCGGTCGAACAGCTCGGGGGCGCGGCGGAGGGCTTCGTCGGCGGTCCAGATGCGGCCGGCGTCGACCATGAGGTCGATGCCGTCGCCGATGGCCGCGCGGATGGACTGCAGGCCGGCGAGGTCCCAGGCGCGGTCACGGCCGAAGCGGCCCCAGCCGAACTTGATCGCGGTGAAGCCGCGGGCCGCGAGATCGGCGGCCAGAGCGGCCGAGGCCGCGGCATCGTCGCGGAACAGCACGCTGGCATAAGCGCGCACGCGGCGGCGGCGCGTGCCCCAGACGGCGTGGCAGGGCTGGCCGCGATGCCGGCCGACGATGTCCCAGAGCGCGGTGTCGATCGCCGCCATGGCGTGGATCGCGACGCCGCGGCGGCCGTACCAGCGGGTGGCGTCGTACATGTCGCGCCAGCGCGCCTCCGGATCGAGCGGGTCGCTGCCGGTGAGCACGGCGGCGAGGCCGTGGCGGAACGGCATGGAGCGCGGGGCTTCCACGATCGCGCGCACGACCGCGGCGTTTGAGACGGCCTCGCCGTGGCCGACGAGGCCGGTGTCGGTCGTGATGCGGGCCAGCAGCACCTCCTGCGTTCCGTCGGCCTTCAGCTCGACCTGGGGAACGCGGAGGTGCAGCGCCTCGACCGCGGCGATCTTCAGGCGGCCCCCGTGCGGTGGCGGTTGAGGCGGCGCTCGAAGCGGCGGCCGTAGGTCGACATGCTGAAGCAGCAGACGAAGAAGATCAGGGCGGTGAAGGCGTAGCCCTCCTTGGCGAGGCCGAGCCAGGCGGGGTCCTTCAGCGACTGATTGACGGCGCCGAGCAGGTCGACGAGGCCGATGATGGTGACCAGCGAGGTGTCCTTGAACAGGTCGACGACGTTGTTGACGATGCCGGGCACGACGATGCGCAGGGCCTGCGGCAACGTGACGAACAGCTGCACCTGCCACCACTTCAGGCCGAGCGAATAGGCGGCCTCCTCCTGCTCGACCGGAACGCCCTGCAGGCCGCCGCGCACGGTCTCGGCCATGTAGGCGGCGTTGAACAGGACGAACGCCACCATGGCGCGGATCAGGCGGTCGATGCTGACGCCATAGGGCAGGAACAGCGGCACCATCACCGCCGACATGAAGAGCACGGTGAGCAGGGGCACGCCGCGCCACAGCTCGATGAAGCCGATCGAGAAGTATCGCATCACCTTCAGTTGCGAGCGGCGGCCGAGCGCCAGCAGGATGCCGAGCGGCAGCGCGCCAGCGACCGTGACGAAGGAGATGATGACGTCGAGCATCAGGCCACCCCACAGGCTGGTGTCGACGAACGGCAGCCCGGCGACGCCGCCGACCAGCAGGATGCCGGCCAGCAGCGGGCACACCGTCAGCAGCAGGAGCACGAACAGCCCGCGATGCCGGGTTCGCTCGCGCATGACCGGCACGGCGAAGGCGACCAGCAACGCAGCGGCCGCGACCAGCCGCCACAGCTGCCCATCCGGGTAGTGGCCCCAGAAGAAGGTGTGCAGGCGCAGCCGGACGAAGGTCCAGCACGCGCCGTCGCCGGTGCAGGCATCGCGGCTGTCGCCGCCGAGGGTGGCATGGGCGATCGCCCAATCGAACAGGGGCGGGACGATCAGCGCGAGCAGACCCAGCACGAGCAGGGTGAGCAGCGTGTTCGTTACCGAGCTGAAGAGATTGCGGCGCAGCCAGTCGAGCGCGCGGGCTGGCCCACCGCGGGGACCGCCGACGAGGTCGCCGTCCGGCAGCGCGGCTTGCGCCTGGGCTTCCGCGGTCATGATGAAACCTGCGGGAACCGGGCACGCATGCTCAGCGCTCCACCAGCGCGACGCGCCGGTTGTACCAGTTCATGAAGGCCGAGAAGAGCAGATTGACCGTGAGGAAGACCGCCATCACGATGATGATGATCTCGACCTCCTTGCCCGACTGGTTCATCACCGTGCCGGCGAAGATCTGGAAGATCTCGGGATAGGCGATCGCGGTGCCGAGCGTGCTGCTCTTGATCAGGTTGAGGTACTGGCTGGTCAGCTGCGGCACCATGATGCGCAGCGCCTGCGGCAGGACGATCAGGGCCAGCACGCGGGCGGGGCGCAGGCCGAGGGAGCGGGCCGCCTCGTGCTGGCCCTTCGGCACGGCCTCGATCGCGCTGCGCACGATCTCGGCGATGAAGGCGGTGGCGTAGATCGTGAGCCCGGCCCACAGGGCCACCAGCTCGGGCGGCACCTGGACGCCGCCGGCGATGTTGAAGCCCTTCAGCGCGGGCAACTCGACGCGCGCGACCGCGAGATTCAGCAGCAGCAGGGCAATCACGGGCAGGACCAGCGCCAGCGCGCCCGCCCGCCGCTC
>DATIXH010000100.1:0-8339 GCA_035518775.1 Candidatus Acidiferrum sp.
GCGCCGCCGCGGATGGTGTCGTTGCCGGCGTCGCCGAACAGACGGTCGGCGAGCGTACCGCCGACCAGCGAGTCGTTGCCGGCGCCGCCATGGAAGGCCTGGGTCGTATCGTAGCCGGCGGCGGCCGCGGCGGCCGCATCGGCCGGCAGGGTCACGACGTCGTCGCCGCCGAGCGCGTCATACTGGCTGCCCGCGGTGTAGCTGCCGGCGGTCACGCTGGCGAAATCGACGGTGTCGTTACCGGCGGTGAAGAGCGGCCCGACCACCGTCACGGCCAGGGTGGCGGCATTCGTGGCGCTGTCGCCGTTCGCGGTCTCCGTGGCGGTGGCGGTAAGGGTGAGGGTGAAGTCGCTGGCGTCGCTGGCCGGCGGCGTGACGGTGAGGGCCGACAGCGTCCAGCCGGAGACGTCAGCCGTCGTATTGCCGGCCGTGGCGGTGAAGCTGTGCACGCCGTCGCTGAGGGTGGCGCCGACGGGGATGGCGCCGATCTGGAGGGCGAGGGTCTCCGAGCCGTCGGTGTCGACCAGCGCCGCACTGACGGAGAGCGGGATCGCCGTGTTCACGTTGCCCGTGACCGGCGCCGTCGTAAGTGTGGGCGCATCGGCCACCGGCGTCACCGTCAGGGTCACCGTGCCGGTCGCCGTGCCGCCATGGCCGTCGTCGACGGTGTAGGTGAAGCCGTCAGGCCCGCCATAGTTGGCGTCCGGCGTGTAGGTGAAGCTGCCGTCGGGATTGAGGGTCAGGCTGCCGTGGGCCGGGCCGCTGAGCTTGGTCGCACTGAGCGGATTGTTCTCGACGTCGGTGTCGTTGGCGAGTACGCCCGGCCCCACGATGACGAGCGGCGTGTCCTCGCTGGTCGTGTAGCTATCGTTGCCGGCCACCGGCGCGTCGTTCACCGGCGTGACATCGATGGTGATCGTGTCGGGCGTGGGGTCGAGGTCGACGCCGCCGTTGGCGGTGCCGCCGTCGTCCTGGACCTGGAAGCTGAAGCCGGCATAGCCGCTGCCGTTGGCGTCGGCCGCCGGGGCGAAGGTGAGGTGGCCGAGCGCGATTTCGCCGGCCGGCACGAACGCCCCGAGCGCGACGGCCACGCCGTTGAGCAGCAGCTGACCGGCCGCCGGCAGGGCCGTGATGTGCACGCCGAGGAGCGCGTTGGCCGGACTGTCCTGCGCATCGCTGAAGCCGAAATCGGCCGCGCTGAAGATGTAGGGCGTGTCTTCGGCGGTCGTGACGGTGTTGTCGGCGCCGGCCGGCGCGTCGTTCACGGGCACGATGCTGACCGGCAGGGAGACCGTGGTGGTGGCGGTGTCGCCGTTCGAGCTCTCCGTACTGGTCGCGGTGACCGCGAGTGAGAAGCCAGTGGTGCTGTTCGCCGCCGGGGTGACGCTCAGGGACGAGAGGTCCCAGCTGGAGACGTCCACGCTGGTGCTACCGGCGGTGGCCGTGAAGCTGTGGGTGCCGTCGCTGAGCATGGCGCCGACGGGGATGGCGCCGATCTGGACGGCGAGGCTCTCGGAGCCGTCGGTGTCGACGAGCGCCGGGCTGACCGACAGGGCGATCGCGGTGTCTTCGTTGCCGGCGGCGGGCGCCACGACGAGGGTCGGCGCATCGGCCACGGCCACGACCGTCACCGGCAGACTGGCGACGGTGGAGGCGCTGTCGCCGTTCGAGCCCTCGGTGCTGGTGGCGGTGACCGTGAGGGCGAAGTCGGCGTCGCTGTTGGAAGGCGGGGTGACCGTCAGCGACCCGAGGGCCCAGCCGGTCACATCGACGGCCGTGCTGCCCACCGTCGCCGTGAAACTGTGGCTGCCGTCGCTGAGGGTGGCGCCGACGGGGATGGCGCCGACCTGCAGCGTGAGATGCTCCGAGCCGTCCGTATCCGTGAGCGCGGGCGCGATCGAGAGCGCGATCGCCGTGTCCTCGTTGCCGGTGGCGGGCGCCACGACGAGAGTCGGCGCGTCGGCCACGGCGGTGACTGTCACCGGCAGGCTGGCGATGGTGGAGGCAGTGTCGCCGTTCGAGGCCTCGGTGCTGGTCGCCGTGACCGTGAGGGCGAAGTCGGCGTCGCTGTTGGCGGGCGGGGTGACCGTCAGCGAGCCGAGGGCCCAACCGGTGATGTCGACGGCCGTATTGCCCGCGGTCGCGGTGAAGCTGTGGCTGCCGTCGCTCAGCGTCGCGCCTACGGGTATGGCGCTGACCTGCAGCGACAGATGCTCCGAGCCGTCCGTGTCCGTCAGGGCCGGGCTGATCGAGAGCGCAATCGCGGTGTCCTCGTTGCCGGCGGCGGGCGCCACGGCAAGCGTCGGCGCGTCGGCGACGGCCGTGACCGTCACGGGCAAGCTGACGATCGTGGAGGCGCTGTCGCCGTTCGAGCTCTCGATGCTGGTGGCGGTGACCGTGAGAGCGAAGTCAGCGTCGCTGTTGGCGGGCGGCGTGATCGTCAGCGAGCCGAGCGCCCAGCCGGTGACGTCCACGGCCGTATTGCCGGCAGTGGCCGTGAAGCTGTGGCTGCCGTCGCTGAGCGTGGCGCCGACGGGGATGGCACCGACCTGCAGGGTCAGATGCTCCGAGCCGTCGGTGTCCACGAGCGCCGCGGTGACATTGAGCGCGATCGACGTGTCCTCGTTGCCGGCGGCCGGAGCCGCCGTGACCGTCGGCGCGTCCGCGACCGCCGTCACCGTGAGGCTGACGGTGGCCGTATCGGTGCCGCCGCGGCCGTCGCTGACGCGGTAGGTGAAGCTGTCGGCGCCGCTGTAGTTGGCGTCGGGCGTGTAGGTGAAGCTGCCGTCGCCGTTGAGGGCCAGGCTGCCATGGGCGGGGCCGCTCAGCAGGCTGGCGGTGAGCGCATCGGCGTTGGCATCCTTGTCGTTCGCCAGCAGTCCGGGCGCTCCGATGACGAGGGCCGTATCCTCGCTGGTCGTGAAGACGTCGTCGGCTGCATCGGGTGGCGCGTTCACGGGCGCGACGATGCCGGCAGGCGGCGTGATGGGGGAATTGCTGTGGAACCCCGAGTCGTCGCTGCTGCCGCCGAGCTTGCTGCCGGAGAGCGCGCCCGCGGAGTCGAGACCGGCGCCCAGGGACCCCAGCGCATGCCCATGCTGGAAGGTCGGGCTCGAGGGCACATGATGCTCGGGAGCGTCCGGCGTGCCGGCGGCGGAGGAGAGCACGTCCTGCAGCGTGGCGTCGCCGCCCGCGAGGAACTGCGTCACGAGAGCGCCGGACAGCGCGACCACCGCGCCGTTGGCGAGGGTGATCAGGATCTTGCCGTCGACCACTTCGACCTGGGCGCCGCGCAGGTCGAAGGCGAGGCGCAGGACGGTGTCGGGGGTGAGGTTGATTTCGATCCGCTCGCCGGGCGCCGGGGCGGGAACGACCAGCGGCTGGCTCGGCTGCGGCAGCGCCGCGATCTGGGTGGTGGCGTCGGCGATCATCACGCCCGGCGTATCGCCGGCCGACTCGGCGCCGGCATGCGCGCCCTGCAGAGGGCCTACTCCAGGATCGGTGCGAATGGCGCTCTTCCTTATATACGGGGTTGCGAGGCTTCTGCCGGCAACGTCGAAAACCAAGAAAGCACGTGCCTGAATGTCCTTCATTCAAACAGGCCGCGCTTAAGAGCCCGTAAAATTCGAGCGATATTTGCTGCCTTTTTTGCGAATAGTCGCTTTAACATCAACTTTACTTAAAAGGCCGTTCACCATGCCGGAAGCGCAGGGAACGCCTCGATCTGGACGACGAGGCGTCCGGCGCGGTAAGCACGGGCTGAACCCCGTCATCTCCGAGAGGGCACGATGAAGAACCATCCTGCGCTGCAGCCGGGACGCGCGGCTGTCATCACCGGCGCCGCCAGCGGCATCGGTCTCGCCGCCGCCAGGCGGCTCGCCGGACTGGGCATGAAGGTCTGCCTGGCGGACCTGCCAGGTGAGGCGCTCGAGCGCGCCGCCAGCGAAGTCGCGCGCCTGGCAACGGGCGGTGCCGCGAGCGTGCGCGCCGTCTCCACCGACGTCAGCCGCCTGGAGGAGGTGCAGCGGTTGAAGGAGACGGCCTATCGCGAGCTCGGCGACGTCGCGCTGCTCATGAACAACGCCGCGCTCGGCAACGGCGGCGGGCCCTGGGAGAAGTATGAGCGCTGGCAGCGGCTGCTCTCCGTCAATCTCTGGGGCGTGATCAACGGCGTGCAGACCTTCGCGCCGGCCATGATCGCCCAGGGCACCGACGCGGCCATCGTCAACACCGGTTCCAAGCAAGGCATCACCACGCCGCCGGGCGACACCGCCTACAACGTGACGAAGGCGGGCGTGAAGGTGCTGACCGAGGCGGTCGCGCACGAGCTGCGCAGCATCAAAGGCTGCCGCGTCACCGTCCACCTGCTGGTGCCGGGCTTCACCTTCACCGGCATGAGCGGGCGATCCGAGAAACCGCCGGAGGCCTGGACGGCGGACCAGGTGGCGGAGTTCATGCTGGCCCGAATGGGCGACGGCGATTTCTACATCCTCTGCCCCGACAATGCCGTCACGCGCGAGATGGACAACAAGCGCATGCAGTGGGCGATGGAGGACGTGATCAAGAACCGCCCGGCCCTGTCGCGCTGGCACCCCGACTACAAGGACGCCTTCGCGGCCTTCATGAGCGGCAAGCAAGGCTGAGCCGGAGCGATGGGCGAGGCGCTCGATCTCGACGCCTACTTCGGGCGTATCGGCTACAGCGGAGCGCGCGCGCCGACGCTGGAGACGCTGCGCGCCATCCATCTCCGGCACGCGCTGACGATCCCGTTCGAGAATCTCGACCCGTTCCTGCGCCGTCCCGTGCGGCTCGACCTGGCGTCGCTGCAGGGGAAGCTGGTTCGCGACCGCCGCGGCGGCTACTGCTTCGAGCACAACCTGCTGTTCAAGGCCGCGCTCGACGCGCTCGGCTTCCAGGTCACCGGACTCGCGGCGCGCGTCATGTGGAACCTGCCCGAGGGCGTGACCCTGCCGCGCACGCACATGCTGTTGCGGATCGCGCTGGACGGGCAGGACTATCTCGCCGACGTCGGCTTCGGCGGCCAGACGCTCACCGCGCCGATCAAGCTGATCGCGGACATCGAGCAGGCGACGCCGCATGAGCCGTTCCGCCTGCTGCGCGCCGGCGACGGCGTGTTCCTCAAGCAAGCGAAGCTCGGCGGCGCGTGGAAGCCGCTGCACCGCTTCGACCTACAGCCGCAACTGCCGCCCGACTACGAGGTCGCGAACTGGTATGTCTCGACCCACCCGGAATCGCGCTTCGTGAAGAACCTGACGGTCGCGATGCCGGCGCCGGGCCGGCGCTATGCGCTGTTCAACAGGGACTTCACCGTGCACCATCTCGACGGACCGAGCGAGCAGCGCCGTCTGTCCGGCGCGCGCGAGATTCGCGGCGTGCTCGAAGAGGTCTTCGGCTTGACGATGCCGGCCGATCCGGAACTCGACGCCGCGCTGGAGAGGCTGCAGTGACGAGCATCGCGGCTCATGGCTCGTAGCGACTTCCCTCACCTGTCACCCCCGCGAAAGCGGGGGTGACAAGGATGGGGATAGATCGGAAGGATTGGCGGAAACCGGGCGAAGCGAATCGGGCGGGGGCTGAATGCGCATTCTGATCGTCGGTTCGGGCGGGCGCGAGCATGCGCTGTGCTGGGCGATCGCGGCGTCGCCGCTCTGCAGCAAGCTCTATTGCGCGCCCGGCAATGCCGGCATTGCGCAGGAGGCCGAGTGCGTCGCGCTCGCCAGCGATGACCTTGCCGGCCTGGTCGACTTCGCCAAGCGCGAGCGCATCGACTTCGTCGTCGTGGGGCCGGAGGCGCCGCTGGTGGCGGGCCTGGTCGACAAGCTGAACGAGGCCGGCCTCAAGGCGTTCGGGCCGAGCGCCAGGGCGGCGGCGCTCGAGGGCTCCAAGGCCTTCATGAAGGACCTGTGCGCCAAGTACGCCATTCCGACCGCGGCTTACGGGCGCTTCACCGATGTGGCCAAAGCAAGGGCGTTCATCCGCGAGCGCGGCGCGCCGATCGTGGTGAAGGCTGATGGGCTGGCGGCGGGCAAGGGCGTCATCATCGCGGCGACCACCGCCGAGGCGGAGGCCGCGGTCGATGGCATGCTGACGGGCGGGCAGTTCGGCGCCGCCGGCGCGGAGGTGGTGGTGGAGGAATTCCTCGCGGGCGAGGAGGCCAGCTTCTTCGCGCTCACCGACGGCACGACCGCGCTGCCCCTTGCCTCGGCTCAGGACCACAAGCGCGCCCACGACGGCGACTCCGGCCCCAATACCGGCGGCATGGGCGCCTACTCGCCGGCGCCGGTCGTGACGGAGGCGGTGGCGGCCGACGTGATGAACCGCATCATCCGGCCGACGATCGCGGCCATGGCGGCGGAGGGGCGGCCGTTCAAGGGCGTGCTCTATGCCGGGCTGATGCTGACCAGGGACGGGCCGAAGCTGCTGGAATACAACGTGCGCTTCGGCGATCCCGAATGCCAGGTGCTGTGCGTGCGGCTGATGTCGGACCTGCTGCCGGCGCTGATCGCCTCGGCCGAGGGCGTGCTCTCGAGCTTCCACCTCCGCTGGCACGACAAGGCCGCGCTCACGGTGGTGATGGCGGCCAACGGCTATCCCGAGAGCTATCGGAAGGGCACGGAGATCCGCGGGCTGGAGCAGGCGGCGGCGCTGCCGGACGTGACGGTGTTTCATGCGGGGACGAAGCGCGAGGGCGACCGCATCCTCGCCAACGGCGGCCGCGTGCTGAACGTGACGGCGACGGGCAAGACCATCGCGGAGGCGCAGAAGCGGGCCTATGCAGCGGTCGATCTTATCGATTGGCCGGAGGGCTTCTACCGGCGCGACATCGGCTGGCGGGCGGTGGGCGGCGGCTGACAAATCTTGCCCTCCCCTTGCGGGAGGGCCCAAGGGAGGGGTTCGGCGCCGGCAGGCGCCGAAGAGTCTTGGCGCGCTGCCGCGCGCAGACCCCTCCCCTTTATCTCCTCCCGCAAGGGGAGGGGAATCTCTTCTTGTTCGCCCGCCAGCCCGGTCACTCCCACCTGTTCGCCTCGGCGGCGAAGTTGGCGCGCTGGGGACGGTCGACGCAGAAGCGCTGGCCGGTTGGCGCCTCCATCACCCACCAGGTGCGGATCTGCTTCACACGCTTGGCGCCGAGTCCTTCGAGCCTCCGCACCTCGGCCTCGACGTCGTCGGCCTCGATGTCCAGGTGAACGCGGCTGGGATGATCCACCCTCTGCACCTCGATGGTCACGGCGTTCGGTTTCGTTTCCAGCCGCACGAAGCCGACATCCTCGGGGTTCGTCGAGGCGCGACGCGGCAGACCAAGAGCCCGGCTCCAGAATGTCGTCGCGGCCTCAAGGTCGTCCGTCTGGCAATCGATGCTGAAGCCGGACAGCTGACTGCGATGCATGCGTCCCTCCCTTGTCGCGGAGCGGCGACGATAGCGCCGCGCCCTCACGGCGATCAACCGCGGCGGTGCTCGACAGCCCGCCGCGTGCGGCCTCACTCCCACCTGTTCGCCTCGGCGGCGAAGTTGGCGCGCTGGGGGCGGACGATGCAGAAGCGCTGGCCGGTCGGGGCCTCCATCACCCACCAGGTGCGGACCTGCTTCACGCGCTTGGCGCCGAGCGCTTCGAGCCGGCGCGCCTCGGCCTCGACGTCGTCGGCCTCGATGTCGATGTGGACGCGGCTGGGGTGATCGACGTTCTGCACCTCGATATGCAGGTCGTTCGGCTTGGTCTCGAGCAGCGCGTAGCCGGTATCTTCCTCGCTCTTCGAGCTGCGCCTGGGCAGGCCGAGCGCCTTGCTCCAGAAGGTGGCAGCGGCCTCGAGGTCGTCGGTCTGGCAGTCGATGATGAATCCGGCCAACTGGCTGCGATGCATGGCTTTTCCTCCGCTCATGTGCGCTTTCCCTAGCATAACCCGTTGACTCCCGTCCTGCGGGCGCGTATGTGTAGTGTCAGCGCCGATTTGAGCTTCCAGCTTGCGGGCGCTTTATAAATGCGGCTAAAGCGGTGGCGGACCCTGCCCCGGCGATAGTCGCGGCGGGGCGTTTTGTTTTCTGGCCTGGTCCTCCCAAGGGACCCGCGGGATTTGAGGGGCAGCTTGCGCCCGCGTCACCAAGCGCTAAAGCGCCACGGACGTTCTCCGTGGGCCCGGCTTTTTTCGCGGCGAGGAGACGTCCATGAACTACTTTCCGACATTTTTCGACTTGAAGGAGCGGCCCGTGCTGCTCGTCGGCGGCGGCGAGGCGGCGGCCCGGCGGCTGCGCCTGCTGCAGAAGGCGGGCGCGCGCATCACCGTGGTGGCGCCACGCGTGGGCGAAGAGATCGGCGCGGCGA
>DATIXH010000101.1:0-5833 GCA_035518775.1 Candidatus Acidiferrum sp.
ACCAAGGTCTACGGCCTGCCGAAGGACAAGCTGACGGCCACCGTCTTCTCCGAGGACGACGACGCCTTCAACCTGTGGAAGAAGATCGCCGGCCTGCCGGAGAGCCGCATCATCCGCATCCCGACCTCCGACAATTTCTGGGCCATGGGCGATACCGGCCCCTGCGGCCCCTGCTCGGAGATCTTCTACGACCACGGCCCGGAGATCGCCGGCGGCCCGCCCGGCAGCCCCGACCAGGACGGCGACCGCTTCATCGAGATCTGGAACCTGGTCTTCATGCAGTTCGAGCAGGTGACGAAGGACCAGCGCGTGGCGCTCCCGCGTCCCTCCATCGACACCGGCATGGGCCTGGAGCGGCTGGCCGCCGTGCTCCAGGGCAAGCACGACAACTACGACATCGACCTCATGCGCGCCCTCATCGAGGCGTCCGCCGAGGCCTCGCACACCCACGCCGACGGCCCGCATGCGGTCTCCCACCGCGTCATCGCCGACCATCTGCGCGCCACCAGCTTCCTGATTGCCGACGGCGTGCTGCCCTCGAACGAGGGCCGCGGCTACGTGCTGCGCCGGATCATGCGCCGCGCCATGCGCCATATCCACAAGCTCGGCCAGCAGGATCCCATGATGTGGAAGCTGGTGCCGGCCCTGGTGGCGCAGATGGGCACCGCCTATCCCGAGCTGGTGCGCGCCCAAGGCCTGATCACCGAGACCCTCAAGCTCGAGGAGGGTCGCTTCAAGCAGATGCTGGCCCGCGGCCTCGGCCTGCTCGACGAGGAGACCGCCAGGCTCGCCGACGATCAGGCGCTGCCCGGCGAGGTCGCCTTCAAGCTCTACGACACCTACGGCTTCCCCCTCGACCTCACCCAGGACATCCTGCGCGGCCAGGGCAAGAAGGTCGACAACGCCGGCTTCGACGCCGCCATGGAGCGCCAGCGCGCCGCCGCCCGCAAGGCCTGGGCCGGCTCCGGCGAGGCTGCCACCGAGGGCCAGTGGTTCGAGCTGCGCGAAAAGCTCGGCGCCACCGAGTTCCTCGGCTATTCGACCGAGGTCGCCGAAGGCAAGGTCGTCGCCCTGCTGGTCGACAACAAGCCCGTGCAGTCGGCCGAAACCGGCGCGAAGGTCGCGCTCCTCGCCAACCAGACCCCGTTCTACGGCGAGTCCGGCGGCCAGATGGGCGACCGCGGCATCATGTTCAGCGCCGGCGGCGCCGAGATCGCGATCCACGACACCCAAAAAAAGCTCGGCGACCTCGTCGTCCATCTGGGCGCCGTGACCAGGGGCAAGATCAGCGTCGGCGACGTCGTGGAGATGCGCATCGATGGCGAGCGCCGCACCGCGCTGCGCGCCAACCACTCCGCGACCCACCTGCTGCACGAGGCGCTGCGCCGCCGGCTCGGCACCCACGTCACGCAGAAGGGTTCGCTCGTCGCGCCCGATCGTCTGCGCTTCGACTTCAGCCACCCGAAGGCCTTGACGCCGGAGGACATCCGCGCCATCGAGACCGAGGTCAACGACCGCATCCGCGTCAACGCCGACGTGGTCACGCGCCTGATGACTCCCGACGACGCCGTGAAGGAAGGCGCGCTCGCCCTCTTCGGCGAGAAATATGGGGACGAAGTGCGCGTCGTCTCCATGGGCGGCGAGGACGACGACAAGCACTTCTCGACCGAACTCTGCGGCGGCACCCATGTGCGCCGCGCCGGCGACATCGGCCTCTTCAAGATCGTGGGTGAGGGCGCCGTCGCCGCCGGCGTGCGCCGCATCGATGCCCTCACCGGCAAGGGCGCGTTCGGCTATGTGGTGGAGCGCGAGAAGCTCCTGGCCGACGCCGCCGATGCCCTGAAGATCCAGCCGGCCGACTTGCCGAACCGCATCGCAGCGCTGGTCGAGGAGCGCCGCAAACTCGAGCGCGAGCTGAGCGACGCCCGCCGCGCCCTCGCCCTCGGCGGCTCGTCCGGCGCCAAGGCCGCCAACGGCGACGGCGCCAAGGACGTCGGCGGCGTCAAGTTCGCCACCCGCCTGCTCGAGGGCGTGCCCGCCCGCGAGCTGAAAAGCCTGGCCGACGACCTGAAGAAGCAGATCGGCTCCGGCGTCATCGCCATCGTCGCCACCCACGAGGGCAAGGCCGCCAACCTCGTCGCCGTCACCGACGACCTCAAGGCGCGCTTCGACGCCCGCGAGCTGGTGAAGGCCGGCGTGGCCGCGCTCGGCGGCCAGGGCGGCGGCGGCCGTCCCGACATGGCGCAAGGCGGCGGTCCCGCGGCCGACAAGGGCGCCGCGGCGCTCGCCGCCATCGAGCAGGCCCTGCGCGAGCGCGCCGGCGCCTGACCTCGCCCGCGCCCGCCGCATGCGCGCAACCCCGCGATCGCGCGCCCACGACCTTCTGGCGGAGCATGGCCCGCCGACGGGCCTGCGCCACACCGCCACTGGAATCATTCTCCTGGCCGTCGCGGCCGACGCAGCGTCCGGCATGTTCGATACGCTGCCCGATCTCGGGCCTGGCACCCGCCTGCTGATTCACGCCGCCGCGGCCGGCGCCGCCGCCGTCTTCATCCTGGAGTACCTGCTGCGCCTCTGGATCGCCGAGCAGGATCCCGGCGCCCGCCAGGCCGTGTCGCGGCGCGCCTACGCGCTGTCGTTCCTCGGTGTCATCGACCTCTTGGTCGCGCTGCCCGCCGCGCTCAGCCTGGCGCGGGTCGTCGGCGGCATCGTCGGCGACCTCGCGGGTCTGCTGGCTCTCGTGAAGCTGGCGCGCTACATGCACGGCCTGCCGCTCGTGGCCGCCGTGTTCCGCAACGAAGCCCGCTCGCTGCTGGCGGCGCTGACGACGCTGCTGGTGCTGCTCGTGCTCGTGTCGGGCGTGATGTATGTGCTCGAGCGCGACGCCCAGCCGGCCGTGTTCACGAGCATCCCGAAGACCATGTGGTGGGGCATCGTCACCATCGCCAGCGTCGGCTACGGCGACATGACGCCGGTGACGCCGCTCGGCCGCATCTTCGGCGGCATCGTCATCACGCTCGGCATCGCCGTGTTCGCCGTGCCCGCTGGCATCCTCGCCACCGGCTTCGCCGCCGAGCTGCGCAAGCGCGACTTCGTCGTCACCTGGGACGCGGTCGCCAAGGTGCCGATCTTCGCCGGCCTCGATGCGCGCCAGATCGCCGACATCGCCCGCCTGCTGAAGCCGCAGCTGGCGCCGCCGCGCTACCTGATCGTGCATCGCGGCGACGCCGCCGACGCCATGTACTTCATCCTCACCGGCGAGGTGGAGGTGGAGATCGCAAACCCGGTGCGCCTGCGCTCCGGCCAGTTCTTCGGCGAGATCGCCCTGCTGCGCGACACCGAGCGCACCGCCAGCGTCACGGCCGTCACCGAATGCCATCTGCTGCGGCTCGACGTCGGCGACTTCCGCCGGCTGATGAGTCAATATCCGGAGCTGCAGGCCGCCATCCGCAAGGTCGCGGAGAGCCGGATGCCCGCCGCGCGCTAGGGAGAGCACCATGACGAAGCCCGTGATCAATCTCGACGAGCTCGACATCGTGTCGCACGAGGACGGCCCCTTCGCGGGCAGGTTCGGCCTGATCGGCGAGCGCATCGGCGCGCACAAGCTCGGCTACAACCTGTCGATCTGCCCGCCCGGCAAGAAGGTCTGCCCGTTTCACAACCACCATGTGAACGAGGAGATGTTCCTGATCCTCGAAGGCGAGGGGCTGCTGCGCTTCGGCGACAAGGAATACCCGCTGCGCAAGCACGACGTCGTGGCCTGCCCGCCCGGCGGACGCGCCGTCGCGCATCAGATCGTGAACACCGGGAAAGGCGACCTGAAATACCTGGCCCTGAGCACGATGGAGCGCAGCGACATCTGCGAATACCCGGATTCGAACAAGGTCGGCGTCCTCGTCGGCGAACAGGGCAACCGCGACCTGCGGCTCATGTTCCGCGCCGAGCAGACCGTCGACTACTTCGATCGAGAGACGAAATAGCCGCTACTTGGCGTCGGCCGCGACCTGCATCTTCACGATCTTGTCGCGTTCGCCTTCGGGCACGGCGCCGTTGTCGCTCTCCGGCCCCTTGTGGATCTGGTCCACGAACTCCATGCCCGAGACGACCTTGCCCCAGATGGTGTACTGGCCGTCGAGCCAGGGCGCATCGGCCAGGCAGATGAAGAACTGGCTGTCGGCGCTGTCGGGATCGTTCGCCCGCGCCATCGAGACGGTGCCGCGGACGTGATGCTCGTTGGAGAACTCGGCCTTCAGGTTCTGCCCGGAGCCGCCGGTGCCGGTGCCTGTGGGATCGCCCGTCTGCGCCATGAAGCCGGCGATCACGCGATGGAAGACGATGCCGTCGTAGAAGTGCTTGCGCACCAGCTCCTTGATTCGCTTCACGTGATTGGGCGCCAAGTCGGGCCGCAGCTCGATCACGACGCGGCCGTAGGTCAGGTCGAGATAGAGTGTGTTTTCGAGATCCGCCGCCCGCAGCGGCGCGGCTATCAACAGCATGAGGCCGAGCATCGCGGCCAAGGCCGCCAGCCATCGCTTCATCATGAAATCTCTCCCGGCGCCCAAGCTCAGGCGCCCATCGCTTTCTTGAGGTTCTGGTCGAGCTTGTCGAGGAACTGGACGGTCGTCAGCCAGGTCTGGTCGGGGCTTATCAGCAGCGCGAGGTCCTTGGTCATCGAGCCGGCCTCGACCGTATCGACGCACACCTTCTCCAGCGTTTCCGCAAACTTCTGGACCTCGGGCGTCTTGTCGAACTTGCCGCGATACCAGAGGCCGCGTGTCCAGGCGTAGATCGAGGCGATCGGGTTGGTGGAGGTCTGCTTGCCCTTCTGGTGCTCGCGATAGTGGCGCGTCACCGTGCCGTGCGCCGCCTCGGCCTCGACCGTCTTGCCGTCGGGCGACAGCAGGACCGAGGTCATGAGCCCGAGCGAGCCGAAGCCCTGGGCCACCGTGTCCGACTGCACGTCGCCGTCGTAATTCTTGCAGGCCCACACGAAAGCGCCGCTCCATTTGAGCGCGGACGCCACCATATCGTCGATCAGGCGGTGCTCGTAGACGATGCGCTTGGCCTTGAACTCGGCCGCGAACTCCTTGTCGAACACCTCCTGGAAGATGTCCTTGAAGCGCCCATCGTAGGTCTTGAGGATGGTGTTCTTGGTCGAGAGATAGACCGGCCAGCCGACCGTGAGCCCGAAGTTCAGGCAGGCGCGGGCGAAGCCGCGGATCGACTCGTCGAGATTGTACATGCCGAGCGCGACTCCGGCGCCGGGAAAGTCGAACACGTCATGCTCGACCGCCGGGCCGCCGCCGGTGGGCTGGAAGCGCATGGTCAGCTTGCCGGCGCCGGGAACGATGAAGTCCGTCGCCCGATACTGGTCGCCGAAGGCGTGACGGCCGATGACGATCGGCTGTGTCCACCCCGGCACCAGCCGCGGCACGTTCTTGCAGATGATCGGCTGGCGGAAGACGGTGCCGTCGAGGATGTTGCGGATCGTGCCGTTCGGCGACTTCCACATCTTCTTGAGGTTGAATTCCTTCACCCGGGCTTCGTCCGGGGTGATGGTCGCGCACTTGACCCCGACGCCGTGCCGGCGGATCGCCTCGGCGGCGTCCACCGTGACCTGGTCGTCAGTGGCGTCGCGGTTCTGGATGCTGAGATCGTAATAGAGAAGATCGATGTCGAGATAAGGATGGATCAGCTTGTCCTTGATGAACTGCCAGATGATGCGGGTCATCTCGTCGCCGTCCATCTCGACGACCGGATTGTTGACCTTGATCTTCGTCATTTTCAGAATTCGCCTATGAGAGCGGGTTGTCGGAGCCGGGGTTGGCCAGTC
>DATIXH010000102.1:0-6788 GCA_035518775.1 Candidatus Acidiferrum sp.
GCGGCACCAGTCGATGAACTCGTTGGTGCCGAAACTGTTGGGCTCGGTCGAGAACCAGGCAAGATCGAGCCGCCGCGGCCGCTTGTCCGCCGGGCCGACGCCGTCCTCCCAGTTGTAGCCGGAGACGAAATTGCCGCCCGGGTAGCGCATGATCGTCGGACCCAGCTCGCGCACGAGCTCGAGAACGTCGCGCCGGAAGCCGCGTTCGTCGGCCGTCGGATGGCCGGGCTCGTAGATGCCACCGTAGATGCAGCGGCCGAGGTGCTCGACGAAGGCGCCGAACAGGCGCCGGTCGGTGGTGCCGATCGCGAAGTCGCGATCGAGAAGGACGCTGGCTTGCCTCATCGAGCTGTTCTCCAGATGCACCGGGCTACGGCAGGCGGGGAAGGCTTCGTGCGTCATGAGGCAAGGCCGGTTGCCGGCTCAGAGCGTGCGGCGACAGGACGGCGTCCTTGAGCTGACGCGAATACGGATGTTGCGGGGCGGAGAGGACCGTGCGTGCAGCGCCCCTTTCGACGATCTTGCCCTTCTGCATTATGATGATCTCGTCGCTGATGTAGTAGGCGGTCGTGAGATCGTGCGTGATATAAATCGTCGAGATGCGCAGCTCATCGCGCAACGAGCGAAACAGGTTTGCGATGGACATGCGCAGCGATGCGTCCACCATCGACACGGGCTCGTCGGCGACGATCAGGGCGGGACCGGCGAGGAGAGCGCGTGCGATGGCGACGCGCTGGAGCTGACCGCCCGAGAGTTCGTGCGGAAAGCGCCTCTTGATCTCGCCGAGGGACAGGCCGACCTGGCGCAGCGCCTCGTCGCTCCGGTGCTCGACGGTTGCCATGTCGGCGGCGCCCCCATAGCGCCGCGTCGTGATGTAGAGATAGCGGTCGAGGTGCTTCAGTGGGTTGAACACCTCGAAGGGGTTCTGGAAGATCGGTTGCACCTGGCGCATGAAGGCGAGGCGCGCCGCGCTGTCGCGAATGCTCTTGAGATCCGTCCCGCAAAACACGATGGCGCCGGCGCTCGGCTCGACGATTTTCAGGATCATGCGCGCCAAGGTCGTCTTGCCGCTGCCCGACTCGCCGGTGATCGTGAGGATGACGGGCCTCTCGGCGGCGACCCGGAAGCTGACATCGGCCACCGCCTCGATGCGCCGTGCCGCGAAAAGGCCGCCGCGCGTGAACGTTTTGGAGACATGCGCAAGCTCGATGAGGGCGCCGCTCATGGGCGCGCCTCCGGGGTGACCGCGAAGCAGGCGACGCGGTGGTCGGGGCCATGGACTGTGAACGGCGGAACCTCGCGACGGCAGACGTCCATCGCCAGCGGGCAGCGAGGATGAAAGCGGCAGCCGGGCGGCGGGTCGGCGAGATTGGGTGGCGAACCCTCAAGACCGCGTCGCGGGGTGTCGTCGCCGATGCGCAGCAGGCTCGAGATCAGGTGCCGTGTGTACGGGTGGCGCGGCCGCGCGAGAATCTCCTCGCTGCGGCCTTCCTCGACGAGGCGCCCCGCATGCATGATGCCGAGCCTGTCGCTGAGATAGGCGTGCACGCCCATGTCGTGCGTCACGAGCAGCACAGACGAGCCCATCTCCTTCTGACTGCTGCGGATCATCGCCAGTACATCCTTCTGAACGATGACGTCCACAGCCGTCGTCGGCTCGTCGGCAATAATCAACTCGGGCCGGCAGATGGTCGCAAGGGCGATCGAGATGCGCTGGCGCATGCCGCCCGATAGCTCGTGCGGGTAGGCCACGAGCACGTTCGGTTCGAGCTGCATGCGCGCAAGGTGAGCCCTCACGGCGGCATCGAAGCCCCGGCGCGACAATTCCATGTGACGGAAGGCGAAATCCTCGAAGCTGCTGCGCACTCGCCGGACCGGATTGAGCACGCTCATCGAGCCTTGCATGATGTACGAGAGATGGCGCCAGCGTACCCGCGACACCTCCGGCGGCGGTGCGCAGTGGAGACCCTGCGTGCCCGGCAGGAAGCTGAACGCGATGGTGCCGCCGACGATCTGCAGCGGCGGTCGTACCGCGCCGGTGAGCGTCTTGGTCAGGGTCGTCTTGCCAGCGCCAGATTCGCCGGCGAGACCGTAGATCTCGTCGCGCCGCACCTCGAAGGTGACGTCGTCGACCGCTCTCACTAGGCGCTTCACGCCGAAATGGTCGGTGCGGTAATAGGCCTTGAGGCCTTCGACAGACACGACCGGCATGCGCGGCGCCGTCTCCTGCGCAATGGGTGTGGAGCGGATGGCGAGCGGCGCGCTCATGCGCTTCCTCCGCTCATGCGGCTCCACCGGCTCCTCGGATCGATGTACTCGTTCATCGAAAGGGCGAGACAGAAAAGGCCGACGAAGGTCATGACGACGACGGCGACCGGAAAGGCGATCCACCACCACACGCCGGCGACCATGGCGCTGTGCTGATTGGCCCAGAAGATCATGCCACCAATCGTCGGCGTATTGTTGTCGGTGAAGCCGAGGACCGAAAGCGTCACCTCGAGGCCGATCGACCAGTTGATGTTGTTCATGGTGGTCGAGAAGACGATCGGCATGACATGGGGCATGTGCTCGCGCATCAGGATTTCGCGCGTGGTCATGCCGGAGAAGATGCCGGTCTGCGTGAACTCGCGCCTCTTGAGGCTCATGACGACGGAGCGGATGAGCCGCGCGTCATAGGCCCAGCCGAGGAACGACATGATCAGGGCCAGCATGGCCCAGGTCATGCTGTCGCGCATGACGAAGTAGAACAGCATCAGGAGCGGGAACAGCGGGATGATGATGAAGGTGTCGTTGAGCGACATCAGAACGCGGTCGATCCAGCCGCCCTTGTAGCCGGAGATGAGTCCGATGACGAGCGACAAAATGCGGCTAAGGAACGCGACGGCAATGCCGAACAGGAGCGTGTTGCGGACCGCGACGGTCAGCTGCCAGAACACGTCCTGGCCGCGCGAGGTCGTCCCGAAGACATGCGCACGCGAAGGCGGGACGTCCGGCGCTACGACATAGACGTCGAGCGGCGGATACGGCGAGGCGAAGGACAGCGCCGCGAGGATCGCGACGACACCCAGGAGGATGACGCCGAGCCGAAACTCGGTGCTGTAGCGCAGGAGGTGGCGCAGGATACGGGCAAGCGTCATTTGAGCTCCACGCGCGGGTCGAGCAGCGGATACGAGATGTCGATGACGAGCACCCCCACGGAGACGCTGACGATCGACATCGTCGTGACCCCCAGCACCAGTCCGTAATCGCCGGCATAGACGGCGTCGACGAGAAGCGCGCCGACGCCCGGGTAGCCGAACACCCTCTCGGTGATGATCGCCCCGTTGAAGATGCCGCCGAGCGCCATGGCGAGCCCGGTGAACTGGGGCAGGAGCGCGTTGCGCATGACGTAGGACCAGAGAATGCGGCGGCGCTCGACACCTGCAAGCTCGGCGTAGACGACGTAGTCCTCGGCGACGATGTTCGAGACGAGCGAGCGCATGCCGAGGAACCAGCCGCCAAGTCCGACGAGAATGAGCGACAGGGCGGGCAGGATCGAGTGCCTGGCGACGCTGCCGAGAAAGGCCGCGTTGAAGCCCTGCGGCAGGTTCATGGCGGCGCCGCCTGAAATCGGCAGCACCGGCCATACGAAGCCGAATATAATGAGCAGCACGAGCGCGACGATGTAGTACGGGATCGGATGCAGCCCTATGGCGATGATCCCGAGCGCCTTGAGGCTGCGGCTCCTCTGGTAATAGCCGGCAAGCCCGCCGAGCAGGTTGCCGAGCGCGAAGGTGATCAGGGTCGAGACGGCGAGTAGCCCGATCGTCCATGGCAGCGCGCGGGCGATGAGGGCGCCGACCGGCGTCGGGAACGCGGACAGGGACGGCCCGAAGTCAGCTGTCGCGACGCGCCGCCAGAAGATCAGGTATTGCTCGATCGGCGTGCCCGTCAGGCCGTAGAGCTCGCGCAGCGACCGACGCATCGCATCGATCGCCTCCGGCGACGAGTTGCCGAAGGACGTCGCCAGCGCGATCGACTGCTCGATCGGATCGATCGGCGTCGCGCGCGTGATCACGTAGGCGAGGTTGATGCCGATGAAGACCACGAGCAGGAACTGCCCAAAGCGTTTGGCAAAATACTGAAGATAACCTCGCATTGGATGTGTCGCGCCGCCTCAGCCCTTCGGCTTCAGCTTCACGAGCATGTACCGCGAGTTCCCCCAGTTTGGGACCGGATTCGCGTACGGGTTGTCGGCGGACGGGTATCCCGTCCAGTAGGTCTCGTCCATGGCCGTGAACACGTTGTAGGACATGAGCGGGATGGTCGGCATCTCGCGCGCGACGAGCTTGATGTATTCCTTGCCGAGCCCGATGCCCTTCGGATCGTCGAAGGCGACGCTGCGGATCTGCTCGATGATCCGGTCGAGATCGGGATTCGACCAGCGCTGCCAGTTGCGCGGCGGTTGCGGCGAGCCGGGCGGCGCCACGAACTGGGAATGCCAGCTGTCGAGGAAAAACGACAGGTCCTGATGCCCGCCCCAGGTCTCGACGCTCCAGGAAATCATGGTGTCGAAGTCGCCGGCCGAGCGCCGCGTCGGCAGCGTGCCCTGAGCCGTGTCGATCTTGGCGTCGATGCCGAACTGCCGCCATTGCTGCACGATCATCGAGCCGGCGCGCGCCATCACCGGCCGCGCCTCGCCCTCGACCACGACGCGCACCGAGAAGGACTTACCGTCGGGCGTGTCCCAGCTGTTACCGCGTTTCGTGAAGCCTGCCCTCTCCAGGAGCTCCTGCGCAGCCTGCGGGTCGGGCTTCCACCAGCCCATGCCGAAGGTCTTGGCGATCTCCTTGGGGTCGGTCGGGATCTGCTCGCCCATGGACGGGCGCAGCATCTCGGCGATCTGCTGGCCGATTGTGGGGTCGTACGGCTTGATCTTGCGCTTGCCGGTATCGATCTCGAAGGCCTTCAGCCAGTCCTGCATCGGACCATGATAGGTCTCCTGGTGCGCGCCGGTCGGTGGCACGCCGATCGCCGAGATCGTGGCGGCGCCGCGGTAGGACGCCATCGCCACGGCCTTGATGTCGATGAGGAGCGCCAGCGCCCAGCGTACGTCGCGGTTCTTGAACAGCTCGTTCTGCGTGTTGAAGATCACCGCCACCAGGGTCGGATCGGGATGGGCAAAGGGGAAGCCCTTGAACCATCCGTGCGAGGTCTTCGACTGGCGGGCGAGGGCGAACATGCCCTCGGGAGCGACGTCGTGGATGATGTCGAGCTCGTGCTTCATCTGCGCGATGACGCGCTTGTCCGGGGGACCCGCGTCGACATAGGCGAGATATCTGGGTCCGGGCTTGCCGAAGCGGCCGAGCGACGTGCGCTGCCAGTCGTCGCGCAGTTTCCAGATGTACCACTTGCCGTCGGGATCGTAGCTGTTGAGCACGTAGGCGCCGAGTGAAACCGGCTTGTTGAAGTCGAACTTGAGCGGGTCCTCGACCTTCTCGAACACGTGCTTGGGCATGATCCAGACGGCGTCCCACCGCACCGTGAAGAGGGCATGGAAGCGCGAGTTCGGTTTCTTCAGCTTGAAGACGACCGTGTACGGATCGGGCATCTCCATTTTGGCAACGTTGAGTGCCAGCGGCGCGCTCCAGCGCATGGCGCCGTTCTTGATCTGGGTCTCCACGGTATAGATGACGTCGGCCGCCGTGAACTCGACGCCGTCGCTCCAGTAGATGCCGCGGCGCAGCTTCGCCGTCATCTCGGTGAAGTCGTCGTTGTAGATTGGCTTCTCGGCGGCGAGCGAGTTATCCCACACGCCGTCGATGCCATGCTCCGGGTCGATGTACCAGAGGGTGTCGAGCGCGACCTGCTGTAGCCCGTTCGACTGGCTGCCGGCGTTGATCGCCCAGATGTTGAACCAGCCGGCGTTCTCGACCGTCCCCTCGGGATTCTCGAGGATCAGCGTCTCGTTGCGCGGCAGATTGCTCGGCGCGCCCTGCGCCGCTGCAGGGCCGCTCACCGTCAGGAAGGCTAGGGCGATAGCCGCCGCTACCAGGAACGACGAACGGGTGCTCTGCATGGAGCGTTCTCCTCGTACTTGCAGTCAGCGGATTCGTTTCGCTTCCCGGACTTCCCGCCTCACACCACCGGCAGCGGGCCGGCGTGCTCGGCGGGAGCGGTCTCGTCCCGGCCCGGAGGCAGGGTGAACTGAAAGACGGCCCCCCGAGGTTCATTCGCGGTGGCCCACAGCCGTCCCCCGTGCGCCTCGATGATCGACCGGCAGATGGCCAGGCCGATGCCCATGCCGTCGGGCTTGGTCGTGTAGAAGGCCTCGAACAGGCGGTCCACACTTGCTGGGTCCGGCCCCGGGCCCGAATCCCGCACGGCGACGAGCACGCCGCCCGAGGCATCTCTCCCGACGCTGATCAGCAATTCCCGCGCCCCCTCGTCGATGCTGCTCATGGCTTCGATGGCGTTCATGATCAGGTTGAGGATCATCTGCTGCAGCTGAATGCGGTCGGCTTCGATGAACAGCGAACCCTCCGCGAGTTGCGTCTGCAGCGAGACGCCATGCCTCAGCACTTCGCTGCGGGTCAGGGCGATGACGTCGAGTGCGGCTTCGTTGAGGTCGAAGCGACCTTTGCGTGGGGGCGCCTTCGTGACCAGGGCACGGATCCGGCTGATGACGTCGCCGGCTCGTGTACCGTTCTCAACGATCCTGCCGAGGGCCTGCCGCACCTCCTCCAGATCGGGGGGGTGGGCGCCCAGCCAGCGCAGGGCCGCCGCGGCGTTGGTGACCGCCGCGGCGA
>DATIXH010000103.1:0-2510 GCA_035518775.1 Candidatus Acidiferrum sp.
CCTGGCGCGTCGGTCCTCTTTCTGACATTGGAGAGGGGACAGATGCGCCGGGAGGCCGCCGAACGCGCCGATGCGTAGGCCAGCAACATCGCAACCGCTGCGCCGCCTGCGCCGCGCAGAGCTGCCGCTCGCGACGGCTGCGCTCGCGCGCTACCTCATCGGCAAGGTTCTGGTGCGCGAGCATGCCGACGGCAGGACCAGCGGGCGCATCGTCGAGACCGAGGCCTATCCGCCGGGCGATGCCAGCGGCCATGCCTTTCGCGGGCCGACGCGGCGCAATCGCGCGCTCTATCTCGAGCGCGGTCATGCCTATGTCTATTTCGTCTACGGATCCTCCTATATGTGCAATGTCACGAGCGAGGCGGTGCGCACTGGGGCCGGCGTTCTCCTGCGCGCGCTCGAGCCGCTCGACGGGATCGACGTGATGGCGCTTCGGCGCGGCACGGCCCGCGTCTGCGATCTCGCCCGGGGACCCGGCCGGCTCGCGGCGGCGCTGGCCATCGACCGGCAGTGCGACGGCATCGACCTCTGCGCCGCGGGCGAATTGTGGCTGGCGGCGGCGCCCTGGGCCCCGGGACCGATCGCCCGCAGCGTGCGCATCGGCATCACCCGCGAGGTCGGTCGCCGCTTGCGATTCTACGAGCGCGGCAGTCCGGCCGTCAGCGGTCCGCGGCGGCTGCGCACGTGAATTGTCGCGACGCCTCGACACCGAAGGAGAGCGAGATGGACGATCAAGAGATCCGAGCGGCGCTGGATCGGCACTGGGCCGCGTCTCAGGCCGGCGACGACGATGCCGAGGACGAGATCTACCACGCCGACGCGGTGCTGGAGTATCCCCAGTCGGGTGAGCGCATCCGTGGCCGCCTCGCCATCCGGACGACGCGAGGCTTGCTTCCGAACAAGACGTTCACCATTCGGCGCGTGCTCGGCCGGCGCGATCTCTGGGTCACCGAATACGTCATCAGCTATGACGGGAAACCCTCCCACACCGTCAGCATCATGGAGTTCAGGGACGGGAAGGTTTTTCGCGAGACGCAGTACTTCGGCGACCCCTTCGAGCCTTGGTCCGGGCGCGCCCAGTGGGTCGAGCCGATCGACTAGCTCTACTCGGCGGCGTTCGCCTTAGTGCCCGCGCTCCGTACCGGCAGCTTCCAGCCCGGGCGGATGAAGTGGCAGGTGTAGCCGTAGGGGATCCGCTCCAGATAATCCTGGTGCTCGGGCTCGGCTTCCCAGAAGGGGCCGGCGGGGGCGAGTTCCGTCACGACCTTTCCCGGCCACAGGCCGGAGGCGTCGACGTCGGCGATGGTGTCCTCGGCGACGCGCTTCTGCTCCGGGCTGGTATAGAAGATCGCCGAGCGATAGCTCGTGCCCCGATCGTTGCCTTGCCGGTTCAGCGTCGTCGGGTCATGGATCTGGAAGAAGAATTCCAGCAGCCGGCGATAGCTGATGCGCGCCGGATCGAAGATGATCTCGATGGCCTCGGCATGGGTGCCGTGGTTGCGATAGGTGGCGTTGGGCACGTCGCCGCCGGTATAGCCGACACGCGTGGCGATCACGCCGTCGTAGCGGCGGATCAGGTCCTGCATGCCCCAGAAGCAGCCGCCGGCGAGAACCGCGCGTTCCCCGGTCATCGGATATCCTCCACCTGTTCGAGATAGGCTCCGTAACCCTCGGCCTCCATCCGGTCGCGAGGGACGAACCGCAGCGAAGCCGAGTTGATGCAATAGCGCAAGCCCCCGCGATCCCGCGGCCCGTCCTCAAAGACGTGGCCGAGATGGCTGTCGCCGAATTTCGAGCGCACCTCGGTGCGGATCATGCCATGGGTCTTGTCGGCAAGCTCCTTCACATTGGCGGGCTCGATCGGTTTCGTGAAGCTGGGCCAGCCGCAGCCGGACTCGTACTTGTCCGAGGACGCGAAGAGCGGCTCGCCGGAGACGATATCCACATAGATTCCCGGCTCCTTGTTGCTCAGGAGCGCGCCGGTGCCTGGGCGCTCGGTGCCGCTCTCCTGGGTGACGCGGTATTGTTCGGGCGTCAATGCGGCGACGGCTTCGGGGGTTTTCCGGTATTCCGGCATAGGCTGCTCCAGATTCCGTGGCAGTTCTGTGCTCCCTGGATATGGCCAGGGCCCGACCGCGATGCAAGCCGATGAACCTGCGGACGACAAGGGCATTCTCAATCGCGGCGACGCCTCGGTTCCCGGTCGGCTACGCAAGGCGGTCAAAGAAAGCCCCGGATAAGCCCGGAAGGCCGTCGACGCCGACCGAGCGATAGGACACAGGATCGTTCATGCTTGCGCTAGTCGAGGATGCCGCCGATATGAAGGATCGCCAGCATCTGAAGCATGCCGCCGGCGACAAACGCGGTCGCGATCAGCAGGATTTCCTGAGCGAATGTGAGGGGCCGCGACCTGCGCAGCGAGGTGGATTTGGAGGTTCGAGTATTCGCGTCGACCTGTTTCATGATACTCTCCGCTTATTCACGCAAAGAGCGACGAGGCCAGATCTAAG
>DATIXH010000104.1:0-18088 GCA_035518775.1 Candidatus Acidiferrum sp.
TGCCTTCCGCGCCGGATCATGAACATCGGCTGGCTTGTCCCCTCGGCCATGTACTCGCCATAGACCGTCTCCGGCCCACCGCCCGCGCCCGCGGCAAGCGGCGTGAGATCGACGCCATCGGTCGGCGCCGCCGTCGCGCCGCGCTCGCCGCCGGCAATGCTCACCAGAGTCGGTAGCAGATCGACCAGCGACACGCCCCGTGCCACGCGCCGCGGCGCGAACCGCTGCGGCGCGCACAGGATGAGCGGCACGCGCACCGCGCGCTCGAAGAACGTCATCTTGTACCAGAGCCCGCGCTCGCCCTGCATGTCGCCATGGTCGGCGGTGGCGATGATCGCGGTATCGTCACGCTGGCCGAGCGCCTCCAGTGCGCCGAGAATGCGGCCAAGCTGCGCATCGATATAGCTGATCATCCCGTAGTAGCCGCGCCGCGCCTGCCGGATGCGCTCCTCGGTGATGTCGTATTCGTCGCGGTCGTACATCGCCCACAGCCGCCGGCTGTGCGGATCGCGCGCCGCCGGCGCGATGTAAGGCACCTGCGGCAGATCGATCGGCGCATCCTCGTAGAGATCCCAGAACTCGCGCCGCGCCAGATAGGGATCATGCGGATGCATGAACGACACGGTCAGCAGCCACGGCCGCTCGTCCGCTGCACCCGCCGCCTCATAGAGCCAGCGCACCGCCCGCCCGGCCGCCTCCTCGTCATAGGCCATGGCCAGCGAATGATCGTACGGCCCGGCATCCGCCACGCTGGCGAGATCATGGAACCAGGGCTGCAGCTTCTCGGGCTGCTCCCATTCCGGCGTCCACCCGAAATCCGACGGCGACAGATCCGTCGTCAGCCGCTCCTCATAGCCGTGCAGCTGATCGGCGCCGGTGAAGTCCATCTTGCCGGAGAGGCAGGTGCGGTAGCCGAGCGCCCGCAGATGGTGCGCGAAGGTCGGCACCCCCGCATTCAGCTCCGCCGCATTGTCGTAGGCCCCGATGCGGCTCGCCAGCCGCCCCGTCATCATCGCGAACCGCGATGGCGAGCAGAGCGGCGAATTGCAGTACGCGTTCTCGAACAGCACGCCGCGCTCCGCCAGCCCCTGAAGATGCGGCGCCTTCACCATCGCATGCCCATAACAAGGCAGCGACTGCGCCGACATCTGATCGAACATCACCAGCAGGATGTTGGGTTGCTTGGTCGTCACGCTCCCCGTCCTTCACGCACAAGCGATGTAGGGGCGACCGGCAGGTCGCCCGCCTGTCTATCTCAATAGCGCGGGCGACCTGCCGGTCGCCCCTACGGATCGCGTCATTGTCGATTTGCCGCCGCCACGATCTCCGCCACTGCCGCCTCCGCGGGTCCGCCCTCGCGCCGCAGCCCCTCGATTGTGCCGGCCCGATCCTGCGCCGGCCGGTTCTGGCTCATCTTCCATTTGCCTTCGAGCCGCGCGACCGGGAGCTCGAAGCCGACGATGCCCTTGAGCATCGTCTGGATGTACGTCGCCGGCGCGTCGCTCACCGCCCAGGGCTGCGCCCGCCCCGCCTCGTGCGTCTCGGTCAGCCGCGTCACCAGCCGCAGCAGCCGGTCGGCATCGTCGAAGAACCGCACCTCGCCGTAGGCGTGGATGGCCACATAGTTCCAGGTCGGCACCACCTTGCCGGTCTGCTGTTTGGTCGCATACCAGGCGGGCGAGATGTAGGCGTTCGGCCCCAGGAACATCGCCAGTGCCTGCACCCCCGCCGCCGGCCGCCGCCATTGCGGATTGGTCCGCGCGATATGCCCCATGAGCGTGCCATGGGGCGCCGGCTCCGGATCGATCAGCATGGGCACGTGGCTCGCCTCGATCCCGGCCTCGCCGAGCGTGACGAGCGCGCCGATCCTGGCCTGCCGGATCGCATCGTGGAGCACGGGCACGCGCTCTTCGGTAAAGTCCTTGGGAAGATACATCGCCGTCTCCGATTGCCCTGGAGACCGCGACTATCGCGGGAAACGATCGCGACCGCCACCCGATGCATGCCGCCGCAAGAGCAACCGCATGTCTCTCGCTCTGCGGGCAGATCCATTGACAGGTTGCCGTATAGGTTGTAGAACATATGACTACTACAATCAATGAGGGTAGAGTAACGAACATGCGCGTCCGTGCCTCGGCCGCCCTGGCGGCGGCGCTCACTGCAACGCTCAGTCTGACGGCGGCGGCCGCCGACCTGGGCGATCCGTCGCTCGCCGACCGCATCATCGACAACCAGCTGAAGGCCCTGAGCGACATCCTGGCGCCTGGCATCCAGCAGGCGCTGGCGCAATACCAGCAGCACTGGGTGGCCTACCGCGACGAGCAGTGCCGGTTCGAGCTCGCCTTCGCCCGCGGCCAGGGCAAGGCGACCCTGCACGAGAATGCCGGCCGCGACGTCGGCTGCATCAACCGCCTGAACCAGCAGCGCCTCGGCGAGCTGCAGCGCTACCTCTCGGCCCTCATGACCGCGACCAACCGGGCAGCTACCCAGCCGGAAGGCGCGGCGCCGAAGGAATAGATCGCCTTACCGGGCAGCGATTCCAAAACCGGACAGATCGTGTGTCACAAGCACCGGACATATCGTGTGTCAGCGACATGACCCGCGGTCGGGCTTGATTTTCCGGCTCCATGTTCCTATAATGTTCTAGTTACCGATGGACGGGGATGGCATCCATCGGCGGCTCGATCTTTGACATCGTGGATCAGAGTTGGCGAACGGGCTTGCCAGCCAAGCGTCCGAGGCCTCGCCATGTCACCCCGGCGAAAGCCGGGCGACTTCCGTCGGGGTGACACGCAGGGCCACCGCTGGGCATGGGGTCCTTCGCTCAACATCAAACCCGTAGGGGCCCGCTGCGCGCGCCCGTCCCGCCGCCGCGTCGGCCAAGCCCAGTTCGCGCCCGGCCCACCCATCTGGGCGCAGCGCGCCCTCCACGGGAAATCGGTGCACGCTCCGCTGGGCATGGGATCCTTCCTTCCGATCGGCATGGTCGCGGCCGTCACGCGGCCAAAGGGCGCCCAGGCGGGGGCGCCCTCCAAACCGCCGCCTTCCCCGCTGGGCATGGGGTCCATCGCTCAAAGTTAGGCGTACCGCAGAGACGCTGAGACGCAGAGGACCTCAAGACACTTCTCAGCGCCTCTGCGTCTCTGCGGTGAACCTTGCTACGCCGGCTCCGCTGGGCATGGGGTCCTTCGCTCAGTCTCGAAACCAACCGCGCCCGCCCAACCGTCCCCGCTGGACATGGGGTGCATCCTTCAGAATCGCGCGGCCCGCCGGACAACCCGACCCTGGACCGGCCGCACCCGCGTGCTAAACCTCGTCGGCATTCATCGGTGGTTCGAGGTCCATGGCAAACGTCGCGGTGGTCGGCTCCCAGTGGGGGGACGAGGGCAAGGGCAAGATCGTCGACTGGCTCTCCGAGCGGGCCGACGTGGTCGTACGCTTCCAGGGCGGCCACAATGCCGGCCACACCCTGGTCATCGGCAACCGCACCTTCAAGCTGAGCCTGTTGCCCTCGGGCATCGTGCGGCCGGGCAAGCTCTCCGTCATCGGGAACGGCGTGGTGGTCGATCCCTGGGCCTTGCTGAAGGAGATCGACGGGCTGGCGGGGCAGGGGATCAGCGTCACGCCCGACAACCTGCTGATCGCCGAAAACGCCCCCCTCATCCTGCCGCTCCACAGCGAGCTGGACCGGCTGCGCGAGTCGGCCCGCGGCGACAAGAAGATCGGCACCACCGGCCGCGGCATTGGCCCCGCCTACGAGGACAAGGTCGCCCGCCGCGCCATCCGCGTCTGCGATCTCGCCGCCCCCGATGGGCTCGCGGAGCGGATCGAGGGCCTGCTGCAGCACCACAACGCCCTGCTGCGCGGCCTGGGTGCCCCGGAGGTCGACGGCGCGGCCCTGCGCCAGTCGCTGCTGGAAATCGCCCCGCGCGTGCTGCCGTTTGTCTCCAGCGTCTGGCAGCGCCTCGACGAGGCGCGCCGGCGCGGCGACCGCATCCTGTTCGAGGGCGCGCAAGGGATCATGCTCGACATCGACCACGGCACCTATCCCTACGTCACCTCCTCGAACACGGTGGCGGGCACGGCCGCGGCCGGGAGCGGCATGGGCGTGGGCGCCGTCAGCTACGTGCTCGGCATCACCAAGGCCTACACCACCCGCGTCGGCAGTGGTCCGTTCCCGACCGAGCTGACCGACAAGATCGGCGACATGCTGGGCGAGCGCGGTCGCGAGTTCGGCACGGTCACCGGCCGCAAGCGGCGCTGCGGCTGGTTCGACGCCGTGCTGGTGCGCCAGGCCATCAAGGTCGGCGGCATCCGCGGCATCGCCCTCACGAAGCTCGACGTGCTCGACGGCTTCGACAGCCTGAAGGTCTGCGTCGGCTATCGCATCGGCGAGCGCTCGTTCGATCACCTGCCGGCGGCCGCCAGCCTGCAGGCGCAGGTGAAGCCGGTGTACGAGACGCTCGAGGGCTGGTCGGAGTCGACGCGCGGCGCCCGCTCCTGGGCGCAGCTCCCCGCCACCGCCATCAAATACATCCGCCGCATCGAGGAGCTGATCGAGGCGCCGGTCGCCTTGCTCTCGACCAGCCCGGAGCGCGACGATACCATCCTGGTCCGCGACCCCTTCGCGGATTGAGCTGTTCGTTCCGAAACCCCACATAGGAACCCATGCGCATCCTCGTCCTTCAGAACGATCCCGCCTCGCCGCCCGGCGCTGTGGCCGAACGGCTCGCGGCCCGCGGCGCCGAACTCGAGGTCCGCCGCGTTCTGCATGGCGATGCCTTGCCTTCGTCGCCGAACGGTTATGCCGGTGCCCTCATTCTCGGCGGCGTCATGAGCGCCAACGACGACGACAAGCATCCGACCCTGACTCCGATGCGGCACCTGCTGCGCGACTTCCACGCCGCCGATAAGCCGCTGCTCGGCATCTGCCTGGGGTCGCAGGTTCTGGCCCGCTGCTTCGGCGGCGAGGTGCGGCGGCACACCGAGTACGAGTTCGGCCATGTATCGCTGCAATTCACCGCGGCCGGCCGCGAGGACCCGCTGCTGGCTGGCCTGCCCAATCCGCAATGGATCATGCAGAGCCACGAGGACACCTTCGATGTCCCGCGCGAGGGCGTCGCCCTGATGACCGGGGAGCGTTGCGCCAACCAGGCCTTCCGCGTCGGCCGCGCCACCTATGCCTTCCAATGCCACTTCGAGACGACGCCGGATATCATCCAGCTCTGGGTCGATCAGTTCGGTCCGCACCTGCGCAAGCGCCTGGGCGACCGTGCTGCTGCCACCTTCGAGCAGCTGGAACGCGACCGGCTGGGACGCGCGGCCGCCCAGCGCGCTTTCGCCGATGCCGTGACCGATCGCTGGGCCGCGCTCGCCGGCTGACGGCTTCGTTGCGTTTGTTTCAGCGGCCTGAAGTACGACTGCAACAGGAGAGATCGATATTGGGCGCGGGCTTCGCCGCAGATTGTTCCCTCCCCAGCGCACAACTTGCGTCGGTCGCGGCGAAGCTCCCCCCGACAAGAACAAGATGACGATGAGGTGTCGATCATGGCATTGACGGATTGCCGCGGCGTCGCTGTTTCGACCGACAACCGCAAATCGCTCGACCGCTACGAACGCGCCGTCGAGCTGCTGCACAGCTATTTCAACGATCCGTTGGCGACGATCGACCAGGCGCTCGCCGAGGATCCCGCCTTCGTCATGGGCCACTGTTTTCGCGCCGGCCTGCTGACGACCACGACCGACAAGGCGGCCGAGCCGATGCTGCGCGAGAGCGTGGAGGCCGGCGAGGCCCTGGCCCTCAGGGCCAACGACCGCGAGCGCCGCCATCTGGCCGCCGCCCGCGCCTGGCTCGATGGCGATTTCGAGCAGGCGGTGACCCGCTACGGTGACATCGCGATCGAATATCCGCGCGACAGCCTTGCCCTGCAGCTCGCCCATCTCGGCGATTTCTATCTCGGTCAGTCCTCGCAGCTGCGCGACCGTATCGCCCGCGCGCTCTGCGACTGGGACGACTCCGTGCCCGGCTACGGCTACGTGCTGGGCATGCATGCCTTCGGCCTCGAGGAGATGGGCGACTACGGCCGCGGCGAGGAGCGGGCGCGCCGGGCGCTGGAGCTCAACCCGCGCGATCCCTGGGCGGTCCATGCCGGCGCCCATGTAATGGAGATGCAGGGCCGGCTCGGCGAGGGCGTGCACTGGCTGACCGGCCGCACGAAGGACTGGGCACCCGACAACGGCTTCGCCTTCCACAACTGGTGGCACTTGGCGCTCTACCATCTGGATCTCGGCCAGCACGATCGCGTGCTCGAGCTCTACGACACGGCCATCCGCCCCAAGCCCTCCGAACTGCCGCTGGAGATGCTCGACGCCACGGCGCTGCTCTGGCGCCTGCACCTGCGCGGCGTTGCCGTCGGCAAGCGCTGGGCGGAGCTCGCCGACACCTGGGAAAAGCGGGTCGACGACGGCTACTACGTCTTCAACGATATGCACGCCATGATGGCCTTTGTCGCCGGCGGCCGCGAGACCTCTGCGCGCCACCTCCTCGATGTCTTGGTCCGTCGGCTCGATGAGGGCGGCACGAACGCCGCGATGACCCGCGACGTCGGCTTGCCCGTCTGCCGCGCCGTCCAGGCCTTCGGGCGCGGCCAGTATCGGGCCGCCACCGAGGAGCTGATGCCGGTGCGCCAGATCGCGCATCGCTTCGGCGGCAGCCACGCGCAGCGCGACGTCCTCAGTCTCACTCTCATCGAGTCCGCGCTGCGCGCCAAGGACGCCAAGCTCGCACGTGCGCTCGCCTCCGAGCGCACGGAGCTGAAGCCGGCGAGTCCGTTCAATTGGGCGCTGACGGCGCGGGCGCGCGAGATCGGCGGCGATGCCGCCGGCGCCGGTGCGGCGCGCAGCGAGGCCGAAGCCCGCCGGGCACAGGGCGAGCGCGCGGCCGCGTAGCGCGGCCGCCTGCTTCCCGCTAACTCGTCGTGCCCAGCCGCTGCTCCATGGCTTGGGCCTTGATGGCGCGCTGGAGCTTCTCGAAGGCGCGCACCTCGATCTGACGCACGCGTTCGCGGCTGATGCCGTACTCCTTCGAGAGGTCCTCGAGCGTGGTCGGCTCGTCCTTCAGCCGCCGCTCGGTGAGGATGTGGCGCTCGCGGGCGTTCAGGCTCTTCATCGCGTTGCTGAGCAGCTTGCGGCGCTTCGACAGCTCCTGCTGCTCGGCCAGCACGATCTCCTGGCTGTCGGTCTCGTCGACCAGCCAGTCCTGCCACTCGCCGTCGCCGTCGATCTTCAGCGGCGCGTTCAGCGAGTGGTCGGGCGCCGCCAGGCGCCGGTTCATGTTGACCACGTCCTCTTCGGTGACGTTGAGGTCGGTCGCGATCTTCTTCACGTTCTCCGGTGACAGGTCGCCCTCTTCGATCGCCTGCAGCTGGCCCTTCAGCTTGCGCAGGTTGAAGAACAGCTTCTTCTGCGCCGCCGTGGTGCCCATCTTCACCAGCGACCAGGAGTGCAGGATGTATTCTTGAATCGCGGCGCGGATCCACCACATGGCGTAGGTGGCCAGACGGAAGCCGCGATCGGGCTCGAAGCGCTTGACGGCCTGCATCATGCCGACGTTGCCTTCGGAGATGAGTTCGCTCACCGGCAGGCCGTAGCCGCGGTAGCCCATGGCGATCTTGGCGACGAGACGCAGGTGACTGGTGACCAGCTGATGCGCGGCATCAGTATCGTTATGCTCGCGCCAGCGCTTGGCCAGCATGTACTCCTGATCCGGCTCCAGCATCGGAAAGGTACGGATCTCCTGGAGATAGCGCGCGAGATTGCTCTCACTCACGACCATCGGCAGGGTCTGTGCTCTTGCCATTGCGTTCTCCCACGACCACTGTCGGGCGTCAGCCCGAAGGCGGTCTTTTTGCACCTGCTAAGAATGGCCCGTTTCCACGAGAACGTCAAGATATTCAGACTAAATTAGTCCGAATTCGGTAACTTAGTTACCCTCTAGAACCTGTAACAACGCTTTCATATCGCTTGGTATTTCAGCCTCCCAACGGACCGGCTTCGCACTGCCCGGATGCCTGAATCCCAGCAGATAGGCGTGCAGCGCCTGCCGATGAAAGCGGCCTATCGCCGCTCTGGTTCCATGACTAAGAACACGCGAGCGCGCTTCCGTCATCCGCCCGTAGACCGGATCGCCCACCACCGGATGCCCGATGGCGGCCATATGCACGCGGATTTGATGGGTCCGCCCGGTGGCGAGGCGGCACTCCACGAGGCTGGCGGCCGCTCCCAGGCGGCGGAGCACCCGGTAGCGCGTCAGCGCCGCCTTGCCGCCGCGGGCGACGATGGCCATTTTCTTGCGGTTGGTCGGGTGACGGCCGATGCTGCCTCCGATCTCGCCGGCCGGCGGCGTCGGCACGCCCCACACGATCGCCAGATAGGCGCGCTCGATGTCGTGGGCGGCAAAGGCGGCGCTTAGGTCGCGATGGGTCCGGTCGTTCTTGGCCGCCACGATCAATCCGCTGGTGTCCTTGTCGAGCCGATGCACGATCCCCGGCCGGAGTTCGCCGCCGATACCTGACAGCGATGTGCCGCAATGGGCAATCAGAGCATTGACCAGCGTGCCGTCGGGATTGCCCGCCCCCGGATGGATCACCATGCCCGCGGGCTTGTTGACGACGATCAGGTCGGTGTCCTCATGGACGACATCGAGGGCGATGGATTGCGCTTGCGGCCTGGCTGGCCGCGCCTCCGGCACTGTCAGCGTGAAGCTCTGGCCCGCTTTGACCCTGTGGGAGGGGTCGGCTATGGTCGCGCCGTCGGCGGCGACATGGCCGGCCACGATCAGCGCCTTGACGCGGCTGCGCGAGAGATGGGGAAGATGCTGCGCCAACAACCGATCGAGCCGCGCGCCACCGTCCGCTGGCGCCGCGGTCACCTCGTATCGTCGGGCCGTCTCTGAGGCCGTCATCGTAACCCAAGACCACGTCGAATGATGCAAGCCGCCAATGCCGACACGCGCAATATGAAGCCCCTCGTGGCGCTCGTCATCATCATGGGCGTCCTGATTGTGGTCGGGTTGGTGGTCGTCGTGGTGGCGATTGTCAACCGGATGAGCGGCACCACTCCAGCCACGGTAAGTGCAGCACGGCTATCGTTCGGAACCGTCGACCTGCCGGTGCCGGCAGGCTGCCAGGTCATGGAGACCACCACGGCCGATGAGCGGCTGATCCTGCGGCTCGGCAGCGCCGATCGTTGTAGTCAAGTGCTGATCGTCGACATGGCAAGCGGTAGGCTGCTGGGGACGCTCCGGATCGTCCCGACCCAATAGCGGGGGTGGACGGCACGAAGGCCTCAAATCGGCCGTCATTCCGGGCGATCCGTCCGAGCCTCGCGCACACTTCGCCGGAACAGGCGGTGATGTTATGAACGCTGTCCTCGTCGGGTGTATTGTTCTTGCGGCCTCTTGCCGGGGGGCCGCAGCAGATCCCATCCTGTGGCCGTGCCAATCCGGCGATTTCGGCTATGAGCCCGGAGTCGAGCGAACGATTGGCAACGCTCTCGGCGCCGAGCCCGAACTCTCCGTCATCATCTATCCGTCGTTTGTCCCGGAGTGGGGGATCGCCCTCGTGCGCGATGGCGAGGAGCCGTCCGTCGTGCTCACCCAATTCACAAGCTCCTACTGGGCGAGCGGATGGGTGCGTATCGACGAGCAGGATGCCACCAACTCTACCCCCCGCCATCGACCGGTCGTCACTAAGTGGAGCAATGAACAGGATCAGCTGCCGGAGCGCTGGGCCTGGGATGCCGACGTAGCCCATGCGAGTGTGAGCATGGCAAGGACACCCGTGTCTGCTGCTCTCGCGGCGCGGTTGCAAGAGGTGTGGGATGCCGCCATGGCCGGCATCGGCCCGCGCGACATGACCAGCATGGGAGTTGACGGCGTCAGCTATCAGTTTCAGGTCGGTGTGCATTCCTGCGGCGCGACGTGGTCACCCCGCAAGGAAGCCATACCCGGCAAACTGGTATCCCTGGTCGAGCAGCTTCGATTGCTCGTCCAGTCACCCGCGAAACCAGATGCGAGCCTGCGCGAGAAGAACGCTCTCGCCGCCGCCTGGGAATTCCTGAAGGCGTTCGACGGGCGCGCGCAGGCGCCGTAGATCACGACTTGCCGCTTGCCCTGGCGCTCCGGCTGCGGGACAAGAAGCGGCCGCGAGACGAACAGGTGGGGATGGCATGAACTTCTGCAGTGACAATGTCACCGGCGTTGCGCCGGAAATCATGGCGGCGCTTGCGGCTGCCAATCATGGCGCCGCCATGGGCTACGGCAACGATGATATCACGCGGCGCGTCGAGAAGCTGGTCCGCGACCTGTTCGAGACCGACGCGGCGGTGTTTCCGGTTGCCACGGGTACGGCTGCCAATGCGTTGGCGCTGTCGGTGATGGTGCCGTCCTATGGCGCCCTCTTCTGTCACGAGTCGGCGCACATCAATGTCGACGAGTGCGGCGCGCCAGAGCTTTTCACCGGGGGTGCCAAGCTCGTCGACCTGCCGGGCGCCGGCGGCAAGCTCGACGCCGCCTTGATCCTCGATGAGCTGGGCAAGGGCATGCAAGGCAACGTCCACAACGCCCAGCCCGCCGCGGTGAGCCTGACCCAGGCGACGGAGGCCGGAACGGTCTACAAACCGGCTGAGGTGCGCGAGATCGCCGAGCTGGCCCATAAGTACAAGCTAAAGGTTCATATGGACGGCACGCGCTTTGCCAACGCCGTCGCAGGCCTCGGCTGCGCGCCGGCAGAGGTGAGCTGGCGGGCCGGGGTCGACGTCCTGTCCCTGGGCGGCACGAAGAACGGTGCCATGGGGGCCGAAGCGATCATTTTCTTCGACCGTGCGCTGGCTGCGAGTTTCGGCTTTCATCGCAAGCGCGGCGGCCATCTCTTCTCGAAAATGCGGTTCGTCAGCGCTCAGCTTGAGGCGCTGCTTAAGGACGGTCTGTGGCTGCGTCACGCGTCCCATGCCAATCGCATGGCGCGGCGACTGGCCGACGGTCTCGGCAGCCTGCCCGGCGTCGAGATTCTCAATCCAGTCGAAGCCAATCTGCTTTTTGTACGCATGCCCGGAGCGGCCTTGGCAGGACTGGAGACCGACGGCTTCAGGTTCTATCGCGAAGGCGGGCCGGCGACGATCCGGCTCGTTGCTGCCTTCAACACTGATTCTGCGCAAGTCGACGCTTTCATTGCCAGCGCGAGGCAGCATTTGGCCACGGCGAACTCGTCGGCAGCCTGAGACTCGAGACGAACCTGCGAGCCCGGTGCAAGCGGCGGTGCGATTGCCGTGGTTCGTGGAGGCCATTGGCGGAGGCATGGCCGCGGCTCAATCGGGACGTAGCATGCGGAAAGAGTCGTCAACGCTCGCATAGAGCGAATAGCCGAGCCGCGCGATCGGCTGTACGCTCACGATGTCGACGCGGCCGTCCTTGATCAGGGCATCGTCGATGTGGATTCCCACCACCCGGCCGATGACGAGCGCCTGCCGCTCGGCCTGATCCCAGGTCGGCAGGTCGATGATCTGCAGCAAGCGGCATTCGAGCTGCGCCGGGCTCTCGGCGACGCGCGGCGGCTTGACCAGCCGCGCCGGCGCCGGCGTGAGACCGGCGGCACGCATCTCGTCGACGCCCGCCGGCAGGCGGGCCGAGGTCTCGTTCATCTGTTCGCGCAGGGCGTAGGTGGCGAGATTGCACACGAACTCCCGCGTCGCCGTCACATTGGCAAGCGTATCCTTGATCGGCCGATCGGGCTTGCGCCCTTGGGGCGCGAACGCGACGCAAGGCGGGGAATCGCCGACCGCGTTGAAGAAGCTGAAAGGCGCCAGATTGACGCTGCCATCCGTGCTGATGCTGGTGATCCAGCCGATCGGTCGCGGCACCACCAGACTCTTGAAGGGATCGATCGGCAGCGGCAGCGCCTGCGGATCGGCGCTCGGCTCGTAGAACATGGGAGGCGCTTCCCTGGTTGCGGGAGGAGGGGACTTGGCGGCTAGTGAAACAGCTCGCCGTGCTTTTTCAACAGGATCGTGATGCGGGCGTAGGCGTCGTCGAGATGATGGCTCAAGGCCTTGACGCTTGCGTCCGGGTCGTGTCGCGCCAGGGCCGCCACGACGGCGCGGTGCTGCGCCAGCACGCGCGCGCTCTGGCCCGGCAGCGGCGCGCTCAAGTGACGCACCCGGTCGAGCTGCGCCTTCGCGCCGCTGATGACGCGCCACAGGCGCGGCAGGCCGCTCAGCTCGTTGATGGCGCGGTGGAACTGATCGTCGTAGGCGATGAACTCCTCGTAGCTGTTGCGCTTGCCCGCCCGTTCCTGCAGCGCCAGCAGGTCGCTGAGCCGCTCGATGGCGGCGGCATCGGCGCGCTGCGCCGCCAGCCTGACGGCCTCGATCTCGAGCGCGCGCCGGATCACGCGCCCCTCCTCGAGCTGCAGGCGGTCGATGAGCGCGACGAACGTGCCCGATTGCGGCTTGATCGTGACGAGCCCCTCGTCGGCAAGTTGCCGCAGGGCGTCGCGCACGGGCGTGCGGGAGATGCAGAGCTGGTCGGTGATCTGCTTCTCGATGATCGTCGCGCCCGGCGGAAGGCGGAGCGTGATGATGGACTGGCGCAGGAGCCGGTAGACCTGCTCCGGGATCGGCTGGCCGCGGTCGATCTGGGCGGCCGCCGGCAGCGGCGGCGCGGCACGGGGTCGCTCTGCCCGTAGGTTGGCAGCAAGTCGCCTGCCGGCGTCTCCAGCCATCTCCGCGTCTCGCTTGTCGTCTCGCGTTGACAGGGACAACTAGAATATTAGTATATTTGCTCTATGGCCAGCCCGGCGGAATGCCAACGCCAGCCGTCGGCGCGGCCGCTTGTCGGTTCGGGGCGAACTGCCTCCGGCGCCGACGCAACAGGGAGGACATCATGAAGCAGTGGAAACGACTGGGCTTGGCGGTCGCGCTCTCGGCGGCCTGCGGCGCGCTCGGAATGGCCGGACCGGCCGCGGCGGGAAAGTATGACGGCGTCACCGTCAACGTCGTGACGTTCACCGGGCCGCAGATCGCGGAGCCGCTGCAGCGGCGCGCGCCTGATTTTCAGAAGCTGACCGGCGCCAAGATCAACGTCATCACGGTGCCGTTCTCCGACTTCTATACGAAGCTGCTGAGCGATTTCGCCACCGGCACCAACAGCTACGACGCCGCCGTGTTCGCGCCGCAGTGGATGGTCGACTTCATCGAGCCCGGCTACCTCCAGGACATCACCGCTCAGGTGAAGTCCGACGCCGCCCTGAAGTGGGACGATATCGGGCCGTTCTTCCGCGACTTCAGCGCCACCTATAACGGCAAGGTCTACACCATCCCGCTCGATGGCGACTTCCAGATGGTCTACTACCGCAGCGACCTGCTGAAGCAGGCCAACATGGCGCCGCCCAAGACCTGGGACGACTACATCGCCATCGCCAAGGCCTTCCAGGGCAAGGATCTCGACGGCGACGGCAAGCCCGACTACGGCTCCTGCATCGCCAAGAAGCGCAGCGCGCAATCCTACTGGATGGTGCTCTCCGTCGCCGGCGGCTTCCTGCAGAGCAAGGGCACGGGCCAGGGCCTGTTCTTCGATACCGACACGATGGCGCCGCTGGTGAACAACGAGGCCTTCAAGGCGGCCCTCAAGGTCTATGTCGAGACGACCAAGTACGCGCCGCCCGATGAGATCAACCTCGACGTCGGCGATACGCGCGCGCTCTTCACCAGCGGCCGCTGCGCGCTGACCCTCGACTGGGGCGACATCGGCACGCTGGCCATCGATCCCACGACCTCGAAGGTGAACGACAAGGTCGGCGCGGTCGTCCTGCCGGGCTCCCCGAAGGTGCTGGACCGCGCCTCCGGCAAGCTGGTCGACTGCACGAAGGACACCTGCCCCTACGCGATCGACGGCATCAACCACGCCCCGTTCGCGGCTTTCGGCGGCTGGTCCGGCGCCATCAACGCGGCCAAGGACCAGAAGATCAAGGACGCGGCCTATGACTTCCTGTCGTACATGAGCCAGCCGGAGCAGGCGAACGTCGACGTCACCATCGGCAAGACCGGCTTCAATCCCTACCGGGTCTCGCAGTTCGAGAACTTGGACCTCTGGATCAAGGCGGGGATGAGCAAGGCGGCGGCCGAGAACTACCTGGGCGCCATCAAGGACAGCCTCAACAGCCCGAACATGGTGCTCGACCTGCGCGTGCCGCAGAACCAGCGCTACGAGCAGGTGGTGCTCGACACCGCGGTGGCACGCCTCCTGGCCGGCGAGCTCGACATCGACAAGACGGCGGCCGAGATCGAGACCGGCTGGAACGAGGCCACCGAGGAGCTCGGCAAGGACGCCCAGCTGAAGGCCTATCGCGCCGCGCTCGGCCTGAAGTAAGCTCGGCAGCGGTTTCACTGCGTTCGTAGGGGCGGCCGGGGGCCGCCCCTACAGCTGTCGGGTGCGTATGCAGTATGACGTCGCCGCAGCGCCCGGCCGCCTGATCGAGGCGCGCCGCCGGCCGGAGTTCACGAGCTGGGCCGACCGCGTGGCGCCGGCGGCGTTCATCATGCCGGCGGTGCTGACCATCCTGGCGCTGTCGATCTTCCCGCTCATCGTCTCGGTCTATCTGTCGCTGGCGCGGATCAAGTTCGAGAAGGGCGGGGTCACCGTCACCTTCATCGGCCTCCTGAACTACAAGAAGCTGCTGTTCGGCTCGCAGCAGTTCCACCTGATCGGCACGCTCATGCCGATCACGCCGCTGGGTTGGGTCTTCCAGGCAATCGTGGCCGGGTTACTGATCCTGTGGCTGGTCACGGCCGTGCGCCGCGGCGCAGGGGTGCTCGGCCTCGTCGGACGGCTGCTGGTGGCGGTTGCCGCGATAGCGCTGGCGCTGCTGTTCACGTCCGCGGGGGCGGAGGGCGGGCAGCTCGGGACGATCGGCGTGACCCTGACCTACGTCGTCATCGGCGTGTGCGTGCAGTACGGACTCGGGCTCGCGCTGGCGATGCTGTGCGTGCAGAACCTGCGCGGGCGCGGGTTCTTCCGGGTGGTGTTCTTCCTGCCGATGATGATCACGCCGGTCGGCGTGGCCTACACCTTCCGCATGCTGACCGACACGACCAAGGGGCCGTTCTCGCCGATCTGGCAGGGCCTCGGTCTCAGCGACTTCGCCTGGGCGGCCACCGCCTGGGGCGCGCGCGTGGCCGTGATGATCGGCGATGCCTGGCAGTGGACGCCATTCATGTTCATCGTGCTGCTGGCGGCGATCGAGGGTCAGCCGCGCGAGCAGGTCGAGGCGGCGCATGTCGACGGCGCCAACCACTGGCAGATCTTCCGCTTCATCACCTGGCCGGCGATCATGCCGGTGACGATCACGCTGATCCTCATCCGCGTCATCGAGGCCTTCAAGATCGTCGACCTGCCGAACGTGCTGACCAACGGCGGCCCGGGCATCGCCTCGGAGTCGATGACCCTGCACGCCTATTCGACCTGGCGGGCGCTCGACATCGGGGGCTCGGCGGCGATCGCCTACATGCTGCTGTTCATCGTGACGTTCTTCTGCACCGCGTTCGTGAACCTCGTGCGCACGCGACCGCCGGCGAGGGCAGCGGGGGCGCAGCGATGAGGGCGCGGCGCCCGCAGATGCGCGGCATCAACGATCCCGGTCCGGCCTGGGCGGCGCTGTCCTATGCCGTGCTGGGCTTCTGGGCGTTCGTGGTGCTGTTCCCGCTCTACTGGCTGGCCATCACCTCGGTGAAGCTGCCGATCCAGGTGAACGACGGGCCGGACTATCTGCCGTTCGTCGACTTCGATCCGTCGCTGCACGCCTGGCGCTACATCTTCGTCGACCTCTTCGTCGACACCGCGCGTCCCTACCTGAACACGGTGGTGGTGGCGCTCTGCAGCTCGGTGGTGGCGCTGATCTTCGGCAGCATGGCGGCCTACGGGCTCTCGCGCCTGTCCTACCGGCCGCGGCTCTCGACCATCGCGAGCTTCATCGCCGGCGTGGCGGTCGCGATCGTCGGCGTCGTGCGGCTCGGCGTACCCTGGCAGGTCGGGCTGGCGATCGGGCTGGCGGTGTCCGTGCTGCTGGCGCTGGCGCTGCGGCGGCGGTTCACGCGCGCGCTGAAGAACCAGGACATCGCGTTCTGGCTGATCTCGCAGCGCATGCTGCCGCCGGTCGCGGTGGTGCTGCCGATCTACGTGCTGTTCCAGCAGGTGGGACTGCTGGACACCCGCTTCGCGCTCGCGGTCACCTACATCGCGGCCAACATCCCCATCGTGGTGTGGCTGATGCGCGACTTCTTCGACAGCATCCCGCTCGAGCTCGAGGAGGCGGCGGTGGTGGACGGCTGCTCGCGCTACCGGATCTTCTGGTCGATCGTGCTGCCGCTCTCCAAGCCCGGTCTCGCCTCGACCTTCATCCTCGTGCTGATCATGGCCTGGAACGAGTACCTGTTCGCGCTCTTCCTCTCGAGCGCCAACGCGCAGACCCTGCCGCTCACGGTGGCGGCGCAGAACGCCACGCGCGGGCCGCAGTGGTGGTACATGTCCGTGCTGATCATCATCATGATCCTGCCGGTCTCGGCGCTGGCGCTGCTGCTGGCGCGCTACATCACGCGCGGACTGCTCATCGGGGCGGTGAAGGGCTGAGCGTCTTTACGCAAGCGATGTTTCACGTGAAACATCGGATGGGAGGACAGTCCTTTTACGCAAAAATGTTTCACGTGAAACATCGGACGAAAAAGCCGGAACTATGCGATTCTGCAAAACGACCCCATGGATCAAAAAATCGGCCAGCGTTTTCAAAGAGATGACGTTGACCAGTTTCGGTCCGTTTCGGGCCGGACTCCGCCGTTTCCGGACGAAAACCCGGGTTTGCGGCCCGATAAAGATCGCAATTGTCGGGCCGGCGCGCGTCGGGTGAAATGGGCCGCAAAGAACGCCCGGGGGAGGGGAGCATGCCGAAGAAGCGCAAGGCCGACACGCGCAAGGTCAGGATCGGCCGCCACAAGGTCGTCACCTACAGCTACGGCGAGAGCGACGAGGTGCTGTTCCTGCTGAACGGCGGGCCGGGGATCCCCTGCGACTACCTGCGCGACCCGCTGCTGCCGCTGGTGGAGGCCGGCTATCGCGTGGTCACCTACGACCAGCTGGGGACCGGCGAGTCCGACAGGCCGAAGGACAAGTCGCTGTGGACCATCGGCAGGTATGTGGAGGAGGTCGAGACGGTGCGTCAGTCGCTCGGCCTCGGCCGCATCCACCTGCTCGGGCACAGCTGGGGCGGCTGGCTCAGCATCGAGTACTCGCTCAAGTACCAGAAGGCGCTGAAGTCGCTGGTGCTCTCCAACACCTGCGGGGACATGCCGCACCTGATCGGCGAGCTGGAGCGCCACCGCGCCGCGCTCGGGCCGGAGACGGTGGCGATGATGCAGCGCTTCGAGGCCGAGGGGAACTACGACCATCCGGCCTACAAGGCGGCCATCACCATCCTCAACTACCGGCACGTGTTCCGGAACGACGACTGGCCGAAGGTGGCGGTTGACGCCTTCAAGAAGATCAACATGGACATCTACGGCACCATGCAGGGGCCGAACGAGTTCCTCTATGTCGGCAACCTCAAGGACTGGAACCGGATTCCCAACATGCACGAGATCGGGGTGCCGACCTTGGTGCTGTGCGGGCAGTATGACGAGCTGACGGCGGCCTGCGCGCTGCGCATGCACAACGCGCTGCCGGATTCGGAGATCACGGTGTTCCCGAACGCCTCGCACATGGCGATGTACGAGGTGCCGGAGGCGTATCTGGGACGGGTGAGGAAGTTTCTGGACAAGCAGAGACGGAAGAAGGGGAAGTAGGATTCCCCTCCCCTTGCGGGAGGGGATTAAAGGGGAGGGGTGTGCGCGCGGCAGCGCGGCAAGAATCGGATTTTGCGGCGCTCCGAATGGAAGATCCATATGCGCCTGTCGGCGCGAGACCCCTCCCCTTTAATCCCCTCCCGCAAGGGGAGGGGAATCGCGAGCGATAGCGCGGCGTTTCAACGATAAATCGAACGGGAGGTTT
>DATIXH010000105.1:0-4293 GCA_035518775.1 Candidatus Acidiferrum sp.
CGCCCTCTTCAACGGCACCGGCCATCCGGCCCTCTCACTGCCGCTCCATGTCAGCCGCGCCGGCCTGCCCATCGGCCTGCAGTTCGTCGCCGGCTTCGGCCGGGAGGCCAAGCTGTTGCGCCTGGCCGCCGCGCTCGAGCAGGCGCAGCCCTGGTCCGGCCGCCGGCCCGCCATCCACGTCTCCCGGTAGCACGGCGTCCGTGGGACCTTGCTCGCCGCCCGCACTTGCGCGACGATAGCGCCATGCGACTCACGGCAGCCCAGCTCGATCAGTTCCAGCGCGACGGCGTCCTCGTCCTGCCGAACCTGTTTTCGGCGGCCGAGGTGGCGGTGCTGCGCGCCGCGCTGCCGGCCGTCTTCGCCGAGGACACGCCCGCCAACTTCCGCGAGAAGGACGGCAGCAAGGTGCGCACCGCCATGGGCATCCACCTCCGCAGCCCGGTCTTCGCCAAGCTGGTGCGCCACCCCCGCTTCGTCGAGCCCGCCCGGCAGATCCTCGGCGACGACCGGCTCTACGTCATGCAGGCCAAGGTGAACGTGAAGGCGGCCTTCGGCGGCGACGTCTGGCAGTGGCACTACGATTTCGCCACCCATCACCGCGAGGACGGCATTCCCAACCCGCAGCCGCTCAACCTCCACGTCTTCCTCGACGACGTCACCGAGTTCAACGGCCCGCTCTGGTTCATCCGCGGCTCGCACCGCTCCGGTCCCGCCCCCACCGGCCTCGACACCGTCACCACCAGCTACGCGCTCTGGACCGTGCCGAACGACGCCGTCGCCCGCCTCGCCAATGCGGGCGGCATCCTCTCCGCGCACGGCCCGGCCGGCACCGGCCTCATCTTCGGCGATCTCATGGTGCACGGCTCGCCCGCCAACATGTCGCCCTGGGACCGCCGCATCTTCTCGCTGATCCTCAATCCGGTCGCCAACCGGCAGACCACCTTCAAGCGCCCCGACTACCAGCACCACCGCGATTTCACGCCGGTGGAGCCGCTCGCCGACGACTGCCTCCTGGCCGAGGATCGCGTGGCGGTCTGATCCGGAAGAGCGGCACGTCGCCCCTACCGGTGTCCGCCGACTCCCTATACGCTGGGCCGCCATGCCCAACGACATTCTCCCGCCCGGCTACTTCACCGCTCCCGTCGCCGCGACCGATCCGCTCATCGCCGAGGCCATCGCCCATGAGCTGACGCGCCAGCAGGACGTCATCGAGCTCATCGCCTCCGAGAACATCGTCAGCCGCGCCGTGCTCGACGTGCAGGGCTCGATCCTCACCAACAAGACCGTCGAGGGCTATCCCGGCAAGCGCTACCACGCCGGCGCCGCCCATGTGGACGTGGTCGAGCGCGCCGCCATCGAGCGCGCCTGCCAACTCTTCCGCTGTCGCTTCGCCAACGTCCAGCCCCATTCCGGCAGCCAGGCCAACCACGCGGTGCTGCACGCCGTCGCCGAGCCCGGCGACACCATCCTCAGCATGGACCTCAACGCCGGCGGCCATCTCAGCCACGGCGCCGCCGTCAATTGCAGCGGCAAATGGTTCAAGGTCATCAACTACGGCGTGCGCCGCCAGGACGGCCTCATCGACTACGACGAGGTCGTCGACCTCGCCCACAAGCACAAGCCGAAGCTCGTCATCGCCGGCGGCTCCGCCTATCCGCGCGCCCTCGACTTCGCCGCCTTCCGCCGCGCCGCCGACGCCGCGGGGGCGAAGCTGCTCGTGGACATGGCGCATTTCGCCGGCCTGGTCGCCGGCGGCGCCCACGCCGATCCCTTTCCGCACGCGGACGTCGTCACCACCACGACCTACAAGTCGCTGCGCGGTCCGCGCGGGGCCGTCATCCTGTGGAATGACGAGCGCCTGACCAAGCCCATCAACAACGCCGTCTTCCCCGGCCTCCAGGGCACGCCCTTCCTGCACATCCTCGCCGGCAAGGCGGTCGCCCTCGGCGAGGCGCTGCGGCCGGAGTTCCGCGCCTACGCCGCCGCCGTGCTGGCCAATGCTCGCGCGCTCGCCGCCCGCCTGCAGCGCCACGGCTTCGACCTCGTCGCCGGCGGCACCGATACCCCGCTCATGCTGGTCGACCTCCGCCGCAAGGGCCTCACCGGCGCGCCGGCCGCCCAGGCCCTCGAACGCGCCGGCATCATCGCCAACATGAACCCGATCCCCTCCGATGACGCCGACCGCAGCGTGATGTCCGGCCTGCGCTTCGGCGTCAGCGCCTCGACCACCCGCCGCTTCGGCGTCCCCGAGTTCGAGACGGTCGGCGACCTCATCGCGGAGGTCCTCGAAGGGCTTCGTGCCGGCGACAGCACCGCCGCCGAGCACTCCGTCCTTGCGCGCGTGCACGCCCTCACCCGCCGCTTCCCGATCTACGAGAGTTAACCGCAGAGACGCAGAGGCACAGAGGAATCAAACAACAGGACTATCGGGCATGGGGGGCAAGAATCACGGTCGGCTCGGTCTCTTCGCGTCTCTGCGCCTCTGCGGTGATTCTTTTTCGCGGTGCTTGCTCGGCCTTGCCATAGCGACAACGCTTATTACCACCGCTCCGCCCGCGCGCGCCGACTACGCCGCCGGCGCCGCCGCCTACGCCAAGGGCGACTATGCGGCCGCGCTCGCGGAGTGGACGGCCATGGCCAATGCCGGCGATGCCCGCTCCCAGCTCGGCCTCGGCGTGCTCTACGAGTCCGGCCACGGCCTGCCGGCGCCGGACCTGCCGGAGGCCGTCGACTGGTACCGCGCCGCCGCCGCGCAGGGCCTGCCGGCGGCGCAGAACAACCTGGCGCTGCTCTACGCCGGCGGCCGCGGCGTGCCGCTCAATCCGACGATGGCGACCGAGCTCTGGCACGTGGCCGCGGCGGCCGGCTATCCGCTGGCGCAGTTCAACCTGGCGCTCGCCTACGAGCAGGGCTTCGGCGTGCCGCGCGACTACGACATGGCGGCGCGCTGGTATGCCGAGGCCGGCGACCGCGGCGTCGGCGACGCCGCCTTCGCGCTCTCCGAGCTCTACCGCACCGGCCGCGGCGTGCCGCAGCATGACGAGCTGGCCAAGCTCTGGCTCGACGTCGCCCGCCGGTTCGGCAGCGCCCTGGCGGTGCGCAAGGACTTCTTCGTCTCCACGCCCGCACAGCAGGCGGCGGCGGAGCCGGAGACGCAGCAGAAGCCGCAGCGGAAAAAGGAGGAGGCGCCCGAGCAGGCGGCGAGCAAGTCCGCCGAAACCAAGCCGGCAACGACGAAGCCCGCGACGACAGAGCCCGCGACCGCGCCGGCCGCGAAGACCGAGGCGGCCGCAGGGACCACGGCCTCCGCGACGGCAAAGACGGCGGCGCCCGCAAAGACGGAAATAGCAAAGACAGAACCAGCAAAGACCGCGCCGCCTGCTCAGACGAAGACGCTCGAGCAGTCGGCGGCGGCGACGCCCGCGGCCGCGCCCGCCAAGACGACCGCCGATCCGCCGGGGCGCTACGTCCTCCAGCTCGCCTCCTTGCCCTCGCAGGACGAGGCCGAGCGCGCCAGCGCCGCGCTGAAGTCGCGCTACACCAGTCTGCTGGGCAAGCTCGACCTCAGCGTCCACCGCGTCGATCTCGGCGGCAGCAAGGGCGTCTGGTACCGCGTCTACGCCGGCCCGCTCCCCGACCACGAGAAGGCGGTGCGCCTGTGCGAGCGCCTGCACACCGCCCCGAAACCGGCGGACTGCTTCGTCCTCGCCTTGAAGTGAGTCCCCTTCAGCCTCGATAGCGCAGCGCCTCGACCAGCAGGGTGAATGCAGGCGTCGGCTGCCGGCGGCTAGGATAGTAGAGGTGATAGCCTGAGAACGGCGGGCACCAGTCGTCGAGCACCCGGACGAGCCGTCCATCGGCGAGGTGAGTGCGCACCTGGTCTTCGGGCAGGTACGCGAGACCCAGACCAGCCAGCGCGGCGTTCCGCCGCATGGCGATGGTGTTGAACACGAGCTGCCCGTCGACCCGCACCTTCAGTTCGCGCCCGCGCTTCTCGAATTCCCAGGCGTAGAGTCCGCCGTAGGTAGGCAAGCGGATGTTGACGCAGTCGTGGGCCGTAAGGTCCTGCGGCTTCTTCGGCGCCGCCCGTCTTGCGAAATACGATGGGGCTCCGACGACCGCCATGCGGAAGTCCGGCCCGATGCGCACGGCGACCATGTCTTTCGCCACCTGCTCCCCGAGACGAACTCCGGCGTCATAGCGCTCCGCAACGATGTCGGTGAGGCCGTAGTCGGTTATGAGCTCCACCTTGATGTGGGGATAGTGCGGCAGCAGCGTCGCCAAGGCGGGCCA
>DATIXH010000106.1:0-22060 GCA_035518775.1 Candidatus Acidiferrum sp.
ATCTCCGTGCGGACGCGGAACTCCTCGGTGCGGCGTTCCGATTCCTCGGCCTCGGTCATGATGTCGATGTCCCAGCCGGTCAGCATCGAGGCGAGGCGCACGTTCTGGCCGCGGCGGCCGATCGCCAGGCTGAGCTGATCGTCGGGCACGATCACCTCGATGCGGTGGCTCTCCTCGTCGAGCACGACCTTGGCGACTTCCGCCGGGGCGAGCGCGTTGACCACGAAGGTCGCGGGATCGGGCGACCACGGGATGATGTCGATCTTCTCGCCCTGCAGCTCGCCGACCACCGCCTGGACGCGGCTGCCGCGCATGCCGACGCAGGCGCCGACCGGATCGATGCCGCTGTCGTTCGACAACACGCCGATCTTGGCGCGGCTGCCCGGATCGCGCGCCACCGCGCGGATCTCGATGATGCCGTCATAGACCTCCGGCACCTCCTGGGCGAACAGCTTGGCCATGAACTGCGGATGGGTGCGCGACAGGAAGATCTGGGGGCCGCGGGTCTCGCGGCGCACGTCGTAGATGTAGGCGCGCACGCGGTCGCCCGGGCGGAAGGTCTCGCGCGGCAGCAGCTCGTCGCGGCGCAGGATCGCCTCGGCGCGCCCGAGATCGACCGTGACGTTGCCGAACTCGACGCGCTTGACCAGGCCGTTGACGATCTCGCCGGTGCGGTCCTTGTACTCCTTGAACTGGCGCTCGCGCTCGGCCTCGCGCACGCGCTGCACGATCACCTGCTTGGCGGTCTGGGCGGCGATGCGGCCGAAATCGATCGGCGGCAGCTCGTCGATGATGAAGTCGCCCAGCTTGACGTCGGGCTGGATGCGCTGGCCCTGGGCTGGCGTCAGCTGCGTCGCCTCGTTCTCGACCGTCTCGACGATCTCGCGGAACCGCATCAGCCGGATCTCGCCGGTCTTGCGGTCGATCTTGGCGCGGATGTCGTGCTCATGTCCGTATTTCGAGCGGCCGGCCTTCTGAATGGCCTGCTCCATCGCTTCCAGGACTTCGTCGCGCTCGATGCCCTTCTCGCGGGCGACGGCGTCGGCCACTTGCAGCAGCTCGAGCCTGGGAACGGCAATGGTCGTATCCATCGGTACCTCTTCTTCCTCCTCAATGCGCCGGACTGGCCGTCGCTGCGATCAGCTCGTCGGTGAGGACGAGCTTCGCCCGTTGCAGATCGGCCAAGGGCAGCGCCATTTCTCCTTCGGCGGTGGCGATCCGCACGCGCTCGCCGTCAAGTCCCAGCAGTTTCCCGGTGAACCGCTTGCGCCCGTCGAGCGGCATCCGCGTTTCGAGCTTTGCCTCGAAGCCCGCGAACCGGGCGAAGTGCTCGGGGCGCGTCAGCGGGCGGTCGATGCCGGGCGAACTCACCTCGAGCGTATAGGACCCGGCGATCACGTTTTCGACGTCGAGCAGCGCCGACACGGTGCGGCTCACCTCGGCGCAGTCGTCGACCGAGAGGGCGCGCCGATCGGTGCGCTCGATCATGATCTGCAGCACCGGGCGATGCTGACCCATGAACAGCACGCGCACGACCTCGAACCCCGTCGCCGCAAGCGACGGAGCGACCAACCGCTCGACGGCTGCCGCCCTATCCAAGCCCATACGTCCTCTACTCGTCGTACGCTGGCCCCGGCTGGACCGGGGCTAACAAAAAAGGCGGGCCGTTGGCCCACCTTATTTTTATTTGTCCCGTCATCCGACAGGACTAACGATTGTGGCGTTAATATAGGTCGCGGCCGCCAAATCGCAAGGATTTTCTGGGCTTCCCGGGCCGCGGCCGACGCTCGAAGCAGAGGAAGACCGGCGGCCGCCCGGCCGCTATCGCCTTGCGCTGATAGCGCGTCTCGACCCAGTCCTCCGGGGGGTTGCGCCAGTCCCGGGGGCCGGCGGCGGTCCAGCGAAAGTCCGGATGGCCGACCAGTTGCTGGAGCGTCCAACGGACATAGCCCATGTCGTCCGTGGCGATCCGGAACTCAGCGCCGTCGGCGAGGATACGGGCCATCGTCGGGAGGTTGGCGGGTCCGACGAACCGCCGCTTGGCATGCCGCGTCTTCGGCCAGGGGTCGGGGAACAGGAGATAGGCCCGATCGATCGAGGCCTCCGGGAGGGTAGCCAGCAGGAGGCGGGCATCGTCATCGAAGACCCGGACGTTGGCGAGCGCGGCGCGCTCCACCTGCCCGACCAAGGCGGCGACGCCGTTGACGAACACCTCGCAACCGATGACGCCGACGTCCGGGTGCCGTCGAGCCTGCTCGACCAAGTGTTCGCCGCTGCCGAAGCCGACTTCGAGCCATAGCTGCGACGGCGGCCGCGGAAACAGAGCAGAGGGTTCGAGTGAAGCACCCGCAGGCGGCAGCGTTATGCGGAGGCGCGGCAGCAGTTCCGACAGCAGGTCCTGCCGGTGAGGCCGCAGTCGCCGTCCGCGACGCCGGCCGTGCCAGTCGATCCGGCCGCGCGCGGCGGCATCGGTCATCGAGCGTTCCGACGCGCCGCCTCGCTCAATTCAGGGCGGCGCGCAGACGATCGACGAGGTCGAGGCGTTCCCAGGAAAAGCCGCCGTCGGCGTCGACCGGGCGCCCGAAATGTCCATAGGCCGCGGTACGCGCATAGATCGGGCGGTTCAGGCCGAGATGCTCGCGGATGCCGCGCGGACTGAGGTCGACCAGATCGCAGAGAACCTTGACCATTCGATCCTCCGCGACGCTGCCCGTGCCGTGGGTCTCGACATAGACCGACAGCGGCTTGGCAACGCCGATGGCGTAGGAGAGCTGGATCGTGCAGCGATCGGCGAGGCCTGCCGCCACCACGTTCTTGGCGAGGTAGCGGGCGGCGTAGGCGGCCGAGCGGTCCACCTTCGTCGGATCCTTGCCCGAAAACGCGCCGCCGCCATGCGGCGCGGCGCCGCCGTAGGTGTCGACGATGATCTTGCGCCCGGTCAGGCCGGCGTCACCGTCTGGCCCGCCGATCACGAAGCGGCCCGTCGGATTGACGTAGAACTCGTCCTCCGGACACATCCAGCCCTGCGGGAGCGTGTTCACGACATGGGGCCGCACGATCTCGCGGACGGCTTCCTGATCGAGGTCGACGCTGTGCTGGGTCGAGACCACGACCGACGTCGCGCGCACCGGCTTGCCGTTCTCGTAGAGCAACGTGACCTGGCTCTTGGCGTCGGGCCCGAGCCCGGGCTCGGCGCCGGAATGCCGGGCTTCGGACAGCGAGCGCAGGATGTTGTGCGCGTAGTAGATCGGGGCCGGCATGAACCGTTCGGTTTCGCGGCAGGCATAGCCGAACATGATGCCCTGATCGCCGGCGCCCTCGTCCTTGTTCCCCTTGGCGTCGACGCCCTGCGCGATGTCGGCCGATTGCGGATGGATGAAGGTCTCGATCTTCACCCTCTGCCAGTGAAAGCCATCCTGCTCGTAGCCGATGTCCTTGATGGCGTGACGCACGACCTGCTCCAGCAGCTCGGTCGTGACCGACGCGGGCCCGCGCGTTTCGCCGGCGAGGAAGACGCGATTGGTGGTCGCCATGGTCTCGACCGCGACTCGAGAATAGGGGTCGGCGGTGAGATAGGTGTCGACGATGGCGTCGGAGATGCGGTCGCAGACCTTGTCGGGATGTCCTTCGGAGACCGACTCGCTGGTGAAGAGGTAGTTGCTCCTGGGCACGCGTTATCCTTTCTCTCTCGTCCTTGAAAGCGCGGCCGCACCGGCGCCAACGGGCTCAGGCGTCGGCCCGCCGCGTCTTGCCGAGCGTCTTCGCCAATTCGAACACGCGCTTTCGCACCTGGGGATCGGTGATGCGGTAGTAAGCGCGCACGAGCTCGAGCGTCTCGCGGCGCGCCATCGGGTCGGGCTCGAACGGCTCAGGCTTGGACTCGGCGAAGCCGCGCAGCCGGCTCGGCGTCTTCGCGGCGACCGTGGAGGACATGTCCTCGAAGAAATAGGAAACCGGTACGTCGAGCACGCGCGCGAGATCGAACAGCCGGCTGGAGCCGATGCGGTTGGCCCCGCGCTCATATTTCTGCACCTGCTGGAAGGTGAGGCCGATGGCCTCCGCCAGCTTCTCCTGGCTCATGCCGAGCAGGGTGCGGCGCAGTCGAACGCGGCCGCCGACGTGAATGTCGATCGGATTGGGATGTCCCACGCTGGCCGTGCGGCCGGACGGCTTGCGACCTCGAGCCATGACGCGATCGGTCCCTGCGGGCGGTTGGAGTTCGGCGCTGACTCTTAGAGACCGCGGACGGCATGGTCAACACGAGAATAAGCAGGCCACCGCTGCTCCCCGAGGCTCAATTCCAGCGCCGCAGCGCCAGCGTTCCGAGGGCGACGATGGCCAACAGAACCGCCATCACATGATCGCCCCAACGCGCATAAGGTGTCAGCTCCGCAAGCGGCTGCGGGAGGTCGACGTCGAGCACGGCCGTTTCGCCGAGTCGCGTTTGCGCCAGCACCCGACCGTAGGGATCGATCGAGCCGGAGATCCCGGTATTGGCCGCCCGCACGACCGCCAGTCCTTCCTCGACCGCACGTAGCCGCGCACTGACGAAATGCTGATAAGGCCCGGCGCTCACGCCATACCAGCCATCGTTGGTGATGTTGAGCAGCCACTGCGGCCGATCGCCGCTGTCGACCACCTGGCCTGGGAATATTGCCTCGTAGCAGATCAGCGGGCCGACCGGGGGCAGTCCCGGCAAGCGCAGCGTCCGCGGGCCCGGCCCGGCCGAAAGATCCATGATCCCAGGCGTGAACTTGGAGATGAACGGCAAGGCCTGATGCAGCGGCACATATTCGCCAAACGGTACGAGATGAAACTTGTCGTAGCTGCCGAGCATGCGGCCGGTGCGGTCGACGACGGCCATGCTGTTCCAGACCTCGTTCACGGGGCCGCTTGCAGAATCCGTACGCAGCACGCCCGTAATCAACAAGCCGTTTTCCGGCGCGACTGCAGCGACCGCCATGCGTACGTCGGGAAAGCGCTCCAGCGGATACGGCTCCGCCGTCTCGGACCAGATCACGTCCGTGACCTTGTCGTAGCCCGGCGTTTCGCGCGTCAGGCTCAGATGCCGCCGGAGGACATCGGCGCCGCGATCTCCCGATCCCTTTTCGCCCGGATCGACGTTGGCCTGGACGAGCCGCAGCCGCACGCCGGCGACCGTGGAATCGTGGGCGCCGGCCAGCCGGACCGATCCGCCGATCCAGATCGCCACCAGCAGCGCCAGGCTCACCGCAATGCAGCCGAGCGCCGCCGGGCCACGCGATGGCGCGGCCGCGCCGGATGCGCGGCCGGCCCAATCGACCAGCACCGCGGGCATCGCTGCCGCGATGACGGTGACGAGACTCAGGCCCCAAATACCGGTGAGCGCGGCAAACTGGTTCATCGCGTCGGAGAACGCCCAGCTGTAGCCCACGAGGTTCCAAGGGAAGCCGGTGAGCACCCAGCCGCGCAGCCACTCGAAGACCGTCCAGCAGAGCGCGAGGGCGAGGATGCGCGCAGGGCCGGCCGGCCACAGAACTCGCGCCAGCCCGACCGCGCCGGCGGGAAAGGCGGCCAGCAACGCCGAGAGCCCCCCGACCGCGCCGACGATGGCGAACGGCAACAGCCAGCCGAAGGTCGAGGCGACGGACAGCAACGCGTTCGCGACCCAATAGATCCCCGCGACGAAATAACCGAAGCCGAAGCACCAGCCGAGCGCAACCGCCGCGAGCGGACGCGGCGTACGATCCACAAGGAGGACCAGCCCGGAGAAGCTGACGGCGAGGACAGGCACTGCATAGACCGGCGGCAAAGCGCCGGCAGCGAGCGCCCCCAGCAGAAGGGCCAGCCCGCGCATGCGCCAGCGCGACTGCCGGTCGAGCCAGGCAGCGAGCCGCCCGAGGCTCCTCGGCCATGCGGGCACGGTGCCGTCTGCCCGCAGCGCCGTCGCGGGCACGCTAGCCGGCTGCTCCGCCATCCTCGCTCGCTGGTCGCTGCGGCAGGTTGCGGATTCGCAGACGACGAAGCCGGCGCGGGTCGGCCTCGATCACCTCGAACACGATACCGGAGGGATGGGTGACGGTTTCGCCGCGCGTCGGAACGTGGCCCGTGAGGGCGAACACCAGCCCGCCCAATGTGTCGATGTCGTGTTCGCGTTCCTCCTCGGATAGGACGGGTCCGACGCGGCGCTCGAACTCCTCGATGGTCGTGCGGGCGTCGGCGATCAGGCTGCCGTCCGGCCGCGCCAGCATCGTCGGGCCTTGCTCGACGTCATGCTCGTCCTGTATTTCGCCGACGATTTCCTCGACCACGTCCTCGATGGTCGTGAGTCCGTCGATGCCGCCGAACTCGTCGATCACCAGGGCCATGTGGATGCGGGCGAGCCGCATCTGCAGCAGCAGATCGAGAGCGCGCATCGACGGGGCGACGAACAGCACTTCGCGCAGGATCGATTTCAGGTCGAACGGCCGATCGCCGATGAGGCAGGTGAGCACGTCCTTGATGTGGACCATGCCGACCACGTCGTCGAGCGTCTCGCGGTAGACGGGCAGCCGGGAATGGCCCTTCGTGCTCATGACGCGCACGAGGTCGGCCAGCGCGATGTCGGCGGAGACGGCGGCGATGTCGGCGCGCGGCACCATCACGTCGTAGGCCGTCAGATTCCGCAGCTGCAGGATGTTGCGCAGAAGCGTGCTCTCGTCTTCGCTGATGGGAGCATCGTCTTCCGCCTCGGTCTCCTCGATCAGCTCCTCGATCGTCTCGCGGAGCGTGTCGCCGTTGCGGCCGCGCCGCAGGCTCTTCAGCCAGTTCTTCAGGCCTTGCAGCGGCGACGACGATGTGGCCACACCCTCGCTGCGCGCCGGCCGGGATGGGGATGATTCGTTCATCGGCGGCGCTCAGGCCGGGCGCCGCCGGCGCCGATCCGCACGCGCCGCGTACGGATTGGCGATTCCGAGCCGGGCCAGCAATGCGATCTCGATCGCCTCCATCGCGGCGGCCTCCCGGCTTGATCTGTGATCATGACCGAGCAGGTGCAGCACACCATGGATGACGAGATGAACCGCATGGTCCGCGATGCTCTTCCCTTGTGCCGCGGCTTCGGCCGCGACGGTCTGGTGCGCCAGTACGACATCGCCAATGATGATGGGCTCGCCGCCGGCCCGGCGCCCGCCGCCGCCCGCATCGCCGAATGATAGCACGTTCGTCGGCTTGTCGATGCCCCGATACCGGCGGTTCAAGCGCTGCACCTCGCGGTCATCGGTCAGCACGATGGCAATTTCGGCGGCGTCACCGCCATCGATGAGCGGCTGCTCCTGCTCCTGCTCCAGCGCCATTCGCACCGCGCCGCGGGCGCTCGCGACAGCCGTCGGCCAAAGCCGCCGCCATGCGGGGTCCAAGATCCTTACGGCAATATCGACCTCTGCGGCCATCGCACCTGCTGTTGATTTTGTCCGCAACGAGCGCTTCACGCCTTCGCATCATCCGCTGGTTGCTTGCTGCGGTCGCGCTCCTCATAGGCGCGGACGATCCGGCTCACGAGCGCATGACGGACGACGTCCGCATCCGTGAACCAGATGAAGCTGATGCCTTCGACGCGGGCGAGAACGTCGATCGCATCGCGCAATCCCGAGCGAACGCCGCCCGGAAGGTCGATCTGGCTCAAATCGCCCGTCACGACCATGCGCGAATTCTCGCCGAGACGGGTCAGCAGCATCTTCATCTGCACCGGTGTCGTATTCTGCGCCTCGTCGACGATCACGAAGCTGTTCGACAGAGTGCGGCCGCGCATGAAGGCGAGCGGCGCCACCTCGATCTCGCCGTTCGACAGGCGCTTCATCACCTGCTCGGCCGGCAGCATGTCGTAGAGCGCGTCGTACAGCGGCCGCAGATAGGGATCGATCTTCTCGCGCAGGTCGCCCGGCAGGAAGCCCAGGCGTTCGCCGGCCTCGACCGCCGGCCGCGACAGCACGATGCGGTCGACCGTGCCCTTGGCCAGCATGGCGACGGCCACGGCGACCGCGAGATAGGTCTTGCCGGTGCCGGCCGGCCCGAGCGCGAACACCATGTCGCTGTCGCGCAGGGCGCGCAGATAGGCCGCCTGCACCGGCGTGCGCGGCGACACCAGCCGCCGCTGCGTGCGCACCGCCGTGCCGTCCTGGCCGAGACGGTCGAACAGGTTCCCGTCGCCCCCCGGGCTCCGCGCCATCCGCAGCACCGCGTCGACATCGTTGCGGTCGATCGATTGGCCGTGCTTCAGGCGCTGATAGAGCGCGTTCAAGGCGTCGCGAGCCGCGTCGACCGATTCGCGCGGGCCTGAGATCGCCAGCTGATTGCCGCGCGACACCAGGGAGACACCGAGCTGCTGCTCGATGCGCGCCAGGTTCTGGTCGTATTCACCGAACAGCATCGGCAGGAGCCGATTGTCATCGAACTCCAGATGGGCCGCCGGCGCCACCGATAGCGACGGAGGCTGGCTCACGCGTGCGCCTCGCTCGGTCGGCGAGCGCCGAAGTCAGCACCGTGGCTCGTCGTCACGCGCGGCGCGTCGGCAATCAGGGATCCCGTGAGGCTGTTCGGCTCGGCTGACCGTATCTCGACCTCGGCAACCGAGCCCAGGAGGTCCGTCGCTGCCGCCACCTGAACCGGCTGCAGGTAGGGCGAGCGGCCGACCAACTGGCCGCGATGACGCCCGGCCCGATCGAGCAGTATGGGCAGGACTCGGCCGACACAGGCGCCGTTGAATCGCGCCTGCTGCCCGCGCAGCAAGGCCTGGAGCCGCTCCAGCCTTGCCGATTTGACGGGATCGGGAACCTGGTTCGGCAGCGCCGCTGCAGGCGTCCCCGGACGCGGGCTGTATTTGAAGGAATAGGCCTGGGCATAGCCGATATCCTCGACCAGCCGCAGCGTGTCCTCGAAGTCGGCATCGCCCTCGCCGGGGTGGCCGACGATGAAATCCGAAGAGAGCGCAATATCGGGCCGGACCCGCCGCAGCCGGTCTACGACCCGCCGATAGTCGTCGGCCGCATGCTGCCGGTTCATCGCCGCCAGGACTCGATCGGAGCCCGACTGCACCGGGAGGTGCAGATACGGCATCAATGCCGGCACCGTGCCGTGGGCCTCGATGAGTTCGTCGCCCATGTCGCGCGGATGCGACGTCGTATAGCGAATGCGCTCCAGCCCGGCGATCTCGGCGAGATGACGGATGAGCCGGCCCAAGCCCCATTCTGCCGGGCTGGACCCGGCCGCGGCGACGCTCACGCGTGGCGACCCGCCGTGATAGGCATTCACGTTCTGGCCCAGCAGCGTGATCTCGCGTGCCCCCGCAGCCACCAGGCGCCGCGCCTCGGCCGTCACTTCGTCGACGCTGCGTGAGAACTCGGCGCCGCGCGTATATGGCACCACGCAGAAGGTGCAGAACCGGTCACAGCCCTCCTGCACCGTGAGAAAGGCCGTCAGGCCCTGCGGCGCGGCCGCTTCCGGCAAGTGATCGAACTTGGATTCGACGGGGAACTCCGTGTCGAGAACACCGCCGCTGCGTCCGGGCCGCGCGGCGCGCGACGCCCGCGCCACCATCTCCGGCAGCCGGTGGTAGGTCTGCGGCCCGAGGACGACATCGACATAGGGCGCCCGCCGCATGATCTCTTCGCCCTCGGCCTGCGCCACGCAGCCGGCCACAGCTATGATCATGTCGCCGCCCTCGGCCTGGCGCGCCCGTTTTCTCGCCTTCAGCCGCCCGAGTTCGGTGAACACCTTCTCCGACGCCTTGTCGCGGATATGGCAGGTGTTGAGGATCACCATGTCGGCGCCGTCGGCGCTCTCGCTGGGGCAATAGCCGAGCGGCGCCAAGACATCCGCCATGCGGGCGGAGTCGTAGACGTTCATCTGGCAGCCGTAGGTCTTGATGAAGAGCTTCTTCGCCAAGGTCGTCTTCTAGATGCCCCAGCGGCCGGCGCGGCAGCGTTCATACCTCATCGGGATTCGCGTCCAAATGCGGCCAGAGTCTAGCATTCCCCGTCGCCTAAGTGTACCTCTTTGCACCCGCCGCCTTGTCGGCGGCGTCCCGGCGGCCTGCGAGGGCGGTCGCGACCCCCTCGGCGACTGCCCGTTGGCAATGGTCGCTCAGGGCCTTGCGCGATCCGAATTGTGCAAGCGTTACCGGGGGATGGAACTCAACTGCAACGGTAATGCGGCCGAGCCCGGCCACATGCCACAGGTGGCCCACCAGTTCCATGTCGCCGTACCACGCCAGAAAGGGGCGCAGAGATCGCCCGATGGGCATCCCGTTGAGGCGGACATAGGCCAGTGACACCGGCTGAACCGTCAACGGCACGGCCTCTGCGCCATCCGTTGCACGCTCGGCGACCCCGAACAAGGCACTGCGGAAGGGCAGCGTCCGGTTGCCGTCGTTGCTGGTACCCTCCGGAAAGAGGATCAGGTTGTCTCCGGCATCGAGGCGTTGGGCCAGCTGGTCGCGTTGCTGGTGGGTGGTCGCCCGCCGCTGACGGTCGACGAACACGGTGCGCTGCAACTTGGCAAGGAGGCCGAAGAACGGCCAACCGGCGACCTCGGACTTCGCGACGAAACTACCGCGAATGAGCGAGCCGAGCACGGTGATGTCGAGATAGGAGCTGTGATTGCAGACGAACAACGTCGGCTTGGCCGTCGACATGCTCCCGCGCGTCTCGATGCGGATGTCCAGCAGCCAGCAGCAGACGCGGTGATACATGACCGGCACTGTCGTTGCCAACCGGCTGCGGAGCGCCAGACAAACCGCCTGCACCACGATCGCAATGGCGACGAAGATCAGATAGCACCCCAGCCGCCACGCCGAGCGATAGGGCGATCCTACCGTCAATTCGTAAGTCGGCTGCGCCGATATCGGCCGCCGCCGCACCGGCGCGGACATCGCAGCGTCCGCTGTCATCCGGCCGTCGCTTCCTTGTCCGGCGCCTCATCCCGCGTGTAGTGGCGGTAATAGCGACCGGTCACCCAGTCGGTCTTGACGACGATGCAGACGTCGGTTGTGTGAAACTGTTCATCGACGACGGCACCGTCGCCGACGAACGCCCCGAGGCGCAGATAGCCCTTGATCAGCGGCGGGAGACCATCGAGCGCGGCCTTGTGATCGAACCCATCGGCCGGAAGCTTGCGCATGTCCACGTAGCGGTGCGGCAGCGCGCGAGCGCGCAGCTCCGGCGGCGCGAGGTGGGCGTGATACAGGTACGACAGCGGTATGGCGAGCTTGTCGGTGTCGACGTCCGGCAGGCTGGCGCAGCCGAACATCAGCGTGATGTTGTGGTACAGCACGTAGTCGGCTATCCCCCGCCACAGCAGCTGCGCGACCGCGCGCGATCGATGATCGGGGCCGACGCAGGAGCGGCCAAGCTCGAGGATCTCCCCGGGGTGAGCCAGTAACGGCGCGATGTCGAACTCGTCCGCCGAGTAGAAGCGACCGGCCTTCGCGGCCGCCGACCTGCGCAGCAGCCGATAAGTACCGACGACGCCCGCCACACCGGCGCCGTGGCTATGGTCGATCACCAGAAGGTGGTCGCAGTACCGATCGAAGGCATCGAAGTCGCGCCGCGCGGCCGCCATCTCCGCCGTCGGCGCGGCCGCCATCTCCTCGTAGAAGACGCGGTAGCGCAACGCCTGGGCGGCCTCGATCTCGACCTCGGTCTCTGCCAGCCGAAGTTCGAAATTGCCGGTGCGGATAGCGACGGGGCGGGTCTCGTCGCTATGAACGACCACCATTGCCTGGTTCCGTCGGTTGTTTGCTCTTGGACGAGGATTCCTCGGAGGGCACGGCATAGAGCTCCAGTCGGTGATCGACCAGCCGGTAACCGAGTCGCTCCGCTACCTTGCGCTGCAGCCGCTCGATCTCCTCGTCGCGGAATTCGATGACGCGCCCCGACTGGATGTCGATCAGATGGTCGTGATGTATCTCCGGCGCTTCTTCATAGCGCGAGCGGCCGTCGCGGAAGTCGTGCCGTTCCAGGATGTTGGCCTCTTCGAACAGGCGCACCGTCCGGTACACCGTCGCAATGCTGATGTGCGGATCGATCTGGGTCGCCCGCCGATAGACCTGCTCGACATCCGGATGATCGGTCGCGTCCGACAGCACGCGGGCGATGACCCGCCGCTGCTCGGTCATCTTCAGGCCCTTCTCGAGGCATATCCGCTCGATCCGCGATGGCGTGCTCATGATCTGACCCGTTGCATCAACATCGAACGCGTGCCGCGCACGTCGAGTCATGATCGACGCCGACGCGGTAGGTCTGCTTTGCCGGTCCCATGCAGGCTGGCCCAGATCCGGGGGGAACCGGCACCATTCGGGTAGGCCGATCGTCCATACCCTAATTGAGACAGTGCAGCGCTGACAACCGGCGTTTGCGGCGCCGTCCGCCGCTCGTTGCCGCGCCGGAGCCCATGTTTCGCGCCGGACGAGCTCAATCCGCCGGTCAATCCAGATCCCGCGCCAGAACCATGGCTGCGGCTGTCCCTGCGGAGCGCCGGTAGTAGGACGGCCGGCGGCCAACCTGGGAGAAGCCGAGTCTTCCATAAAGGGCCCGGGCTGCCGGGTTGTCCTCGGCGACCTCCAACAGCAGGCGCCGACAGCCGGAAGCGCGCGATCGATCGGCAGCCCATGCGAGCAGACGTCCGCCAATGCCGCGGCGGCGGAAGGCCGAGAGCACGCCTAAGGTGATGATTTCCGCGTCCGCTGCGACTGCAAGAACGATCACGAATCCGATCGGCTGATCACCAGCCAGAGCGAGGGCACCGGTGCAGCCGGGCATGGCCAGAATTTCGGCCATGGCGGCTTCGCTCCAGCCATCGTCGAAGCAGCTCGCATGCAGCGTGGCAGCTACCGCCAAGTCGAGCGGCCCAAGCGGTTGCAGCAGGATGCGGCCGCTGTTCTCGCTCATCGATCCGGGGCGGACGTATCAGGGGCGCTCGCGGCGCCGGGCGGCAACCGCACCTCCGGTGCGCGCAGGTAGAGCGGCGTCGGCGGCAAGGCAATCTTCTCGGCAAGCGATCGCGCCGCGAGCGGCGCCACCCAGCGAGCGTCCGCCGGCCCATCGGCCGCCGAATAGCGGACGTCGAGGTCGGCGGCGTCGACATCACGGCGCACGACGGCGATGCCATCGCCGGCCAGCGTGAACCGGCCGGACGCCACGCGTTGCAGGACGCCGGCAAGCGGCAGGACCGCCGGGGTTCCGACGGCCGCCCGATCCGAGGTGAATTCCTGCGCGAAGACATCGCCACGTTTGGAGTCCAGGACCACCAGGAGTCTGCGCCCCATGCGCTCGGCGTCGGAGACCGCCTCGGCGACCGCGGCAAAAGTCGTGACCCCGACGACCGGGATGTTGGCCGCCAGCCCGATCCCGCGAGCCGCCGCCAAGCCGATGCGGATGCCCGTGAATGCACCAGGCCCGACGGTCACGGCGACCGCGTCCAGCGCAGCCAGCTGCTCTCCCGCCTCGGTCATGGTCTCGACGAGCATGGGCATCAGGGCTTCGGCGTGCCCGCGCGCCATTGCCCGGTAGCGGCAAGCGACAACCGTGCCGCGGCGCCACAAGGCGGCGGAGCATGCTGCGCCCGAGCTATCCAGGGCCAGAAGAGTCTCGATCACCGCCATTGTCGGTTGTCGGTAGCCAAGCGCCCGAGCCATTGCGACGATCCACGATCATGCTAGGAGTTTGCCGAACCGCCACTGCCGCCCGAGAGCCGCGTCATGGACTTCATCGAGATAGCGCCGCCCGCCTACGACGTCGTCATCGACCTTGCCTACGCCACGTCCGCCAACGTAACGGGCGCGCCGATCTACCGGCATGCGCGCTGCTATCTGCACCGTGATGCCGCGGCCTGCCTGGCCAAAGCCATCGCGCTGGCGGCGCCGCTCGGCTACCGCCTGAAGATCTTCGACGCGTTCCGGCCGAGCGAAGCACAGTGGGTGCTGTGGGGTCAGTTTCCGCAGCCCGGATTCTTCGCCGATCCGCACAAGGGCTCGCCGCACTCCCGCGGCGCGGCCGTCGACCTCACGCTCGTGGACATGCGGGGGGCGGAACTGGACATGGGCACGGGCTTCGATGATTTGACGGAGCGCGCCTACCACGCCTGCCTCGATGTCACGGTCACTGCGCAACGCAACCGCGCCCTGCTGCTCGGCCTGATGACGGCCGCCGGTTGGGACTTCTATCGCAACGAGTGGTGGCACTACCAACTGTTCAATGCCCGGCGCTATCCGCTCTATTCCGACTCCGCCCTGAAGGCGGGGTTGATGTAGCGCGCTCCGGCGAACGTCGTCATAGGATCTTGCAGGTCTCGTCGAACTCGAGGCGCGGAGCCCGTGGCCGCATTCGCTGCCCGTCGCCGTAGCCGAGATTGCAGAGAAAATTCGACTTGATGCGGCCGTCGGGAAAGAACTCGGCGTCGACCTTGGCATTGTCGAAGCCCGACATCGGCCCGCAATCGAGGCCCACGGCGCGCGCCGCGATGATGAAATAGGCGCCTTGCAGCGAGCCGTTGCGAAAGGCATTGGTGCGGATGTGTTCGTCCTTGCCGACGAACCAGCTGCGGGCGTCCGCATAGGGGTGCAAGCGCGGCAGATAGTCGTAGAACTGCAGGTCATACCCGATGATGGCGGTGACCGGCGCCTTCATCGTCTGCTCCAGGTTGCCTTCCGACAATGCCGGCTTCAGGCGCTCCTTGGCCTCGAGCGATTTCACGAACACGATTCGCATCGGGCTGCAGTTGGCGCTGGTGGGCGCCATGCGCGCCAAATCGTAGGCCGCCTGCAGGACGACGTCGCTGACGGGGTCGTTGGTCCAGGATCGGTGCGTGCGCGCCTGCCGAAAGACCTGATCGAGCGCGGCGTCGTTGATGATCTTGCTCATGCCCGGCGGCGCCCCCTCGTCGCCCTATCGCATCCGGATTTCAGTACATCCCTTGGTCGGCATCGCGGCAACCGGCCTCCTGCCGCGCGACGAAGGCGCGCCTATTGAACGGCGCGCACCTCCATGACCTCCGGCACATAATGCTTCAGCATGTTTTCGATGCCCATTCGCAGCGTCGCCGTCGAGCTCGGGCAGCCGGAGCAGGAACCCTGAAGATGCACGTAGACGACCCCGCGCTCGAAGCCGCGAAAGACGATATCGCCCCCGTCCTGGGCCACGGCTGGACGCACGCGCGTATCGAGCAACTCCTTGATCTGCGAGACGATCTCGTCGTCCTCGTCCGTGATTTCCGCAGTTGCAGCGACCCCCTCCGAAAGCACGGGCCGGTCGGCGACGAAGTGCTCCATGATGACGCCCAGCAGGGCCGGCTTCAGCAGCTCCCACTGCTTGTCGCCCCGCTTGGTTACCGTGATGAAATCGCCCCCGAGGAAGACCCCGGTCACGCCCTCGACCTGGAACAAGCGCTCGGCCAAAGGCGACCGCCGCGCCGACTCTGGATTGGGCATGTCGACGGGCCCACCGGTCACGACCGCGCGGCCCGGCAGGAACTTGAGCGTCGCTGGATTGGGTGTCCCTTCCGTCTGGATAAACATGCCGAGTCTCCTGGAACCGAACTGCTGCATAAGCGAATAACTGGAAGATGGGTTATACACCGCCTATCTTCAACAACAACGGCCTTTTCCCAAGAGCAGAGACTATGAATTTCCTATGGGTTAGGGGATTGTTTTCACCATGAATGCCGATCCCGTCGCGACGCCGTTTGCCGCCCTCGGCAATGACCCCGTCGCGCTCTGGTTGGTGCGCGAAGCCCACGAGTTGCCGGACGCTCGAAGCGTCATTGGCGACCTATGCCAGCGCCTGGTGGCCACGGGTTTTCCGCTCGATCGGCTGTTCCTCAGTATCCGCACGCTGCACCCGCAGGTTTCGACCATCGGCTACCGCTGGCGCACCGGCGATTCACTGCCGAGCGAAACGCCGCGCGAGCACGGCATCGATCGTCAAGACGTGTATCTGCGCAGCCCCATCAAAGCGATCCATGACGGCGCCCCCGAGCTGCGCCGCCGGCTCGTAGACCCGACGACGCGCGATTTTCCGATCCTGGACGAGTTGGCCGCGGAGGGGGCTACCGATTATCTCATCGTTCCCGTGCGGTTCAGCGGGCAGCGCGTGAACGCCATCAGCATCGCCACCAATCGGCCCGCGGGCTTCTCGGACGCGGAGCTGGCACGTTTCAGGGATCTCACGGCACTCCTGGCCCTCGTCCTCGAGGCCAAGGAAACGCAGCGCGTCGCCGCGACCTTGCTCGACACCTATCTGGGTCGCGACGCCGGCCGCCGCGTCCTCGGCGGACTCGTGCAGCGCGGCGACGGCATAACCCTGGTGGCCGCGCTGTGGTATTGCGATCTTCGCGGCTTCACGACGACGACGGAGCCGTTGCCGCGCGACCAGATCATCGCCCTGCTCAACGACTATTTCGCCTGCATGGTCGCGCCCGTGCACCGCCACGGCGGCGAGGTCTTGAAGTTCATCGGCGACGCCATGCTGGCAATCTTTCCGATCGTCGACGACCTCGACCGTGACCGCGCCTGTGTGGCGGCGCTCGCCGCCGCGGAAGATGCCCTGGCCGACCTCGACGCCCTCAATGGACGGCGGCAGGCGGAAGGCAAGGCCATCCTCGAAGCCGACATCGCGCTCCACACCGGCGCCGTCATGTACGGCAATATCGGAGCGCCCGATCGGTTGGATTTCACTGCCATCGGCACGGCCGTCAATCTGGTGACCCGGCTCGAGCGCATGTGTGAGGAGTTGGGCCAGCGACTGCTGGCGTCGGCCCGTTTCGCATCACCGTGCGGATCCAAGCTGGTCTCGGTCGGGCATTACCGACTGCGCGGCTTCTCCCAGCCGCAAGAGATCTTTGCCCTCCCGCCGCCCGCAACAGAGCAGCGCGGCGCAGTGCGCGCAGCTTCGTGACAACAGACGATGAACACTTGGCGCCGCCATAGGGGTGCATTGAGGGCATATTCGCTTTGCCGGAGGTCTAGATCGATGCGCGCTTCCCGACTCATTCATTCATTCAGCCTCGCCGCGCTGACTCTGCTGCTCGCGGTTTCCTGGTGGGCCAGCGACGCACGCGCCGGCGATGCCGTCGCCGGCGTCTACGACGCGCAGGGCGTGAACCCCGGCGGAAAGCGCTATGCGGGCGTCGTCGGTATCGTCAAGGAGGGCCAGACCTACCGCGTGGTATGGCAGATCGGCCCGCAGAGGATCGAGGGCATGGGCGTCGCCACGCCGACGAGCCTTGCGGTCGCATTCAGCGGCGGCGTCGTTCTCTACGAGCGCGCGTCGGAGGACACCTGGTGCGGCATATGGGCCAGCGGGAGCGGCCGGGTACTGGGGCGGGAAATGCTGACGCGCCAAAAGCCCGAGGGCGGCAAAACCACCGCCAACTGCAGCCTGGTTCAGGCGATGCTGTCGACGTCCTCGAGCGACAGGTTGCCGGGCACGATGGTCACGGGGACGCGCAGCTTGCCGACGAACTTGCTGGTGAGCGCGGACACCAGCGGCCCCGGCCCGCGCGCCCCGGTCGCAGCGCCGAGCACGAGTATCGAGATGGTCGGCTCCTCGTCGATCAGCTTCAGCAGCTCGTCGCGGCGCGCGCCTTCGCGCACGTAGAGGACGGGCATCGCGGCCGACTGCTTCTGCACGTCGGCGGCGATCTTCTGCAGGGCCTGCTCGGCTTCCTGGCGCGCTTCCTCGCGCATGAGCTCGCCGACCCCCACCCATTCCTGGAAATCGGCCGAGTCGATCACGTAGAGGAGCGCCACGCGGCCACCCGTCTTCTTCGCGCGCACGCAGGCATAGCGGAGCGCCACCTTGAGTTCGGGCGAATCGTCGACGATCACCAGGAAGACGCGGCCTGAGGATTTCGGCGGCGCTGGAGCGGCGGCGCTATCGGCGGGTTTCTCGGTCATGCCAGATCCTCCCGTCAGATCTTCCGGAACACGAGATGGGCCGCCCACCCGGCCAGGAGGGCGCCGAAAATGGCGATCAGGCCATAGGCGGCCGATTGCTTGTGCGCGAAGTCATAGACGTCCGCGCCGAATCCGCTCTTGTTCACCTCCAGATAGACCGTCTGGGCGATCAGGTCATCGCTGCGCACGAGCATGACCTCGACGTCATACTTGCCGGTCGGGACGTTGGAGGGCAGATGGATTTCGGCGCGGAACAGGCGATCCGCCAGGACGCGAACCGGCTCCACCTCGTGGCCGAAGAGGCCGGTATTCTGCTTTATGCGGATCAGGGCGGCGGTGAACGCCTCGGCTTCCGCAGCGTCGACCGGCTCGGCCGGCACAAGCTTCAGCTGATCGATGCCGACCCCCTCGCGCGATCGAGCGGCCGACGTCATGACCTTGTCCAGCGGGCGGCTGCTGGCGACCGCATAGAAGCTGGGTACGCCCTGGAAATCGACGCGGTCGGCGTTGAGCCAGACGCCGGCGACCCGCTGCTTGCGCCGCACACCGTAGTCGGCGACCGGACCGCGGACGACGATGACCACGTCGCCCGGACCCTCCTTGGCGCCAAAGACGAGGACGTCCGTGCCGACAAATCCGGCACTGATCTTGACCAGCGGTTGCGACGAATCGGCGATAAGCGGCACATCGGCGCGCGCGCCGGCAGGATGCAGCAGCATCGGCAGGAGCCATAGGCCCGCAGCGAACCCGCGCCGGGCCGCCTTCACGGCGCACCGCCTGCAGGCGTAAGCGAATAGATCTCGGTCGGCGTTCGCACCAGCTCCAGGGCCAGGCTGACGCCCAGCAGCAGGACCAGGAGCGCCAGCAGCACGCGCAGCTGCTCGGCCGGCAGCCTGGCGCCGATCCGCCCGCCGACCTGGGCCCCGACTACGCCGCCCACCAGCAGGAGAAAGGCGAGAAAGACATCGACCGTGTGGTTCTGCACCGCCTGCAGGAAGGTGACGTTGGCGGTCACGAAGATGGTCTGAAACAGCGAGGTGCCGACGACGATGCGGGTCGGCATGCCCAGCAGGTAGATCATCGCCGGCACCATCAGGAAGGCGCCGCCGACGCCCATGATCGCCGCCAGCACGCCGATGAGGAAGCCGAGGGCGAGCGGCAGGAGCGCGCTGATGTAGAGGCGGGAGCGGCGGAAGCGCATCTTCAGCGGCAGGCCGTGCACCCAGGTGTGCTGATGCAGCTTGCGCGGCATTCCGGCGCGCCAGCGCATCCGCAGGATCGCGCGCAGGCTTTCGAACAGCATGAGCGCGCCGACGCTGGTCAGCAGCAGCACATAGGCAAGATTGATGACGAGGTCGATCTGGCCGATGCGCTTCAGGATGCCGAACAGCACGACGCCCACGGTCGAGCCGATGAAGCCGCCGGCCAGCAGCACCGATCCCATCTTGAAGTCGACGTTGTCCTTGCTCCAATGGGCGAGCAGGCCGGAGACCGAGGAACCCACCACCTGATTGGCCTGGGTGGCGACGGCGATCGGCGGCGGCACGCCGATGAAGATGAGGATGGGCGTCAGCAGGAAGCCGCCGCCCACGCCGAACATGCCAGAGAGGAGACCGACCGCCGCGCCGATGCTCAGCAACAGAATGACGTTCAGGGAGATCTCGGCGATGGGCAGGTAGATCTGCATGGCCGAGGCCTCAGTCGGGCACTGTCATCGGGCGGCTCGCGCGCGCTTCTCGTTGGAGAGGACCGCCGCGGCGCGGCGGCCTGATGCGGCTAACTTACACGCCGCTCCTGGTCGTGGAAAGCTCCCAAACCCTATTTCGTCAGGATGTCCATGAGCTCGTACATCTGCGCCCGCGCGCGCAGCAGGAAGAAGCCCTGGGCCGCGAGATGGCTTGGAAACACCTGGCTATCGGGGGCGCCGTTGACCACGACCCACGGATGCAATTCGGCCGCCTGGGACAGGTTCTCCAGCATGTTCTCCCAGACGGTCTGCAGATTGCGCTCCTTGATGACGGGATCGAAGTCCTTGCCGAGCTCGCGCAGCAGGAGCGAATAGGCATAGAGCTCGCCCTTGGTGCGGTAGAAGCGGTCGTCGGCCTGGAAGTCGATCCAGTCGCCGGAGTGCTGCTCGATCTGCTGCTCGAGGGCGGCCGAGGTCGAGCCGACATCCTTGGCGATGCGGTCGAGCGTGGCCAGCAGGTTGTCGGCGCGCCGGTCGAACACGGCCGTGCCGGCGGCGAGGCGCTGGTTGTAGCGCAGCAGCGCCTCCTCGGCGGCCTTGTACTGCTTGGGCGAGGTCGCGGTCGGGAACCAGGAGACGCTGATGTCCCAGAACCAGACGTTGCTGGCGTAGTTGAGGAGGCCGCGCGCCTGCTCGAGATCGGGGTCGGCCTGGCTGGAGCCGCGCGCGCGGCCGACCTGATCGGTCATCTCCAGGGCAAAGCGGCGCAGCGCCTGGATCATGCCCTCCTGATAGTTCGGCATATTGTCGAGCACGGCGCCCGGCAGGAACCAGGGGTGGTTGGCCGGCCAGGAGTGATCGCGCACCTCGCGGTGGATGAGGGCGGCGGCCATGGCCACGGCGTGGCTGGCGTTGGGCTCGACCTGCGCCGGCGCGAAACTCGGGTCGTCATCGACGTTGTTCACGATGAACGCGCCGACCGGGTAGTAGAGCAGGAGGAGCAGGAGAATGGCCGCCAGCGACCACAGGACGATGCGGCGGCGCTTTCCGCCCGAGCTGAAGGACGGCAGGAAACGCCAGCGCCGCGGGGGCTGGGCTTCGAGGGTGAGGTTGTCGTCCATGGGGGCGCGGGTCCGAATGGCTGTGTATTAGGTGATCTCGACGACGGTCCGGCGCAAGGGCCTGCCCCCTGGCCTCCCCCACTTCGTGGGGAGCTAGGGGCGCAGAAAGCCGACGATGTCTTCGGCTTCGCGCATGATCGGTTCGGCGATGGCGCGGGCGCGCTCCGCGCCGTCGCGCAGGACAGCGTCGATCTCGGCGGCGTCGTTCATGAGGCGCTTCATCTCGGCGCCGATCTTGCCGACGGTGGCGACGGCGAGATCGGTCAGGACCTGCTTGAAGAAGGAGAACTCCTTGCCCTCGAACTCCGTGACCACGTCCTTCAGCGTCTTGTCGGAGAGGGCGGCATAAATGCCCAGGAGGTTGAAGGCCTCGGGACGCTCGGCCTCCTTGGCCGGATCGGGCGTGCCCTGCGGCGTGAGGGCGGCGGGGCCGGGCAGCGGATGCGGGTCGGTCTTGGCCTTGCGGACCTTGAGCGCGACTGCGTCGGCATCGTCGGTCATGTTGATGCGGCTGTAGTCGGAGGTGTCCGACTTGCTCATCTTCTTGCTGCCGTCGCGCAACGACATGACGCGGGTGGCGGCGCCGAAGATCTGTGGCTCCGGCAGCGGGAAGAAGGTGACGCCGAAATCGTTGTTGAACTTCTGGGCGATGTCGCGCGCCAGCTCCAAGTGCTGCTTCTGGTCTTCGCCCACGGGCACGTGCGTCGCCCTGTAGGCGAGGATGTCGGCCGCCATCAGATTCGGATAGACGAACAGTCCGACGGACGCGTTCTCGCGGTCCTTGCCGGCCTTCTCCTTGAACTGCGTCATGCGGTTGAGCCAGCCCATGCGGGCCACGCAATTGAACACCCAGGCAAGCTGCGAATGCGCCGGGACCTGGCTCTGGTTGAAGACGATGTGCCTGCGGGCGTCGATGCCGGCGGCGAGGAACCCGGCGGTGATCTCGCGCGTCTGGTCGCGCAGCTCCTTTGGATCCTGCCAGGCCGTGATCGCGTGCTGATCGACGATGCAATAGATGCAGTCGAACTCGTCCTGCAACCGGACCCAGTTGCGGATGGCGCCGAGATAGTTGCCGAGATGGAGGTTCTTGGTGGGCTGAACGCCCGAGAAGATGCGATTGGCCGGCGCATTCATGGAAGGTGTGGACCCCTCGGACAAATGATCGACGCGGAGTGTGGGCCGCCGCGACGGGCTACGCTGTTATCGCCGGACGGCCCTGTCCGGTCAATGCCCGTCGGATGACATTCGTCCGGTTAACCATCGCAACTACTTGTTCGCGTTGGGATTGCGGCAATCGCGCACCGGTCGCGGCGGCGTCTCCCCAAAAAAGTCCGTTGACGAGAGGCG
>DATIXH010000107.1:0-6494 GCA_035518775.1 Candidatus Acidiferrum sp.
GCCCTCACACACCCATTGTCATTCCCGCGAAAGCGGGAATCCAGGGCGACCACTCGGTCGCTTGCCCTGGACCCCCGCTTTCGCGGGGGTGACAGGTGAGAAGAAGGGTCGCGACCCCCTCAATAGCGGTAGTGGTCGGTCTTGAAGGGGCCGGCGGCGGGGATGCCGATGTAGTCGGCCTGCTTGGCCGACAGCTTCGTCAGCTTGGCGCCGACCTTGGCGAGGTGGAGGGCCGCGACCTTCTCGTCGAGATGCTTGGGGAGGACGTAGACCTTCTTTTCGTACTTGGTCGGGTTCTGCCACAGCTCGATCTGGGCGAGCACCTGGTTGGTGAAGGAGGCGCTCATGACGAAGCTCGGATGGCCGGTGGCGTTGCCGAGATTCACCAGGCGGCCCTTGGACAGCACGATCAGGCGCTTGCCGTCGGGGAAGACGACCTCGTCGACCTGCGGCTTCACCTCTTCCCACTTGTAGTTGTTGAGGGCGGAGATCTGGATCTCGCTGTCGAAGTGGCCGATGTTGCAGACGATGGCGCGGTCCTTCATGGCGCGCATATGGTCGATGGTGATGACGTCGACGTTGCCGGTGGCGGTGACGAAGATGTCGGCGACGGGCGCGGCGTCCTCCATGGTGACGACCTGATAACCCTCCATGGCGGCCTGCAGCGCGCAGATGGGGTCGACCTCCGTGACCATGACGCGGGCGCCCTGGCTGCGCAGCGAGGCCGCGCTGCCCTTGCCGACGTCGCCATAGCCGGCGACGCAGGCGATCTTGCCGGCCAGCATGACATCGGTGCCGCGCTTGATGCCGTCGACCAGGCTCTCGCGCACGCCGTAGAGATTGTCGAACTTCGATTTGGTGACGGAGTCGTTCACGTTGATGGCTGGGAAGAGGAGCGTGCCCTTCTTCGCCATGTCGTAGAGGCGGTGCACGCCTGTCGTGGTCTCCTCGGTGACGCCGCGGATGGACTTGCCAAGCTCGGCGTACCAGCCGGGATTGCGCTTCACGTGCTGGCCGATGGCGGCGTAGAGAACCTCCTCCTCCTCGTTCTGCGGCTTGGCGATGACCTTCGGGTCCTGCGCGGCCTTGGCGCCGAGATGCACCAGCAGCGTGGCATCGCCGCCGTCGTCGAGGATCATGTTGGGCGTGCCGCCGTCGCCCCACTCGAAGATGCGGTGGGTGAACTCCCAATACTCGATGAGGCTCTCGCCCTTGTAGGCGAAGACCGGCGTGCCGGCCTTGGCGATGGCGGCGGCGGCGTGGTCCTGGGTCGAGAAGATGTTGCAGGAGGCCCAGCGGACGTCGGCGCCGAGCGCCTTCAGGGTCTCGATCAGCACGGCCGTCTGGATGGTCATGTGGAGCGAGCCGGCGACCCGCGCGCCCTTCAGCGGCTGCGCCTTGCCGTACTCGGCGCGCAGCGCCATGAGGCCGGGCATCTCGGTCTCGGCGATGGCGATCTCCTTGCGGCCCCACTCGGCGAGGGCGATGTCCTTGACGTGGTAATCCGTCGCTGCGGCCATGGGAGTCTCCGTCGAGCTGATGGAAAGGCGCCGGGCTATAGCAGCGGCGGCTGGGGCAGGCAAGGGAGGTCAGAGGACGCGCAGGGCGGCGATCACGCCGGTGCAGACGGCGGTCAGGAAATCGAGGTCGAGGGTCTCGATGCGGTCGCTGGGCCGGTGGTAGTGCGGATTGCGCAGGTCCGCCGTGTCGGTGACCATGAGGGCGGGATAGCCGAGGTCCCAGAAGGGTGCGTGATCGCTGCGCCGGGTATCCGGCAGCACGCGGCCGCGCCAGGGCACGGCCAGCCATTCGCAGGGCACCGCGGCGCGCATCGCCCGCGCCATCCGCCGCATGGACGGCGCGGCCCGCAGGTTGCCGATGAGGCCGATGAAATCGCCGCGCTCGGGATAGAAATAGCGCAAGCCCGGCGGATAGCGCTGCGAGCCAGGGCGGGCATCGCGGTAGCCCAGCATCTCCAACGAAAGCATCAGGCGGAGCGGCTCGCGGCGTTCGTGCAGCTCCGCGGCGTAGGCGCGGCTGCCGACGAGGTCCTGCTCTTCGAGATCGAACGCGACCAGGCGGAGGGCGCATGGCGGCGGCATTTCGGAGAAGACACGCGCGAGCTCCAGCAGGACGGCGAGCGCCGAGCCGTTGTCGTCGGCGCCGGGCGATCCGGGGACGCCGTCATAGTGCGCGCCGACGAGGACGAGGCCGTCGCCGCCGCGGCCGGGCAGATCGAGGACGATGTTCTCATGCAGCCGTCCCCGATGGCGGAAGGTGTGCGCGGCGAGCGCGCCGTGGCGCGCGAGCGTACGGCGCATATGGTCCGCGACGTAGGCGTGGCCGGCCGGCGCCGTGTCAGGATGGCGCTCGCGCGCGACCTCCTGAAGATTCGTGAGCAGCCGCGCCTTGCGGTCCTGATGGGCCTCATCCATGGGCGGATGCACGCTCGCGCCGGATCAGGCGAACACGTCCGCGACGTTTCGCTGCGCCGGCCAGCGCGAGTAGGCGAGGATCCACATCAGGACGATGATGCCGAAGATCGGGACGAGCGCGAACAGCGCCCACCAGCGCGACTTGCCCATGCGTCGCAAAACGCGGACGGTCGGGATGAGGAGCGCTATGGTGACGATGATGATCGGCGGCAATTGCAAAAGGCCCTGCATGATACCCCCTCGACAGGTCACGGCAGCCCAACGCGGGCGGCGCATCGAACGCGATTGGAAGCGCGAACGAGGCGATCGTCAATTCTCGCGGCTGCCTGACGCGCGGATCGATTGACAGGGCGAAGCGGCCTTCGATAGGGTGACGGCATGCGCTTCGCGTGCTCGCCCATGCTTCTCGTCATCAACGCCGCCCCGGACCCTGGGGCCTCGGCGGGACGTCGCATGCGCTGATCGCGCATCAATCGACGGATCACCAGGGCCCCGCCAGAACCGGTCGGGGCCTTTTCATTTCGGGCAGTCGGCAGTGAGACCATGACAGCGATTCTCGTCGAACAACTGAGCAAGAGCTTTCGCACGCGGCCGCCGCCCGCGCCGGGCCTGGCGCGGCTGCGCAGCGTGCTGCGGCCGCCGCGGGCGATCGAGGTGCCGGCCGTCGCCGGGATCTCGTTCGCGATCGCACCCGGCGAGCGCGTCGCCTTCATCGGGCCGAACGGCGCCGGCAAGTCGACGACGCTGAAGATGCTGACGGGCATCCTGCGGCCGACGGCGGGACATGCCGAGGTGGCCGGCTTCGTGCCGTGGCGGCAGCGGCTGCAGCTGGCGCGCCGCATCGGCATCGTGTTCGGACAGCGCTCGCAGCTCTGGTACCACCTGCCGGTGGCCAGCAGCTTCGAGCTGCTGGGGCGCATCTACGGGCTCGAACGCGGGCAGCAGCGGACGCGGCTGGCGCGGCTGGCGGAGACGTTCGCCATCGGCGACCTGCTGAGCCGGCGGGTGGCGGAGCTGTCGCTGGGGCAGCGGCTGCGCTGCGAGATCGCGGCGGCGCTGCTGCATGCGCCGGCCATCCTGCTGCTGGACGAGCCGACCATCGGGCTCGACCTCACCGCCAAGGCGGCGCTGCGCGACCATCTGAACCTGCTGTCGCGGGCGGACGGCACGACCATCCTGCTGACCTCCCACGACACCGGCGACATCGAACGCATCTGCGACCGCGCGATCATCATCGACCGCGGCCGGCTGCTGATGGACCTGCCGCTGGAGCGCCTGCGGCGCGATTTCCTGAAGCAGCGCACGGTGACCATCGTCACCGAGCAGGAGCGTCCGGCGCTGGGCCTGCCGGGAATCACGGTGACAGCCGCGGAGCCGCATCGGCTGACGCTGGCTATCGATATCGCGGTCGCGTCGGTCGAGCAGGCGGTGTCGGCGGCGCTCGCGTCGCTGACCGTGCGCGACCTCATCATCGAGAACCCGCCGCTGGAGGACATCATCCACGCCATCTATCGGGGCGCCAAGGAGGGCAGCCATGCCGAACCGCCGGCTTGAGGCGGGCGCCGTCGCGGCGTTCTTCCTGTTGGGATGGCGGCGCGCCATCGCGGAGCCCGCCGCGCTCACAGGCCGCCTGCTGCTCTACCTGCTGATCCTGGCGATCTTCCGGCAGCTCTGGCTGGCGACGCCGCTGCAGGAGCTGGGACCGGACGCACCCACGGCGGCGGACATGCTGTGGTACGTGACCGTCACCGAGTGGATCGTGTTCGCGGCCGGCCTGCCCTACCGCGTCGTCGAGGACCAGATTCGCAGCGGGCAGATCGAGAGCGCGCTGCTGCGGCCCCTGCCCTATGCAGCGGCCACGCTCGCCGAGTGGAGCGGCGCCACCGCCTTCTATCTGCTGGTCATGGGAGGCGCCGGCACGGCCGCGGCGGCGTGGCTGACCGGCACGGCGCCGCCGACGGCGGCAGCGGCGCCGCTGATCGTGGCGTCCGGTGTGGTCGGCTGCGCCATCGCGCTGCTCTGCCAGCTCCAGCTCGGCTACGCCGCGGCCTGGCTCGGTACCTCGGCGCCGCTGTTCTGGATCTGGCAGAAGCTGCTGTTCGTCTGCGGCGGTCTGCTGCTGCCGCTGACGCTCTATCCGCCGGCGCTGCGCGGGCTCGCGGAGTACGGCCCGTTCGCCGCGATCCTGTTCGCGCCGGGCTCGCTGATCCTGGCACCCGCCGGAACGTCGGTCGCCGGCATCCTCGGCCGCCAGGTCGCATGGTTCGCTGCGATCGCGCTGCTGACGGTGGCGGTGGACCGCGCCGCCACGGCCCGGCTCAGCCGGCGCGGCGTCTGAAGGAGCGCGCCATGACGATCCGCTCGACGCTCGACTATCTGCTGGCGCTGGCGCGGCTCAACGTCCGCGCCGGGCTGGCGCCGGCCGGTGTAGCCCTGCTGTCGGCCCTGCTGATGTTCGGCAACAACGTCATCTTCTTCGCGATCTGGAGCATTTACTTCGCCAACTTCTCCAGCCTGCGCGGCTGGACGCTGGCAGACATGGCGATGCTCTTGGGTATGTGCGAGTGGGCCTTCGGCCTCACCGTCGTGCTGGCGGGTGGCGTGCGGCACATGGCGCAGACGATCGTCGACGGCGGGCTCGACCTCCATCTCGGCCGCCCGCGCCACCCACTGCCGAGCCTGCTGATGAGCCGCTCGCTGCCCTCGGGCCTCGGCGATCTCGCCAGCGCCCCGGTCTTCTGGCTGCTCTTTGCCGGCCGCGGCCTCGACGAGCTGCCACTGCTCATGCTGGTGGCGACCGCCGCCGGCGTGGTGCTGACCGCGACCGTGGCCGTCATGCAGTGCCTGGTGTTCTGGCTGCCGCGCGCCGTCGGACTGTGCGAGGACCTGTTCAACATGTTCCTGATGACGGCCGTGTATCCGCAGCACCCCTACGGCTTCATGGTGCGCATGCTGCTGTTCACGCTGTTTCCGACCGCCCTGGTCAGCTACCTGCCGGTCGAGGCCGTCCGCGATGCCGATCCGCTGAAGGCCCTCGCCATGATCGGCGCGGCCATCGTCTACGCTGGCCTTGCCGCGCTCGTGTTCGAGCGCGGGCTGCGGCGCTACACGTCGGGCAATCGCATCGTCGAGTGGCGTTGATCGGTCATCGTTAGATCGGCTCGATACCCTGTAAAGCGTCGCTGCGTTGCGCCATGATTGGTCGATGAACAAGCTCGATGGCGCGCGTGCGGCGACAAGGCGGGTGGCCGTCCTGGTCTTTCCGAATTTCCCCATGATGGCCTTCAGCGCCGTGATCGAGCCGCTGCGAGCCGCCAACGCCATCGCCGCGCGACAGCTCTACGACTGGATCATCGTCGGACCGGACGACAAGCTCGTCGTCGCCTCCAACGGCATCGCGATTGCGCCACATTTCTCGGTCGGCAACGCGCCCACCGCGGACTACATCGTGATCTGTTCGGGCGGCGATGCCGACAGGCTGTCGGCCAAGAAGCCGCTGTCGTGGATCCGCAGGAGCCTCCGGCTCGGCGCCCATATCGGCAGCGTCGCCGACGGCGCGTTCTACCTGGCCCGGGCGGGCCTGCTCGACGACCATGCCTGCACGCTGCACTGGCAGAGCCAGCCGGCCTTCATCGAGGCCTTCCCGCACATCCGACTGGTGCGGCGCATCTTCGTCATCGACCGCAACCGCTTCACCTCGGCAGGCGGTATCGGCGCCTTCGACATGATGCTGGAGCTGATCGGCGCGCATCACGGCGACGCCCTGGCGCGGCAGGTGGCGGAGTGGTTCGTGCATGACCGCATCCGGGCGACGGCCGACCGGGAGCGGCTGCAGCTGCGCCTGCGCACGGGCATTCGCGACGAGCTCGTGCTGAGCGCCGTCGCGCTGGCGGAGAAGGCGGAGGACAGGCAGGCGGACGTCGCCGCCATCGCCCGCCGCCTGCGGGTATCGGTCGGCAAGCTGGAGCGGGCCTTCAAGACGGAATTCGATATGGGTCCGGCCGAGTATCTCCGGCGGGCGCGGATGGAGCGGGCGCGCGATCTGCTGCTCCATTCCGG
>DATIXH010000108.1:0-3032 GCA_035518775.1 Candidatus Acidiferrum sp.
GGCGCTGCACCCATCCTTACCGCTCGCATCACCGTCACCATCGAGTACCTGGTCAGCGATCCGCTGGCCGCCTGACCTTCCCACCTCAGGAGTTGCCCCGTGCCCAAGCTCCGCGCCTACGGCGCCGACGCGACACTGCTCGCCTGCCGCGAAACCAGCTACGGCATTGCTCCGCTCACCGGCTATCGTTCTCTCGACTTCAAGTCGTGCGAGCTCTCTGCCGAGCAGCCGCTCGGCGACGATCCGCTGCTGGGCCGTGGCCGCAACGCCCAGGATCCCTACCGCGGGCTGATCACCGACGAGGGCAAGATCGAGATCCCACTCGATCTCCGCGGCTCGGGCTTCTGGCTGACGGGGCTGTTCGGCGATCCGGCAACGACGCAGACCAAGGCGTCGGGATCGATCGGTTTCTCGGCCCAGCCGGCCCCCAACAGCACGATCACCGTGAACGGCGTTGTCTGGACCTTCGTCACCGGCACGCCCACAGGCAACCAGACGCAAATCGGCGCCAGCCTCGATGCGACACTGACGGCCTTGGCCTCTGATCTCAACGGCTCGGCCGATGCTGAGATCGCCAAGTGCAGCTACGCGGCGAACACGACCGACGACCGGCTGGAGATCGAGTTCGACACCGCCGGCACGACGGGCAACAGCTTTACGCTCGCTGCCTCGGCCAACAGCACCGGCACGGTCTCAGCATCGACGCTGACCGGCGGCGGCTACCGGCACGAATGGCTGTCGGGCGGTAACGACATTCCCAGCTTCACCTTCGAGATCGGCCACCCGCAGCTGATCACGCCGGTGTTCTTCCGTCACTTGGGCACAGTGATGGAGAGCCTCGCCTTCGAGATGGGCCGCGAGGGGCCGGTGAACCACCGTGCAGATGGTCGCCCAGGGCGAGGAGAAAGCCAGCATCACGATTGATGCAACGCCGGAGACCTTCGCGCTGAAGCGCTTCAGCCAGGGCCGCGGCTTCATCAATCGCGATGGCGTGCCGCTGGCCGGCGTCACCGACGGCAGACTCACCTTCTCCAACAACCTGGAGCGGGTGCGGGTGATCCGCGACGACGGCAAGATCGAGGCGGCCGACCCGACGATCGCGACCTGTACCGGCGCGATGACGCTTCGCTTCGATGGTGCCACCCTGGCGGCGGAGGCGGCCAACGGCGATCCGGTGGTGGTCGAGTACGGCTTCACCATGGCCGAGGGATGGTCGCTTACCTTCGAGTTGTTCCGGGTGTTCCTGCCGAAGCCGAAGTACGCCGTGTCCGGGCCGGGCGGTGTCGAGGCCAGCTTCGACTGGCGCGCCGCCTATGACGAGGCGAACGCCGCCATGCTGCGCGCCCGCCTGCTCAACGATGTCGCCAGCTACGCGTGATCAACACCCGGAACCACGCCGCCCCGGCACTGACGCAACTCGCCAGGAGCGACGATTTCGGAGCGCGGAGAGCGGACGCGCGCGAGGTCGGGTTCCGGTTAGAACCGGACCCAGGTTTTGCAGTCGCCCACGCCTGCTTCGCCAGTGGCGACTGCTCGATATCTCATTTCGAGCGATCCTCCTTGGCGCCGCGGTCTTTCACTCGGTGCTCTCGAATCTGCGTCTCCAGGGTCATCGACGTTTCTGTGCATGCTTTGGCCAGCGCAATTACGCTCGGCGGCCCGAACCGGAGCGGACGTGTAACCTGACGTCTGGAAATTCGATTTGAGAAGGGGTCTACGGCAATCCGGTTGTTCCGACTGGCTGGAAGGAAGACCGGATGTCGCAGAACCAGGATACGATCGTCACCGCTCTCATGGAACAGCTCATCGCCGAAGGCCCGGACGGGATAGCGCAGGTGTTCACGGCGCTGTTCAATCTCGCCCTGCGCCTGGAGCGGGAGCGCTTCCTCGGCGCCGGCCTCTACGAGCGCAACGCCGGCCGGCGCGGCTATGCCAACGGTTACAAGAGCAAGACGGTCGACACCACGGCCGGGACAGTGACCGTCGACGTCCCGAAAGCCGCCGGAACCGACGAGCCCTTCTATCCGCAGTCGCTGGAGCGCGGGCGCCGATCCTCGCGCGCGGTGATGCTGGCGATCGCCGAGATGTACGTGCAAGGCGTCTCCACCCGCGATGCCGCCAAGGTGATGGCCGAGTTCGGCCTGAAGAGCCTGTCGTCGACCCAGGTCAGTCGGGCTGCCGCTCTGCTGGACGAGGAACTCGCCGCCTGGCGCAGCCGGCCGCGGGGCGAGATCCACTATCTCTTTCTCGACGCCCGCTACGAGAAGCTGCGCGACGGCGGCGTGGTCCGCGATGCCGCCCTGTTCTCCGCCATCGGCATCGGGCCGGACGGGCGACGGCGCGTGCTCGGCGTCTCCTGCGATCCCTCGGAAGCCGAAATCCACTGGCGCGCCTTCCTCGACAGCCTGATCGACCGCGGCATGCGCGGCGTCCGCTTCGTCGTCAGCGACGACCATGCTGGACTCAAGGCCGCCCGCCGCGCCGTCCTGCCCGGTGCCGTCTGGCAGCGCTGCCAATTCCACCTCGCGCAGAACGCCATTCACCACGCCCCCAACGCCGCCATCCGCAAGCGCATTGGCGCCGAGCTGCGGCGGATCTGGAACGCCTCCTCGCTGCAGACCGCGCAGGAAGAACTCGATCGTCTGGTCACCGCCTACCGTGGCGCGGCCGACCGCCTCGCCGACTGGCTCGAACACACGTCCCCGAAGGCCTCGCCGTTTTCACCCTGCCGGAGCAGCACTGGCGGCGCATGCGTACCGCCAACCCCATCGAGCGGGCGATCCAGCAGGAGATCAAACGCCGCACCAGCAAGGTCCGCGTCTTCCCAAACCGCGATGCCCTGCTCCGCCTCGCCACCGCCGTTCTCGTCGAAATCGACGAGGACTGGGCAACCTCAGACCGCATCTACATCAACTGGCACGGCCCGGATGCCTGACCGTCCCAACTCCGAAAGTCCAGACTTCAGGTTGCTGAATCGGAAGGGTCAGGGGAGACGTAAGGCCCTCAGGTGGCCGTCGCGTTCGTGTTAGGTG
>DATIXH010000109.1:0-4303 GCA_035518775.1 Candidatus Acidiferrum sp.
TCATGGGAGCCCTGCCGGCGGCAGCGCAGGAGAAGGGGAAGAAGACCTTCACCATCCTGCACACCAACGACATGCACTCGGCCTTCATCGGGCTGGGCCCGGCTTCGGACTACACGCCGTTCACGCTCAACGACGACAACACCCGAGGCGGGTATGCACGGTTGGCGGGGCTGATCGCGAAGCAGCAGGAGTCGCGCAAGAGCCAAGGGCCCGTGCTGGTGCTCGACGCGGGTGACTACAGCATGGGAACCGCGTTCGCCGCTGCGGGCCGTGAGATCGGCAGCGAGCTGCAGCTCATGTCCCGGATGGGATACGACGCCACTACCTTCGGAAATCATGATTTCGACCTCGGGCCCGAGGGTCTGGCCAAGGCGCTCGGCCTGGCCAGCGAAGCCGGCCACATCCCAGCGGTGCTGGCCTCGAATACGAACCTCGCGGCGAATGACGCAACGCTGGCCGACCTTCAGCGCCTCGCCAAGGCCGGAGTGATCCGCCGCCACCTCGTGATCGAGCGCGGCGGCCTTCGTTTCGGCCTGTTCGGCCTGCTCGGCAAGGAGGCCCAGTTCTACACCACGGGCGCAGGGGCCGTGACGTTCTCTGACGCCATCGAGACCGCCAAGGAGATGGTGACGGTTCTCCGCGAGACGGAGAAGGTCGATGTGGTCATCTGCCTCAGCCACGGCGGCCTGGAGAAAGGGCCGGACGGGCGCTACAGCGACGGCGACGATGTGCGCCTGGCCAAGGCCGTGCCGGGCATCGACGTGGTGATCGGCGGCCACAGCCACACCGAGCTGCAAGAGGCGATCATCGTCAACGACCACACGCCCGTGGTCCAAACCGGGAAGCAAGGAGAGAACCTCGGCGAATTGGTAGTCACGTTGAACGACGGCAAGCCGACGGTCGAGTCCTACCGGCTCTACCCCATCGACGACAGCGTTGCCGGCGACCGGGCCATCGCCGACGAGATCGAAGGGTTCAAGAAAGCAGTCACCGGGGCCGTATTCGCGTCGCGCGGCTACAGCATCGATCAGCCACTCGCGGTGGTGCCGCAAGATATCCCCAACACGTTCGCCGATATCGGCGCCAGCACGCTCCTGGCGAACCTCGTCACGGACGCCTTCAGAAACGCTACACAGGCGGACATCGGATTCACGGCCAATGGGATGATGCGCGCCGGCTTCACACGCGGAAAGTCAGGCGTGCAAACCGTCTACGATGTATTCGCCGTGGCGCCGCTCGGGGCGGGCGTCGTGGATCCGACGGCCGGCAGCGCGCTCGTGACCGCCTACTTCACCGGCCAGGAGCTGAAGCATCTGCTCGAGTTTTTCCTCGTGGACAGCCCGGCCCACCCCGGGGAGTACTTCCCCCGCTCCTCCGGCATGAGGTTCAACTACGACCCATCGCGCCCGAAGTTCGACGTCGTGACCGCCATCGAGATGGGCGACCTCGATCGCGGCTACCGGGCTATCGACATCACCGGTCAGGGCGACCGGCTCTACAGCCTCACCTGCCCGCTCTATCTCGGCCTGATCGTCGTGGCCATACCGAAATATACCAAGGGCAAACTGACTCTGGTGCCCAAGAACAAGGAGGGTCAGCCCCTCAAATCCAGAGTCGAGGCGCTCGACGATCCTCGCGAAGACACGCCCTACGTGCTGCCGCCGCCGGGTACCACCGACGGCGCCAGTGTCGCGACCGGCGCGCGGAACGGCGCCGTGCGCGAGATCAAGGAGTGGCAGGCGATTATGGATCACCTGCGCAGCCTCCCGGCGAAGAGCCCGGGCGAACTTCCCATCATTCCGGTCGATGATCGCGCCGCGGAAGTCCGGGCCATCAAAGTGAGCTGATCGACTGGACGGAAGAGAAAACAACCCCGCTGGATCGCCTTGTGCCGGCGATCGAACACGACAAGAGAGGTCACTCATGATGTCTGACCAATGCCAGAACGCCTCCGACGCCGGGACGGCAGGCGTTGCCTTGCGCCCCGGTCGCCTTTGGCCCTGGGCGAGGGCCTGGATTGCTGCGGTCTTTGTCGTCGCGGCCGCCGGCTGTGCGGCGCCCGAACGGATGGCTCCTGTTCCGGACGCCGATACGACACGGGCGCTGCCGCTGGGTATCGCCAATGCGCGCTATTTTCCCGGCACGCAACTTGCCGAGATGACGGCGGAAGGAAAGCTCGCGCTTCAGCGAGAAAGGCAAGCGATGGGGCTGGCCGCGGACGCGCCCTTGCCGACCGCGAATTTTCTCGCCATCTCCGGCGGCGGCGACGACGGTGCGTTCGGTTCCGGCATCCTTGCCGGATGGACCGAGGCGGGTGATCGACCCGAATTCGACATGGTGACGGGGGTCAGCACCGGCGCCCTGATTGCGCCCTTCGCGTTTCTCGGGCCGGCATATGATAAGCAGCTCCACGATGTCTACACGACGATCTCGGCCGATGACGTCTTCATCGACCGCGGTCTCATCGGCGGCATCTTCGACGATGCGCTGTCCGACACCACGCCGCTGTGGAAACTGATTTCACGCTATTTCGACGAGCCGATGCTCGCGGCCATTGCGCGCGAATACCGGAAGGGCCGGCTGCTCCTGATCGGCAGCACCGATCTCGATGCCCAGCGGCCGTGCATCTGGAACATCGGCGCGATTGCCGCCAGCGGCAATCCCGGCGCGCTCGACCTCATCCGCAAGATCCTGCGCGCGTCCTCCGCCGTGCCCGGCATTTTTCAGCCGGTGATGATAGACGTCGAACTCGACGGCAAGCACTACCAGGAACTGCATGTCGATGGCGGGGCGATCGCGCAGTTGTTCCTCTATCCTGCAAACATCGACTTGCGCAAAGTGGGCACGCGGGAGCGGAAAGGCTACGTGATCCGCAATGCGCGCGAAGATCCGAGATGGGCGACCGTCGAACGCCAGACGCTGAGCATCGCGGGCCGGGCAATCTCGACCATGATTCACACCAGCGGCTCGAACGATCTGCTGCGCACCTATTTTTTGGCGCAGCGTGACGGCGTCGACTACAACCTCGCCTACATCGGCCGCGACTTTTCTGCGCCGCACCCGGCCGACTTCGACAAAACCTACATGAACGCGCTGTTCGACTATGCCTACCAGAAGGCGCGTCACGGCTATGCGTGGAAGAAGGTACCCCCGATGCTTGCGGCGCCGCAGCAATAGTCTCGATGTCCGCTGCTGCATCCCGCCCTCGGCGAAGAGGCGAGATCTTTGGCTCAAGGTAGTTGGACTCCAGGAGTGGCGTTTGGCTCAAATCGGCAAGCACGCTGCCGCTTCATCGACGCGACCGGATATGTCACGCTGGCGGAGCGGCCGCCGAACCTGGCCCACTACCCCGGCGCCAAGCCGGAAATGCTCATGCCCGCCCCCGTCTTCTTCGAGAAGACCCGCCAGCGCGTCGACCTGGCCAACCATTACAACTGGTGGGGCTACATGGCCGGCGCGAACTGGCGCCACCCTGAGGGACCGTCAGGCTCGCTGCGGAAGAAAGCCCGCAATCCCGCGGTGCAGGTCGGCAACGAGGGGAAAGCCCCTTCGGGCGCTGCTCGTCGTTCTGGCGATCATCTTTTTCGCTGCGCATGCATCCTACGCCGCCGACGCCCAGGCCGGCGGATCGCTCGAGGCGACTTTCGTCGGTCGGGAGGTCTGTGGTTCCTGCCACGCGGCCGAGGTCGAGCTGTGGCGCGGCTCGCATCACGACCTGGCCATGCAGGAGGCGACGGAGAAAAGCGTGCTCGGCAATTTCGATGACGCGAGCATCACGCACTTCGGCGTGACCTCGACGTTCTATCGGAAGGACGCGAAGTTCTTCGTCCGTACGGACGGGCCCGATGGCAAGCAGCAGGACTATGAGATCGCCTATACCTTCGGCGTCTATCCGCTCCAGCAATACCTGATTGCCTTCCCGGGCGGCCGCTACCAGGCGCTCGGCATTGCCTGGGACAGCCGGCCGATTGCGGACGGCGGCCATCGCTGGTTCCACCTCTATCCCAACGAAGAGATTCCGTTCAGCGATCCCCTGCACTGGACCGGGCCGAACCAGACCTGGAACTACATGTGCGCCGACTGCCACTCGACCGATCTGCGCAAGAATTTCGATCTCGCCGCCAATTCCTACCGAACGACATGGTCGGAGATCGATGTGTCATGCGAGGCCTGCCACGGACCCGGCTCCCGTCATGTCGCCTGGGCGAACGCGCCGGCGGGCGCGCCGGCAGACGACACGCACGGGTTCCTGGTGAGCTTCGGTGACCCCGGCGGCGGTAAGTGGGAGATGGATCCGGATGCG
>DATIXH010000110.1:0-4900 GCA_035518775.1 Candidatus Acidiferrum sp.
AGCGGAGGCCGGCTGTGGTGCGGCTCCAGGGTGATCCAGCTGCGGCCGAAGACCGGGCGGTGCTCTGGCAGAAGCGGCCCGGCGCGCTGGTGAGCCGAGATGAGTTGATGGACGCGATCTGGCCGGACACCGCCATCAACCCGACGGGCGCGTTTCGTCTCCGGACAGGCCTGCTCGCGGTGCTTGAGCGCGTGTTCGACGAGATCGAGCACCCATCGAAGTGAACGGCGCAGAGAAGACAACCGGGCAGAGAAGCCCCCCAGCCAATCCCACAACGTGAACCGCGAGGAAGGAGGCCATCCATGCGTAGTCTCGGTCAAGCAGCAAACACCATCACCGCGACGCAACACTGTCCCTGGTGGAAGGCCTTACGGCCGATCGTTGCCGCGGCGTTGCTGCCGGTCGTCGCGCTGCTTCTCGCAGCGCCGGTGGTGCGGGCGCAGGCCCCAGCCCAGGCCAAGCCCAACATCCTGTTCATCATGGGCGACGACATCGGCTGGATGCAGCCGAGCATCTACCACCGCGGCCTGATGGTGGGCGAGACGCCGAACATCGACCGCATCGGCAACGAGGGCGCGATCTTCATGACCTACTACGCGGAGCAGAGCTGCACGGCCGGGCGCAACGCCTTCTTCACCGGCATGAACCCGCTGCGCACGGGAATGATCCCGCCGCAGCTGCCGGGAAGCCCGACCTACCTGAAGCCGGGAACTCCGTCGCTCGCCTGGTTCCTGCGCGATCTCGGCTATACCACCGGTGAGTTCGGCAAGAACCACCTGGGCGACCACACCGATGCGCTGCCGACGGCGCACGGTTTCCAGGAGTTCTGGGGCTACCTGTATCACCTGGATGCGATGCAGGGGGTGAGCTTCCCTGACATCAACAAGACCCCGACCCTGCAGGGCGTCGCCCCGCCCTGCAAGAACACACCGATCCCCGGCCTCCCGGAAGTCCCGGGGGCGGTGGATCCGCAGACGACGATCTGCCTGACGCCGCCGCGCCCAGTCATCTGGTGCAAGTCCTCCGACGGCACGGCGAAGAACCAGACGTGCCAGGACCAGGGGCCGCTGACGCTCGAGCGCTCGAAGGGCGTGGACGAGGAGATCTCGGCCAAGGTCATCGACTTCCTCGACCGAAACGACCCCAAGAAGACCAACAAGCCGTTCTTCGTCTGGTACAACCCGGCGCGCATGCACGTCACGACCGTGCTGAACGACAAGTACATGGCCATGGTCGGCGAGCCCGGCGGCAAGGACTGGGGCGTCAACGAGGCCGGCATGAAGCAGATGGACGATAACATCGGCTACGTGCTGAAGAAGCTGGAGGCCATGGGCCAGCTCGACAACACCATCGTGGCCTTCACCACCGACAACGGCGCCGAGACCTTCACCTTCCCCGATGGCGGCACCACGCCGTTCAAGGGCTCGAAGATGAACACCTGGGAAGGCGGCATGCGCGCGCCCATGGTCGTCCGCTGGCCGCGCCACATCAAGCCTGGCACGGTCTTGACCGAGATCTTCGCCTCGCTCGACTGGCTGCCCACGCTCGTCAACATCGCCGGCGGCCCCAAGGGCGACGGCCTCAAGAAGCAGATCGAGGCCGGCAGCTATCCCGGGATCGTCAAGACGACGCTCGACGGCATCGACCAGACCGACTATCTGCTAGGAAAGACCGCGAAGTCCCCGCGCGACACCTTCTTCTACTATTCCAGCTCCCATCCGTCGGCGGTGCGCTACAAGAATTGGAAGATGTATTTCGCGATCGCGCCCGAAACCGCGACGGGCTTCAACGTCCCGGGGGTCCAGACCCAGTTCGCAGCCGGCGTGGTAAACCTCAAGCGCGATCCATTCGAGACGTCGATGGGCGGCGGCGAGTGGAGAAAGGCGGGTTTCTGGTTCAGCGGCGCGCTCGCCGGGCCGGTCACGGCTTGGATATACGACTGGAACTTGCTGCCCATCGGCCAGGTACTGTGGTTGAAGGAGCTCGAGTCCTACAAAACGTACCCGCCGATGCAGGATCCGGCGAGCTACAACCTGGACCAGGTCATGGAACAGCTCAGGAAGGGGCAGGGCCACCCGAGCCAATAACCCGAGCGGACGCGATTGATGACGAAGCGGGCGGCCCGAAAGGGTCGCCCGCTTCCTCGTGACCTCTACACCAACAGGAGACCGTGATGAAGCGTCCTGCGCTCTCTATGGTTGCTGGCGTGCTCGTCCTCGCCGCCTCGCTCACACTCGCGGCGCAAGCCTTGGCGCAGACCGATCCGCTTCCCTCGTGGAACGACGGTGCAGCCAAGAAGGCGATCGTCGAGTTCGTGCAGGCCACCACCACGCAGGGCAATCCGAAGTTCGTGGCGCCGGCCGAGCGCATCGCCACCTTCGACCAGGACGGCACGCTCTGGGTCGAGCACCCGATGTACTCGCAGGTGATCTACTGCCTCGACCGTGTGCCTGCGGTGGTCAAGGCGAAGCCGGAGCTGGCGAACGTCGAGCCGTTCAAGACCGTGATGTCGGGCAACCGCGAGGCGATGGCCAGGCTGTCGAAGGACGACCTCATCAAGATCCTCGCCGCCACGCTCACCGGCATGTCGGTCGAGACGTTCAGAGCCGACGTGACCAAGTGGATCGCGGCGGCGAAGGACCCGCGCTGGAAGCGACCCTACCCCGAGCTCACCTACGTGCCGATGCAGGAGGTGCTGAAGTACCTGCGCGCCAGCGGCTACAAGACCTACATCGTCACCGGCGGCGGGCAGGACTTCGTGCGCGTGTACTCGGAGCAGGTCTACAGCATCCCGCCCGAGCAGGTGGTGGGCACCGCAGGAGGGACGAAGTACGGCTACGACAAGAGCGGCAAGCCGTTCCTGACCAAGGAGCCCCGGCTCCTGCTCAACGACGACAACGCCGGCAAGCCCGAGGGCATCCATCTGATGATCGGCCGCCGGCCCTATGCCGCCTTCGGCAACTCGGCCGGGGATCGGCAGATGCTGGAGTACACCGGGGCGGGCGAGGGCGCCCGGCTGCTGATGCTGCTGCTGCACGACGATGCGAAGCGCGAGTATGCCTACGGCCCGGCCCAGGGGCTGCCGGCCACCAGGATCGGCACTTTCCCGCAGGCGTTCTACGACGAGGCCATGAAGAAGGGCTGGACCGTCATCAGCATGAAGAACGACTGGAAGCGCATCTTCACGTTCGAGCCGTAGGCGCGATGACGGTGCCACGAGCAGTCGACCTCGCGTTGCGAGGCTTGCCTTCAAGCCCACCACCGTGATCGACATCCGGCGCTATCCGCCGGCGTGAGGTGGTGCCGATCTTCGAGAGAAGTGGTTCGGATCGATGACCACGGCGGGCCCGCTGATCGGAGCGATGTACCCCATCATCGGGTTGCCCGAGTAGGAACTGGAGGGCGGTCCGGCCGCCCCGGGTGATAGGTTCCTCGGCGACCCCGACCACTGCGGTCGAGGCTCGGCCATTGCGGTGAACACGCAATCGTGAGAGGAGAATCGGAGATGCAACGGAGAAGGCTGCTCGTTGGGATGGCACTGGCTACGGCCCTGGTGGTCCCGCTGGCGGGATGTGGCGGCAAGATGCGACTGAACATGGCGAAGGACTGCCAGGCTCACGGCGGGGTGTGGTCGGCGTCATCGGAGACTTGCGACATGACGAAGGGCGAGGCGGCTCGGGCTGCGAAGAGCGCGAAGTCCATCTGCGAGTACCAGGGCGGCACGTACCTCCCGGGCGGGATGTGCGAGACGCCGGGCGAGAACTAAGAGCGAGCGGCAGGGGGCGGGGCTTCCACGTCGGTGGGCGCCCCGCCGCGTCTCCCGGCTCCTAGTCCCGGCGGTCAGTCCGGCGCAGCGCACGACGATGTCGACCCCGGATGCGCGGCCAGTGCGTCTCTCGTCGCAGCTGGGATCTCCCGCAGGAATGGCGTTTTCGTGAAGCCTGACTCGATGAGGGTCCGATTGGCAGCCACGTTGTAGTCGACAAACGCGGCGCCCACGTCGCCGGCGCCGCCGAAGGTCACGTCGAGCATCTTGACCGGGGTGCCGCAGGAGAAGTCGAACCCGGCCAAGGCGAAGTGCCGGATCGCGCGATTGCCCTCGGTTCTGAAATAAACCTCGCCGACGCTGAGGTTGTAAACGATGCTCCACCGCGTAAAGTCGGGTTGCGCGACCGTGGCAAGGATCTCGAAACCGCCCGCGACCGGATCCTCGTTGCCAGCACCCGCTAGCATGGCAGCGCGCACGAACCGATCGAGCGAAGACGCGGAGGTTGGCATCTCACCTTTGCTCTTGGCCTTTTCGAACGCGGCGACCGAGTCGACGTAGGTCGAGTTGGCGAGCGCCCTGACCGGCATAGCCGCACCGCGGTGGACGACGAGCTTACCGTCGATGAACTCGAGAGCCGCCGCATCGCCGGTGGCATCCGCGACGAGATAATGGATCGGCACCCGGCTCGTCGGCCGCACGGTCTCGGCGTTGGCCAGGACCTCCGCGACACTGGCGTGGCGGTCGAGGTTGTACTGGATCCACTCGAGGATACCGATCGCCGGGCGGGTGTCAGCGGGAGGATACTTGGTCTCGTCCAGCCACATCTGGGAGACCATGAGGCCTTTCTCGTTGACACCGGTCATCGGGTTGTCGCGGCCGAACTGATTGAACGTGACGCTGCCGTAAGTAGCAACCCAGGCAGCCCCTTGGCTCCGGAGCGAGCTGACCTTCCTCGTTTCGCGCTTGTTGACCAGGATCAGCCCTTCAGGGGGATAGAAATCATAATTGTATGCTACGACGGCCTGCTCCTTGACTAGAAGACAGACGGTGGTGCAGGACAGCGCAGGCGTGGTGACCAGCGCGGCGACGCCGAACCCGATGAGGGCGAAGACCTGACGCCTGCTCATCATA
>DATIXH010000111.1:0-11024 GCA_035518775.1 Candidatus Acidiferrum sp.
GCCCGCGTTCTTCACGCCCCGACGGGTATCCACCACTCCCGCCCGCGCGGCGTGCTCACATATTCCGGCCAGCGGTAGTGGATGGGCGCCTTGAAGTTCTTGCCGAGGAGCGGCGGCACCCAGGTCTTGCCGCCGATGCCGCCGCCGCTCCGTTCCTTGAACTCCGCCTTGGCGGCGGCCAGCACGGCCGGTTTGGTCATCAGGTCGATGAAGGTGAGGCCGATCGTGCGGGCGGCCGCGAACACCGTGGGGTCGATGGTCGGCGAATAACCGCCGAGGGCGTTCCAGGCCCAGTCCGGATACTGGTAGCCGGGTGCCGGCGGCTCCAGGGTCGCCCGCCCGATCAGCAGCCGCACGGTCGGGCAGTGCCAAGTGTAGTCCGTGTAGTCGTCCGACGTGTAGTTCTTCTGCCAGGCCGGCAGGTCGCGCCGCACCATCGCCTCGGCCTCCTCGGGCGGGATCAGCTCGCCCATCTCGCGCATGATCGGCTCGTTCATCGGCTTCACGCCAAGGTTCTTCTGCAGCTCGCGCGCGAACTTCCTGGCCTGCTCGCCCCAGGCCGGCGGCCCCGCCAGCTCCAGGTTCGCGTAGCAGAGACCGGCCATGACGTGGTTGGGCAGGCCGGGCCGCGTCTTCGTCACCCAGCCCTTGCGCACCGTGCAGTGGGTGATGCCCGCCGCATGATGGGCGTTGTTGTCGAGCACGGCGTAGATGCGCTCCTGCATGGCCAGGGTCGGCGCGCGGCTGGCGTACTGGATCTGACTGAAATTGGGGGCAAGGTTGTCGGAGGTGGCCTGGCCCGCCGCCAGGATCGCCTCGTTGATGGTCCAGGTGCCCGTATGCGGCAGCATCGCCTCCTTCGTGTATTTGGAGGCCGTGTACATCAGGCATACCGCATCGATGGCGCCCGGCGCGCGCGCCGAGGTGTGCGGATTGGCGCTGTTGCTGGCGCCCATGGCCGCCCAGGTCTCGGGATGCGGACACTCGAAGGTGTAGATCTTGCTCCAGTAGGAGCCGCAGTGGGTGTCCCAGATCGTCGTGTTGGAGTAGGTGCGGAAGTAGGCGGGGTGGAAGCTGATGGCGGCGTCGAGGTCGTCGTAGTAGCCGTGGGCGGCGTGGATCGGCTTCGAGCCGCACACCTTCTCGGCGGGCTCGCCGAAGAACTTGAGTGTGCCGGGAATGCCGTGCTTCTCCATTGCCGCCTTGGCTGCCAGCAGCCCGCCGAGCGCGCCGCAGCCGAGCGCGGAATGGGGGTCAGTGTGGCCGGCGGCGTACTTGTGCAGTCCCGCGCGCGGCTTCCTGTAGGGCACGCGCTCCTGGCTGTTGCCGGGCACGGCGTCGTACTCGGCATAGGAGGCGATCGTCGGCCCGCCCTTGCCGTTCTTCCAGGTGGCAAGGAAGGCCGTCGGCATGGTCGCCGTACCTTCCTCGACCTCGAAGCCCTGGGCGCGCAGCAGGGTCGTGTAGTATTCGGCCGAGCGGTACTCGCGCCACGCCGTCTCGTGGAAGTCCCAGATCTGGCTGTGGGTGTTCGACAGCCAGGGCTCGTTGCTCTTCACCCACTCGAGCGCCGTCCTCTTCGCCGGCGTCAGCGCGGCCTTGCGTGGCGACATGCATTCCTCCCGTTGGCTTGTTTGGCGTGATGCTATCACCGGAACGCCACCGGCGTCTGCGGATCGGGATAGCGGTTCTCGATGACCACGAACCAGGGCGCGCCGAGTTTCCCGCTCGCATCGACGTCGCGCTCGCTGAGCGAAACCGACTGCCGCACATTGCCGCCGATCGACTCGAGCTTGCCGCCGCTATTGCTCACGACGATGTCGCAATGCAGCGCGGCATCGGCCGGCAGCGCATGGAAGTCCGTGATGTCCCGCGTGCTGCCGCGCCCGCGGCAGATGAGGTCGCCGGGCTTCGGCGCATAGTCGGCCGGCGCGTGCGGTCGGAACTTGAAATCGGGATCGTCGGCATGCTCGATGATCGTCCGGAGATAGTCGCGATGGGCCGCCGAGCGCGTGAACTGCCCAGGATCGACACCGGAGCGGATCATCACCCAGGAGATGAAGGCCGCCGACCAGGGCTCGGCGCAATCGAAGCCCGTGAGCTCCGAGTCCGGATCGAGCACGCGCCAATACTCGGCCACCCGCCTGCTGCCGAGCTTGTCGTCCTCCCACAGCCCCACCGGCTTGATGACCTCGACCCCATCCTCCCAAGTGATGCGCTGCTTGCCGAACGCCTCCCACTCGCCGCGCGTCAGCGCCAGGACCGTGGCCTTCACCTCGCTCTCGGGAATCGGTTTGCCCGTGATCGTCTCGATGGCCGGCTTGGTGACGCAGGCCGCGAGCAGGAGCGCGATGCCCGCAAGCAGATGACGAGCTTGCAACGCGGCCTCCCTAGTCGCGCTTGTCCTTGAGGGCCAGCAGGAGCTCCTCCAGGCAGCGGTCGCGCCAGGCCGCCAGTTCCGGGAAGCTGCGCGTCCCGGCCTCGGCGATGACGCCGTCGATCAGCTTCTTCTTGAGCGCGTCCGTGAACTTGGGCTGGCCGAGCTCTTCCCAGTCGGCCTCGATCGACGCCTTCAGGTGGTCGAGGAAATAGGCCATGCCGCCGACGCCGCCGGCGAGGTGGAAGGTGAGCGACGGGCCCATGAACGCCCAGCGAATGCCGGGCCCATAGGCGATGGCGGCATCGGCATCGGCGACCGAGGCGATGCCCTGGTCGACGCAGTAGAGCGCTTCGCGCCAGAGCGCTGCCTGCAGCCGGTTGGCGAGATGGCCGCGGATCTCCTTGTTGAGGCGGATCGCCCTCTTGCCGATGGCATTATAAAACCCGACCGACCAGTCCACCGCCGCGGCGTCCGTCTTTTTCCCGCCGACGACCTCGACCAGGGGCACGAGGTGCGGCGGATTGAAGGGATGGCCGATGACCACGCGCTCCGGATGCTTGCAGCGCGCCTGCAGATCGCTCGGCATGAAGCCCGAGGTGGAGGAGGCGATGACGCGATCGGGCGGCAGCGCCGCGTCGATCTCCGCCAGCACTTGCTGCTTCAGCTCGACCCGCTCGAACACGCTCTCCTGCACGAAGTCCGAGCCGGTCGTCGCCTCCGCCGGCGTACCGTGGAACGACCAACGTGTCGGATCGGCGCCGCGCGCGAGACCGAAGCGCTCCAGCGTCGGCCAAGCCTTGGCGATGTAGTCGCGGACGAACGCTTCGCCGTCGGCGCGCGTGTCGTTGGCGCGCACGGCGAAGCCGCGGGCGAGGAAATAGGCGGCCCAGCTGGCGCCGACGATGCCGGCGCCGACGACGGCGATGGTGCGCACGGAGGCGCGTTGGATGAGTGGCATGGTTCCCCCTGCGTGTGATCCTGATCGGCGCAAAGTAGATCATGGCGCGCCACCCGCTCCAAGCCCGCCGACGTTGACTCAGGCCCGCGCGCCTCGCACTCTCCGGCTCAACGAACAAGCCGTCGCTCTGGGAGAGCCGCCATGCCCGATACCGCCAACGAGCCGCCGCTCCAGCCACTCAACGCTGCCGTGATTCCGCGGTTCGCCGAGGCCGCCACCTTCATGCGTACGCCGCGGATCAACGATCCGACGAAGGTCGACATCGCGCTGGTCGGCGTGCCCTTCGACCTCGGCACCGGCTTTCGCACGGGTGCGCGCCAAGGCCCGGCGCAGATCCGGGAGATGTCGCGCATCATCCGCCGCGTCAACGCCACCAGCCGGATCGCGCCGTTCCGGCTATGCAACGTCGCGGACATGGGCGACGCGCCGGTCAATCCTTTCGATCTCCTGGGCAGCGTCGATGCCATCACGGCGTTCTTCAAGAACCTCGCCAAGCACAATGTCGCCCCGATCGCCGCCGGTGGCGATCACACGGTCACGCTGCCGGTGCTGCGCGGCCTCTACAAGGGCGAGCCGTTCGGCGCCGTGCATTTCGACGCCCACGCCGACACGCTCGATACCTATCTCGGCACCAAGATCAATCACGCCACGCCGTTCCGCCGGCTGGTGGAGGAGGGCGTCCTCGATCCCAAGCGCACGATCCAGATCGGCCTGCGCGGCACGCGCTTCGGCGACGACGACATCCAGTACGGCTACGACGTCGGCATGCGCATCGTCACCATGGACGATTTCGAGGAGATGGGGCGCAAGGAGGTGATCAAGGAGTGCCGGCGCGTCTGCGGCACCGGCCCGACCTACATCACCTTCGACATCGACGGGCTCGACCCCGTCTACTGCATCGGCACCGGCGTGCCGGAGCCGGGCGGCCTCTCAATGCGCGACGCCCAGGTGATCATCCGGGGACTGCAGGGGATGAACCTGATCGGCGGCGACATCTGCGAGGTGCTGCCGCTGGCCGACCCCACCGGCCACACCGCCCTCAACGCCGCCAATCTGATGTTCGAGATGCTGTGCGTGATTGCGGACTCCCGCGTGAACAGAAAATAGGGACGAAGAAGGATGGCTACGGGTCTGAAGGACAAGCGCGTCATCATCACCGCTGCGGCGACCGGCATCGGCCGCGTCACGGCCGAGATGTTCCTGGCCGCCGGCGCCAAGGTCGAGGTCTGTGACGTCGACGAAGCTGGCCTGAAGGGCTTCCGGGCGAAGCACCCGGCGGTGGGGGTGACGGTGACTGACGTCGCGGATGAACCCCAGCTCAATCGTTTCCTGGATGCGGCGCTCGCCAACCTCGGCGGCCTGGATGTCATGATCAACAATGCCGGCATCGCAGGGCCGACCGCCAATGTGGAGGATGTGAAGTCGGAGGATTGGCGGCGTACGCTGGCCGTCAATCTGGACGCGACCTACATGTGCTGCCGCCGCGTCGTGCCGGTCCTGAAGAAGAACAAGAGCGGCGCGATCATCAATCTGTCGTCGGCTGCAGGGATCCACGGGTTTGCGCGCCGTACGCCCTATGCATCGGCCAAGTGGGGCATCATCGGCCTCACGAAATCGTTGGCGCTGGAGCTGGGTCCGTTCGGGATTCGCGTCAACGCGATCTGCCCCGGCGCGGTCGAGGGCGACCGCATCGAGCGCGTGATCAAGGCGGAAGCCAAGGCCAGCGGGCGGTCGGAGGACGAGGTCAGGAAGAACAGCGTGCGCTATACGGCCATGAAGACGTTCGTCACGCCGCAGGATATCGCCAACATGATCCTGTTCCTGTGCTCGAACGAGGGAGCGCATGTCTCCGGTCAGGCGCTCCCGGTCGACGGCTACCTCTATACGCTCGGCGATTGACTTGCGCAGGCGGGCGCGGCTGCTAGCATCGAGACACAACGCTGTTCGCGAGGAGAGACAATGACCAAGAGTGGGAACGGAGCGGCCAACGGGTGGGGCGTGAACTCCGAATACGGCAAGCTGCACGACGTGCTGCTGTGCGAGCCGGTGAACTTCAAGTGGCTCCCGACCAGCTCCATCTCCAAGGCGACCCTGCGCAGCGGCGCCAAGTTCGACCGCCAGCTCGCCATGCGCCAGCATCGCGAGATGGTGCAGGCCTACGAGGACGCCGGCGTCGCCGTGCACCTGCTGGAGCCGGACGAGGCGCTGCCCTACCAGGTCTATGCCCGCGACTCCAGCTTCATGACTCCCTACGGCGCCGTCGTCACGCAGATGCATCAGTGGTGGCGGCGCGGCGAATATGCGCCGGTGATCAAGTTCTACCAGTCGAAGGGCATCCCGATCTTCAAGATGATCACGGCTTCGGCCTTCGAGGGCGGCGACTTCGACGTCATCGAGCCGAACAGCGTGCTAATCGGCTTCTGCGGCGAGCGTACCCAGGAACCGGCGGCGCTGCAGGTGAAGGGGTGGCTGGAGGAGAAGGGCTGGGAGGTGAAGCTGGCGCCGATCGCCGAGCACTACGTGCATATCGATCTCATGGTCTGCATGCTGGCGCCCAAGCTGGCGGCCGTCTGCCTCGACACGACCGACGATTGGATCCTGGATTGGCTGAAGGCGAAGAAGATCGAGCTGGTGCCCGTGAACTACCGCGACACCATGGGCCTCGGCTGCAACGTCATGTCGCTCGGCGACGGCAAGATCATCTCGACTGCCGCCTCGAAGGCACTGAACCAGACGCTGCGCGCCGCCGGCTTCAAGGTCTACGACCCCGACATGAGCATGTTCACGCTCGGCGGTGGCGGCGTGCACTGCATGGCGCAGGCCTTGCGCCGCGATCCCGTGTGATCAGCTGTTCTATGCAGCGGCGGTGCGCCGCGCGCCGAGGACCGTCATGGCAACGATGGCTGCGATGACGAGCGCGCCGCCGAGCAACTGAAGCGGCCCCAGCCTTTCGCTCAGCACGATCCAGGCGGCCGTGATCGTCACCACCGGCTCGAAGTTGAAGAGGATGGCGACGCGGATCGGGTCGACCATCCGGAGGCTCAGCAGCCAGGCGGAGAACGCCACCGTATAGCAGAGCGTGGCGCCGACGATGCCGAACCAGCCGAGGCCTGTCGTCGGCAGAGCAAGGCCGCCGGCAGCGGCCATGTAGGCGCCGAGGACGAGCGCCGCCCAGGCGTTGGTGCAGGTGTTCACGAGCAGCGCATCGTTCTGTCGCATGACCGCGCCGCCGAAGGTGACGGTGATCCCCATCGCGAGCGCGCCGGCCAGGCCGCAGGCGATGCCGCGCCAGTTCAGCACATCGAAGCTGGGGCCGAGAGCGAGTACGAGACCGGCGAAGGCGACGATCAGCGCGGCCGCCTTGGCCCGCGTCATCGGTTCCCGGCCGGTGAGGCTGGCGAGGATCGCGACGTAGAAGGGGAAGGTGTAGAAGATGAGCGCTGCCAGGCTGACGGGGATGTAGGCGACGGCGCCGAGGTAGCCTGCCGACATGATCAGGAGGAGGGCGGCCATCCAGAGCGTCGCGATGAAGCCTGACCGCGTGAGCGGCGCCCGCCGGCGTCTCAACAGCAGGACAGCGCCGAACAGGAGGGCGAACGCCGTCGAGCGCAGCAGCACGACCGTGAGCGTGTTGCTGCCGCCGTCGTACGCAAGCCGCGACTGCGTGGTCACGAGGCCGAAGGTGGTGGCGCCCAGGATGGTGATGGCACTACCGGTCCAGTGCCGGGAGGGTGCTTGCGGCAGGGCGGAGTCCGTGGCCGACAGGGGCTGTCTCCCGGTGCGTTCGGTCGCGATGCCATAGACCGGGGCGTGTGTGCCTGTCCAGGGCTGGACAGGGCCGCTGAGGCGATGCAATAGTCCGCCGCCATCGGAGCGAGGCCCATGTCGATCGGAACGCGCGTCCATACCTGGCTGTTCGGCGAGTTCGTCGGGACCGACGAGTTCGGCAACCGCTACTATCGCGACAAGCGCACCAGGGGCCAGAAGCGCGAGCGGCGCTGGGTGCTTTACAACGGCGAGGTCGAGGCCTCGCGCGTGCCGCCGGAGTGGCACGCCTGGCTGCACCGCATCGCCGTCGAGCCGCCGAAGCCGGGCGAGATCAAGGTGCGGCCCTGGCAGAAGCCGCACCAGCCCAACCTGACGGGCACGGGGCTCGCCTATCGCCCGCCCGGCCATACGCTGAAGGGCGGGCACCGCGCCAAGGGCACCGGCGACTACGAACCCTGGGTTCCGTCCTAAGCGCGAGGCGCAGCCATGCATCGCAACGTCATCGAAACGATCATGGGCGCGGTCGTCCTGATCGTCGCCGTCGTGTTCCTGGTCTTCGCCTACAGCAGCTCGAGCAGCGGCACGGTCAGCGGCTACGCCGTCACGGCGCGCTTCAACAACATCAGCGGCATCAACCCCGGCACGGACGTCCGCCTCTCCGGCATCAAGGTCGGCAGCGTCATCGATACGACCCTGGACACGAATGACTACACGGCGCTGGTGAGCCTCAGCATCAAGGACACCGTCAAGCTTCCCACCGACACCGCCCTGCGCGTGTGGAGCGACGGACTCCTCAGTCCGAGCTACCTGGATCTGCAGCCGGGCGCTGACGAGAAGATGCTGAAGGAAGGCGATCGCATTGCCGTGACCCAGGATCCGGTCAATCTCCTCGGCCTGATTACCCAGTTGATCCATGGCGGCGCGCTCGGCGGCAAATCCGGCGGCAGCCAGACGCCGCCCACCACCAGCCCGCAATGACGGCAGACGCCGGCGCCACGCAGCACTGGGATCCCGACCGCTACGCCCGCAACGCGCGCTTCGTGGCCGAGCTGGGCCAGCCGGTCGTCACCTTGCTGGCGCCGCGGGCCGGCGAGCGCATCCTCGATCTCGGCTGCGGCGACGGCGCGCTGACGCGGCGACTCGTCGAAGCCGGCACCAGCGTCGTCGGCGTCGACAGCAGCGCCGAGCAGATCGCGGCCGCGCAGGCCGCCGGGCTCGATGCGCGCGTCATGTCGGGCGAGGCGCTCGCCTTCGACCACGAGTTCGATGCCGTGTTCTCCAACGCGGCGCTGCACTGGATGCGGCGGCCGGCGGCGGTGATCGCGGGTGTCTGGCGCGCCCTCAGGCCGGGCGGGCGCTTCGTCGGCGAGTTCGGCGGGCACGGCAATGTGCAGCATATCAAGACGGCGCTGGTGGCCGCCCTCGACCGGCGGGGGCTCGATGGCCAGGGCGCGGTGCCCTGGTATTTTCCGACGCCCGCCGAGTATCGCGGGCTGCTGGAGGCGCAGGGCTTTCGCGTGCGGACGATCGAACTGATCCCGCGCCCGACGCCGCTGCCAGGCGACATCGTCGCCTGGCTCGAGACCTTCGCCGAGAACTTCACGCGCCGGGTGCCGGCCGAGGAGCGCGGCGCCTTCCTGAACGAGGTCGCGGCAGAGTTGCGGCCGCATCTCTGCAACGCCGAGGGCGTGTGGAGCGCGGACTATGTGCGGCTGCGGTTCGCGGCCGACAAGCCGGCCTGAGGCCGCGCCCTTGCGCCGCCATATTCGGCTGATATTCTCCGCCCCGTGAGCCAATCCCCCGACAGGATCGAGCTTCCCATCTGGCGGCAGCCCGACGGCAAGCCGGTGTCTTGCGTCGACAAGATCAAGGTGCTCAACGAGAACCTGACCGAACTGCAGCAGATGGCGCAGGATGCCTTCGAGGACGCCATCCTGATGGACTGCGACGAGGCGCAGGTGCGCGAGGTGCTGGGGCGCATCTTCGCGTCGCTCGTCAATCCCTACCGCAAGTCCGACAAACGTGGGTAGCCCGTCCGTTGCGCTGGCGCTGGCGGCCGCCGCCGTGGCGCTGAGCGCCGCGGCGGCGCGCGCCGATCCCATGCAGATCGCGGTGCTGCGGGCGCTCGACAAGGTGTCGGCGCGGGTCTCCGTGCTGGAGGTGCCGGTCGGCAAGACGGTCGACTTCGGCACGCTCGAGATCACGGCCCGCGCCTGCGACAAGCGGCCGCCGGAAGAGACGCCGGAGAGCGCCGCCTTCCTGGAGATCGTCGACAAGCGGCCCGGCCTCGCGCCGACGACGCCGTTCATCGGCTGGATGTTCGCCTCCAGCCCGGCGCTCTCGGCGATGGAGCACCCGGTCTATGACGTCTGGGTGCTCGACTGCAAGAACGCCTCGAGCGCGGCCTCCGAGAGCTCGCCCTGAAAGCGGGCCGGCGCGGCGATCGCCCGCGCTAGGCGCTGGCGGTATTCCGGCCGGCTGATCTCGATGGCGCCGAAGCGCTGCAGGTGCGGCGTCACGAACTGCGTGTCCAGCAGCAGGAAGCCGGCCTGCTTCAGCCGGGCCACGAGATGCACCAGCGCCACCTTGCTGGCGTCGCGCGCGACGCTGAACATGCTCTCGCCGAAGAAGGCGCCGCCGATGGCGATGCCGTAGAGCCCGCCCACCAGCCGGTCGCCCAGCCAGCACTCGACGGTGTGGGCGAACCCCATCTGGAAGAGCTGCCGGTTCAGCAGGAAGATCTGGCTGTTGATCCAGGTGTCGCGCCGCCCCGGCCCGGGCGCGGCGCAGCCGTTGATGATGCCCTCGAAGTCGCTGTCGCAGCGCACCTCGAACGGATGTTGCCGCACCGTCTTCTTCAGCCGCCGCGGCATGTGGAAGGAGTCGAGGGGGAGGACGCCGCGCAGCTCCGGGTCGATCCAGTAGATCTCCGGGTCGTCGCGGCTCTCGGCCATCGGAAAGACCCCGATGGCGTAGGCACGCAACAGCATCTGCGGCGACAGCGTAACCATGGAAGCAGCGCAACTCCGGTACCGGTCACGATGACCGATGTGGGGGCGGTTGTCAGCACCCTCCTTCGCCGCCAAGGCGGCTTCGGAGGGCAGGGCCCTCCGTCGGGTCCGGTCGCCGGTGGGGTTCTCAAATTTGAGCGATGGACCCCATGTCCAGCGGGGAATGTGGCTGGGGAGGAGGATTCACCGCAGAGACGCAGAGGCGCCGAGGGGGCGAGCGGCCGCTGCGCCGGCGGGCGAAACGGTGGGGTTCTCAGATTTGAGCGATGGACCCCATGTCCAGCGGGAACCGGGGCAAACGTCGGGCTGTAGACGCCCCCCGCGTGGGTGCCCTTCCTGTGAACCGATGACGTCCGGAAGAGGGCGACCACAGGGGGTCGCCTCTATCGCCTTGAATCCGAGCGATGCACGCCATGTCCAGCGGGGCGGAGCCCGTCTCAGCCGCGGTTGGTCAAGTTACGCAGTGGATGCGACCCGGTTTTCGGAATCTGAACAACGAGCCCATGTAAAGGAAGTTAACGAGGGGCTCGGGCCGACAAAAAGGCGAGCACTGCGGCGCTTCTGGGGGGAGGCCGCTGGCAATTCTGATCCACGATGTCCAACACCGAGCCGGTGGAGCGGGCTCCATCGACGATGAGAACATTATAGGAATATCGACGGTAGAAGTCAACGAGCGGATGGGTGGTCTTGCTCTCCCGCGGCCTCGAGCGACCAAGGGGTTCTCCACCTCACCTCCGCCGTTCGCGGGGTCGTGTTGCACATGACCCCGCGAAGCTCCTCTTGCTCCGCTTCCGCGCAGCCTGGCAATCAGAGATACAAGGGGACTCTGTTGAGGCCCTGCGTCAGTCCGCAAGATGGGCGCATCGCGTGACGGTCGGGATCTGCGTATGGATATCTAATCCATAAT
>DATIXH010000112.1:0-25510 GCA_035518775.1 Candidatus Acidiferrum sp.
TCGGGGTAGATCAGGATCGAGCGGCCTTGGGCGACAGCGGCGCGGGCGGCCCTCAGCATCTGCTTCAGGGCGGAGCCGCCGCCCTGTCGGTCGACCGGGATCATGCCGCACTGTTTCAGATAGGCGCCGAAGAGGGGCACGCGGATCAGCTCCTGCTTCAGCACGTAGGCCGGCTTGTCCAGCAGCAGCGGGAACACCAGCGTGTCCCAGGCCGATTGGTGCTTGGCGGCATAGATGGCTGGGCCGGCGCCGCGGTGCTCGGCGCCGTGCACGCGATGCCCGAGGCCGACGGTCGCGCGCAGCAGCAACAGGGCGCCGCGCACCCACAGCCCGCCCATCCACCAGGCGGCGGCGAGCGGCATCACCAGCGTCGGCAGGCTGACGATGAAGATGAACGCCGTCCACAGCGCGAACAGCAGGTTGAAGAGCAGCGACCGCAGCGTCGTCATCGGCCCGCCAGATAGTCGATCCAGCTGCGCACCAACGCGGCCAGATATTTGTGGTACTCGCTCACGACCAGGCTCGCCGTGCCCGGCCACAGCCACCAGCGCTCACGCTTCACTTCCTCCGGAAACACCGGATGCGGCACGATGCGCGCGCCCGGCAGAGCATGGGAGAATTCGAGCAGGCTGCGCGGCATGTGATAATCGGCCGTCACCAGCCGCAGGCTGTGGATGTCGTTGGCGGCCGCCCATTCCGCGGCCTCGGTGGCGTTGCCGAGCGTGTTGCCGGCGCGATAGCCGATGGTGATGCAGCAATCGATCATCTGCTGCGACAGGCCGGGCGGTGCCTCGCCGGTATGCAGCAGGTCGGCGAGGCTGGCGTCGCGAAAGACGCCGGAGATCAGCAGGCGCTTGGCCTTGCCGTCGGCCAGCAGCTGCAGCCCCTCGCGCAGGCGGTCGCTGCCGCCGGTCAGGACCACGATCCCATCGGTCGCGCTCGTCGGATCGGCCACGGCGTCGGGGATCAGGCTGGTGAAGTAGAGGAGTCCGCCGAGCCAGATCGCAAACAGCACGAGGGCTGCGCCCGCCAGCCGCGCCAGGCGGCGGCGCATACCTTCTCCCCGGCGCTTGCGGAAGACTGGTCGCGACGACCGCATGCCCTAGAGGTCGCGCCCGAGCACGTAGAGCACGGTCAGGTGCGCCGTGATCATGGCGACGATGCTGACGGCCACGGGCACGACCGCCAGCGCCAGCCACTGCTGCAGGTCGAGCGCCAGCGCCGGCAGCAACGAGGTCTGGCCCTGGCCGAGCAGGCGGTCGAGGCCGAGCAAGGTCAGGCCGGCGAGGCCGGCGCCGCCGATGCCGCCCATCAGGCCGAGCCGCATGGAATGCAGGAGGAACTGCTTGGCGATGTAGCTGTCATAGGCGCCGACGAGGTGGACGATCTCGATCACGCGGCGGTGGATGGAGAGCCCGGTCTTGGTGACGAAGATGACCGTGGTCACGGCGGCGGCCGCGATCAGCCCGATGATGATGCTGGCCAGCAGCTCGATCGAATGGGTGAAGGCCAGCATGTCGCCCTGCCAGCGCGCATGGTCCTCGAAGGAGGCGTCGGGCGTGAGCGCAGCGACGCGCGCCTTCACCGCCTCCAGGTCGGCGGGTGCATCGGACCGCAGCCGCACAACGACCAGATCGGGGAGCCGCACGTCCTCGGGCAGCCCGTTCGGCCCCAGCCAGGGCTCCAGCAGGCGCTGCTTCTCGGCATCGCTGACGACATGCACGCTCGCCACCTCCGGCGTCTTGCCGATGCCGTCGACGATGTCGCTCAGCAGCCGCTCGCGCTCGCTCGGCGTGGTCGACGCGCTGGGCGGAATCTGGATCGAGAAGGTGCCGGTGAGATCGCTGCGCCAGCGGTCGGCGAGGCGATCGGCGCCCATGGTGGCGGCCAGCGCCAGCGCCGCCAGATAGACCATGCAGCCGATGATCCACGGCAGGAAGCGGGCGGAGCCGTCGCCGCCGAGCGGCAGGTCGCTGCGCAGCAGCGCCATTCAGGCCGCCTCGGGCCGCGTGACGAGCCGCACCGTGCCGGTCTCGACCCGCAGCTGGCGGTGCTGGAACTTGCTCACCAGCCGCTCGTTGTGGGTCGCGATCACCACGGTCGTGCCCATCTTGTTGAGCTCCTCGAACAGATACATCAGCCGCACGCCGATGCTGTCGTCGACGTTGCCCGTGGGCTCGTCGGCCAGCAGCAGGCTCGGCCGGGCAATCACGGCGCGCGCGATCGCCACCCGCTGCTGCTGCCCGCCCGAGAGCGCCGCCGGATGCTGCCCCGCCTTGTCCGACAGCCCCACCTTCGCCAGCAGCGCCCGGGCCCTTGCCTCGGCCTCGTCCCGCTCCAGCCTCAACACCGTCGTCGGCCCGATCGTGACGTTGCGCAAGACTGTCAGATGCGGGAACAGCTCGAAGTTCTGAAACACCATCCCCATCCGCTGCCGCACCTTGCGCGCATCGCGGCCGGCCGCATGCACGTCCGCCCCGTCGAACGTGATCCGCCCCCCGTCCAGCACCTCCAGCGCATTGGCGCACCGCAGCAAGGTCGACTTGCCCGATCCGCTCGGCCCGATCAGACAGACGACCTCGCCGCGGTTGACCTGGCAGCTCACCCCCCGCAGCGCCTCCAGCTGCCCATACCGCTTCACCACGTTCTCGAATGTCAGGATCGGCGCCCGCTCGCCCCCGACGCGCCCGCCGCCGCTGCCGCCGCTCATTCCGCCACCTTGAACCGCCGATGGATCCAGTCCACGAGCTTGGCCTGCGGATAGCCCATGAGCCAGTAGAAGAGGGCCATGGCGTTCAGCACCGGCACGATGACGAAGGTCTCCGTGCGGATCTTGAGGGCGACGTAGGCCAGATCGCCGACATGGATCACCGAGACCAGCGCCGTGTCCTTGAACAGCGAGACCCAGGTCGAGGCCAGCGCCGGCAACACCCGCATCGCCGCCTGCGGCAGCACGATCCTCAGCATCACCTGCGCGCCGCTCATGCCGAGGGCGAGGCCGGCGTTCCACTGTCCGCGGCGGATCGAGACGATGCCGGCGCGGAAGGTCTCGGAGTTGTAGGAGGAGATGTTGCAGGCCAGGCCGGTGAGCGCGACCGCGAGTCCCGGCAGCCGGATCTCGGTGAAGACCGGCAGCACATAGTACACCCAGTAGATCTGCAGGATCAGCGGCGTCGACCGGAACAGCTCGACGAAGGCCGTGGCGAGGAAGCGGACCGGCCGCCACCGGCTCAGCCGCAGGAACGCCAGCAGCAGGCCGCCGGGAATGGCGAGCAGCATCGTCAGCACCGTCAGCTCGACGGTCAGCAGCGCCCCCTCGGCGAAGCGGCCGGCATTGTCCCACACCAGCGACCAGCCGGGCGTCATGACGAACCGAGATGGGCCACCCGGCGATAGAGGCGATCGATGCCGCGCGCCACCGGGTAGCAGAGCAGGAAGTAGACGATCATCAGGGTCGTATAGATCAGCGCGTAGCGATAGGTCTGCCCGGTGACGATCTGCGACTGCCGCAGCAGCTCGGGCACGGCGATCACCGAGGCGATGGCGCTGTCCTTGATGGCGTAGGTGCAGAGCGAGCCGAGGGCGGGCATCATGCGGATCAGCGCCTGCGGCAGGATGATCTTGTGGATGGCCTCCAGCCGCGACATGCCCAGGGCGAGGGCCGCCTGCATCTGCCCCTTGCGGACCGAGGTCAGGCCGGCGCGCACCGTCTCGGCGACATAGGCGCCGAGGTGGGCGCTGAGGCCGATGATTCCGGCCGTGATGCTGCTCATGGAAAAGCCGACGATCAGCGGGAAGGCGAAGAACGTCCAGACCAGCACGACCAGCTGGGGCAGCGACCGCATGGTGTCGACATAGAACCCCAGGACGGAGTCGACGACGCGGCCGCCATAGGCGCGCAGCGCGCCGACGGCGATGCCGATGAGGAAGCCGAACGCGATCGACAGCAGGCTGATGTAGACCGTGACCCAGAGGGCGCTCAGCAGGAACTGCCAGCGGATCAGGATCGGCGAGAAGTCGGGCATCATCGCTGTTCCAGTCGTCGAAGGGGCGGACCCATGGCCCGCCCCCGACTCCTAGCAATACTCCGACCGGCTGGCCCGTGCTCAGCCGCCCTTGAGGACGCGCAGCTCCTCGGCCGTCACCTTGTCCTTGACCTCGTCGTAGACCGCCTGCAGCCAGTCTCGGAAGACGGTGTCCTTCTTGTCGACGGCCATGCCGACCTGCGTCGCCATCTCGTTGCTCTTCAGGCAGTCGTCGCCGAGCGGGAACACCATCAGGCCGGGCACCTGCTTGGCGAGGTTGGGCCAGGCAACATTGTCGATCGGCGCGACGTCGGCGCGCTTCGACATGATCTCCTCCACCGGCGCATTGGCGCCTGAGCCAGTAACGCCCTTGAGCTGCAGCTTCTTGAAGCGCGTCGGCGCCCAGGTCTCCGGCGGCGTTCCGGTGAAATAGGCCATCGTGACGTCGGGCCGGTCGAGATCGTCGACGCTCTTGAGGCCGTTGATCTTCGCGTTGTCGGCGAGGCCGAAGAAGCACAGGCTCGATTTCGAATAGACGATGAAGTCGACCACCTCCAGGCGCTTCGGCGTCACCGACAGCGGCGCGATCGAGATGTCGGCCTCGCCGGTCGCGAGGATCGGTACCTTCGTCTCATGGCTGACCGGGATGATCTGCAGCTTCACTCCCAGCCGGTTGGCGTACTCGTTGGCCAGCACCCAGGCCGGGCCCGAGAACTGGTCACCGCTGCCGGTCGTGTTTTCCGGCAGCCACGGAAACTCGCCGATCGCGGCCGCATGCAGCACGCCGCGCTCCTTGATCTTGTCGATGGTCGCGCTCTTGCCGGGCGCCGGCACATCGCTGCCGGCCCAGGCCGAGGCAGCGACGAGCGCCGCCAGGCCGGCCGTGGCGAGGCCCGTGATGAGATTGGAAAGACGCATTGTTTCACTCCCTGAGATCAGCGTTGCCGTTGCTAGCGGTCGTCGAGCAGAGGCGAGACGTCAGCTACCCTTTCCGCCACGGCGACCGCCGGTTTCTTTGACGTTCGCTCCTCGGGCGGAGCGAACTTGCCGCGCCGTCTTGCGGCGCATGGGAAGGATTGTATACATTTAGCCAATCGAGGCAAGCCGGAGTTTGCCGTGAACCGCCGTCCCCTGATTCGGGCCCGCAAGCCGGCCGCCCGCCGCCCGCCGCCGGTTGCGCCAGCGCCGGTGCTGCCGCTCACGCGCGCGCGCAATCTGGCGGAGCAGGTGGCCGACGTCATCGTTGACGGCATCGCCTCGGGCGCGCTCGGGCCGGGGCAGCGGCTGGTGGAGACGGACCTCGCGCAACGGCTGCAGGTGAGCCGCGTGCCGTTGCGCGAGTCCATGAGGATGCTGGAGGCGCAGGGCATCCTCGAGAGCGCGCCGCACCGCGGCGCGCGCGTGGCGGACTTCGACGACGGCAAGATCGACCACATCTGCGAGGCGCGCGTGGCGCTCGAGAAGATCGCGCTGCGCGACGCCATGCAGGCTTATCGCCGAGAGCCGGAGCGCATCGCGCGCCTCGATCAGATCATCGCCGTCATGGAGCGCGCGGCCGAGGGGCTCGACTGGACCGCCATCAGCAAGGCCGACCTGTCGTTTCATCGGGAGATCTGCCAAGCTTCCGGCAACGACGTGGTCATCACGCTGTGGGAGACGCTGGCCCGCCATGTCCTCATCGTCTTCGGCCGCGAGATCCGGAGTGAACGCGACGCCGCCGGCATGGGACCTCAGCATCGCCGCGTGCGCGACATGCTGCTGACTGCCGACCTGGCCGCCCTCGAGGCGGAGATCGAGCGCCACATCACGCGCCTGCGCAATCGTCGCAAGGCCGGCCTCCCCCGGCGCGGAGAGCGGGCGTGACCGGGCTGCTGAGCGAGCGGCTGGCGCGCTGCTATACGGCGGCCGTGCACGACGTCATGCGCGCGATGGGCCTGCGCGACTTCGTGCTGCCGCACGAGATCGTGCCGTTGCGTCCGGATTCGAAAGCCGCGGGACCGGCCTTCACCTTCCGCGGCCGCGTCGACCCAGGCATCGCACCGCACGATACCTACATGGGTTGGACCGCCTTCCTGTCGCAGGCGCCGGCCGGCTGCATCGCCGTCTGTCAGCCCAACAACCGCACCGTGGCCCATATGGGCGAACTTTCGGCCGAGACGCTGAAGCGGCGCGGCGTGCAGGGTTACGTCGTCGATGGCGGCTGCCGCGACGTGACGTTCATCCGGCAGATCGGCTTTCCCGTCTGGTGCCGCTACGCGACGCCGGCCGACATCGTCGGATACTGGCTGCCGGAAGGGCTGAGCTCGCCGATCGAGATCGGCGGCGTCGCCATTCGCACGGGGGACCATGTCCTGGCCGACGGCGACGGCGTCGTCATCCTGCCGCAGGAGAGGGCGAGCGACATCGTCGCGGAGACCGAGCGCGTGATGGCGACCGAAAACCAGGTCCGCAAGGCGATCCTCGACGGCATGGATCCTCAGCAGGCTTATCTCAGATATCGCAAGTTCTGAGCGCCGTCCGCAGGGCGCATCAGCCTCCTGCGCCGGTCCGCGCGCCGTACTTCTGGCGCAGCAGCTTCTTGTCGGTCTTTCCGACGCTCGTCTTGTCGATGGCTTCGACCAGCAAGATCCGGTCGGGTATCGCAACCTTGGTAAGGGTGCCGTCGGCGACGAACGCCAACAGGTGGCTCCGGATGGCCTCGGCATCCAGCGACGCCTTCGCCTCGGCGCGCGCCACCACGAGGGCCAGCGGGCGCTCGCCCCAGCGCGCGTCGGCGACGCCGATGACGGCCACCTCCGCAACGGCCGCGTGCTGCGAGATCAGGCTCTCGAGCGCGAGCGACGAGATCCACTCGCCCCCGCTTTTGATCACGTCCTTCAGGCGGTCGGTAATCTGCACGTAGCCGTCGGCATCGATATGCGCCACGTCCTGGGTGTGCAGATAGCCGCCGCGCCAGAGCTGTTCGGACGCCGCGGGATCGCCGCCGTACGCCTGCGTCAGCCACGGCGCGCGCACCACGACCTCGCCGACGGTCTTGCCGTCATGCGGGACGTCGCGCATCTCCGGATCGACGATGCGCAGATCCACGAGCGGCAGCGGCTTGCCGGTCTTGCAGCGCAGCGCCAATTCCTGGTCCGCGTCGAGCTCGAGGCCGGGTTTCACTTGGGCGCAAGTGAGGATCGGGCAGGTTTCCGACATGCCGTAGCCGCACCAGATCTCGATGCCGCGCCCGGTCGCGCGGCGGGCGAGGCCGAGGGGCAGCGCCGAACCTCCGACGACTACCTTCCAACGCGCCAGATCGGTGGCTGCAGCCTCGGGCGCATCCAGAACCATCTGCAGGATCGCGGGGACGCAGTGGGAGAAGGTGACCCGTTCCTGCGCGATCAGCTTCAGGACCGACTCCGGCTGATAGCGCCCGGGATAGACTTGCTTCACGCCCAGCAATGTCGCGAGAAATGGGAACCCCCAGGCGTGCACGTGGAACATCGGGGTCAGCGGCATGTAGACGTCGCCGGCATGAAAGCGTTGTCCTACCGGCGGCATCGCCTGGTTCAGCCCGCTGCCGAGTGTGTGCAGCACAATCTGGCGGTGGCTGAAGGCGACCGCCTTCGGATTGCCGGTCGTGCCCGTCGTATAGAACGTCGTGGCCCACAGGTTCTCGTCGAAATCAGGAAACCTGTAGGCGGTATCGGCAGCGGCCAGGAGCGTCTCGTATTCGCCGGCGAATCCGCTGGGCGGCTGCTCCCGGCCGCCGTCAGCAATGAGGATGAAGCGGTCCAACGTTGGACACTGTCCGCGGAGCTGCTCGATCACCGGAAGGAAATCGCGATGCACCAGCAGCAGCGCGGCCTTCGCATGGTCGAGGCAGTAGGCGATCTGCTGCGGGCTCAGCCGTATGTTCACGGTCATCAGCGTCGCGCCCATCATCGGCACGGCGAAATAGCATTCGAGATAGCGGTGACTGTCCCAATCCATGACTGCGACGACGTCGCCCTGCTTGACGCCGAGGCCAGCCACGACGTTGGCCAGCCGACCCAACCGGTCGTGGAAGTCGCGATAGCGATAGCGGACCTGGTCGCGATAGACGATCTCCTGGTCGCCGGCGAGCGCCATCGGCGTGTGCAGCAACTGCTTGATCAGCAGCGGATAGGCATAGGCCGACGACGCAGCGGGCATTGCTGTGGCGGACATGGCAACCTCCCCGATCCGGCTCCATGCCGCTGAGGCGGGTTGCTCCCCGTCTGCATCCGCGACAGGCCGGAGTCTCGCGACCCCAAACTATCGCATGCCGGCTGCCGGCCGGATAGGCCGTTCCGACCTCGACAGGACCGCCGCCTTCGCGTCTACTCGGCGGGTTCGGATGTTGCGAGACGACATGCAGCTCAAGGGCAAGGCCGTGCTGGTCACGGGCGCAACCTCAGGCATCGGCGCGGCCATCGCCGAGGCCTGCGCCGCGGCCGGCGCGACCCTGATGCTTACCGGCCGCTCCGCGGAGCGCGGCAACGCGGTCTTGAAGCGTGTCCAGGCGCACGGCGCACAGGCCCAGTTCCTCGCCGGCAATCTCAGCGAGCCGCATTGGCCCGACGAGATCGTCGCGCAAACCGTCAGGCGCTATGGGCGGCTCGATGTTCTCGTCAACAATGCCGGTATCATCTACCGCGGCACGGTCGCGGATTGCAGCGACGTCGAGTGGGACGACATCGTCGCCGTGAACATGACGGCCGTCTTCCGCCTCAGCCGGGCAGCGGTGCGTCGCATGCGCGAGCAGGGCGGCGGCACGATCGTCAACATCGCCTCCGACTGGGGCTTGGTGGGCGGCCGCAACGCCTTCGCCTACTGCGCCAGCAAAGGCGCCGTCGTGCAGATGACGCGCGCCATGGCGGTCGACCACGCCAAGGACAGCATCCGCGTCAACTGCGTCTGCCCTGGCGATGTCGATACGCCCATGCTCGCCTCCGGCATCGCCAAGCGCGGCATGACACAGGAGCAGGGCCTGAAACATCTCGGCGACCAGGTGCCGCTCGGCCGAGTGGCGCGGCCGGAGGAGATCGCCAAGGCGGTCCTGTTCCTGGCCAGCGCGGAGTCATCGTACATGACTGGCGCCATGCTGGCGATCGATGGCGGCAATACCGCCAGCTAGCTCAATAAGCGATATCGACGACTACTGGGAAATGATCGGAGCCGACGTCATCGCCGACTTGGTGGTCGGCAACCCCGATGGTCTTGCTGACGAGGATATGGTCGATCTTGAGGCCGAACGGCAGCCAGCGCGACGCCCATGTGGGCAAGAGATCGAAGCCTCGGGCACTATCCCGCAGCCCGGTTGCAGCCAGCAGGTCGCGAAACAGCGGCGACCATGGCGTGCAGTTGAAGTCGCCCAGCAGGACAATGCGGTCCGCGCCGCGCCCGGCGATCAGGCTGGGCAGCGCCTGCAATGCGGCATAGCGCTTGGCGGCAATTCGTTCGCTGATCGGCGGCGGCGGATGAACGCCGACGACCAGCAAGCACGTCGGCTCCGCGCCCGCCGGGCAGACACGCGTGACGATGGCGGGAAAACCGTCGGGCTCCGGCAGGTTCACGATTGCTGGATCCGAGAGCGGAACGCGGCTGAACAGGAAGAGCGAGAAGACCGAGGACGACTGGCCATCGACCACATAGGGGTAGCGCGCACGCAGGGGAGCCAGGCCGGCGGCCCAGCGATCGGTGTTCTCCGGCAGAAAGACGACGTCGGGATCCATCCGTTCGATCTCCGAGCGTACGAGATCGTACCGCTCGCTGCTGGCATGGACGTTGATGGTCATGATGCGCAGGTGATGATCTCCTGCGGTCGCGGTGGCTGCGGCCGCCGCTGCAGGCGTATAGGGGAGGAGGCGCCACGCCGAGAATGCGATCACAAGGATTGCAATGGCGAGCCAGCGCCACCGCCGACGCAGAAGGAAATAGACGGCAGCGATGGCGAGCGCGATCGCGTACTGCACCAGGAAATGCGAGCACAACTCGAGCAGCCAATTGAGCCGCCCGAGTTCGCCCAAGAACATCGCCACGACGGCTGCGACGACGCCGGCCGCCATGATCGCGTCTATCCAACGCAAGCGCGAGCGCTGCGGCGAGCCGTGGGTCATCGTCGCATCAGCCTAGGAATTTGTGTCGGATTTGCGGCCGCCGTTTTCAGCCGTCCGATTACCCTTACAGCTTTTTCAGGTCGGCTAGGGTCAAGTCGAGGGCCTTCTTCGTGAGGTCGATGAACTCGTCGACATTGGTCTTCGTCCAGATCAGCGGCGGCGAGATCAGCATGGTGTCGCGCGTGGCCCGCATGACCAGGCCGATGTTGAAACAATGATCGCGGCAGATCGTGCCGACCCGGCCGAGGGGCTCATAGGTCTGCCGCTTGGCCTTGTCCTTCACCAGCTCGATGGCCCCGATGAAGCCGACATTGCGCACGTCGCCCACCAGCGGATGGTTCTTCAACTCCTGGAGGCGCTGCGTCAGGTAGGGGCCGGTCTCGCGATGCACGCGGTCGACGATGCCTTCCTCGCGCAGGATGCGGATGTTCTCGATTGCCAGCGCGCAGGACACGGGATGGCCGGAATAGGTGAAGCCGTGATTGAAATCGCCGCTCTCGAACAGCACCTTGGCGACGCGGTCGCACACCATCGCGGCCGAAAGCGGCAGGTAGCCCGAGGTGAGGCCCTTCGCCAGCGTCATGAAATCCGGCTTGATCTGGAAATGATCGCTGGCGAACCACCGCCCGGTGCGGCCGAAGCCGCAGATGACCTCGTCGGCCACCAGCAACACGTCGTGCTTGCGGCAGATGCGCTGGATCTCCGGCCAGTAGGTGTCCGGCGGGATGATGACGCCACCGGCACCCTGGATCGGTTCGGCGAAGAACGCCGCCACATTCTCGGCGCCCAGCGCGATGATCTTGTCCTCGAGCGCGCGCGCAGCCTTCAGTCCGAACTCGGCCGGGGACAGGTCGCCGCCGAGGCCGTACCAGTAGGGCTGCATGATATGCACGAACCCGGGCAGGGGCAGGTCGGCGAGCTGGTGCATGTAGGTCATGCCGCCGATGCTGGCGGCGACCATGGTGCTGCCGTGATAGCCGTTCTCGCGCGCGATGATCGTCTTCTTGCTCTTCTTGCCCTGCAGGTTCCAGAACTGCCGGACCATGCGGGCGATCGTGTCGTTGGCGTCGGAGCCCGACAGCCCGTAGAAGACGTAGTTCAGGTTCTCGGGCGTCATCTCCGCCAAGACCTGCGTCAGCTCGACCGCCGGCGGCGTCGAAGTCTTGAAGAACGTGTTGTAGTAGGGCAGCTCCAGCATCTGCCGGTGCGCGACGTCGGCCAGCTCCTTACGGCCGTAGCCCACATTCACGCACCATAGGCCGGCGAAGGCGTCGAGCAGCCGGCGGCCGTCCGAATCCCACAGATAGGTACCGTCGGCCTTGACGATGATGCGAGCGCCGGCCTCCGCTAGCCCCCTATGCTCGGTAAAGGGATGCAGATGGTGCTCGCGATCGAGCGCCTGCCAATGGGCGGTGCTGTTGCGGACGGCGGTGGTTGTGCGAGGCATGACGAAAGACTCCTGAGTGAAGACGCGCAAAGGAAGCGTCCGGCGCGCGCCGGACGACTGGGATTCACTCAGCGGCAGCTATGGGCGGAATCCGATCCGGGCGCAGAGGATCAGCAGGTCGAGCTTCCGGGGCAGCCGTGTGCAGCCGCTCCCGACCCGAACGGGCCGGCCGACGCTGCGACAAGAAACCGAGGATGATGCCCTGACCTCTGACATTAGCGCAGCTTAGCACAATCCGCCGCCACTTTGGATAGGGGCGTGCTAACGAATCGTTAACCGAGTGTTCCTCGCACGGGTTTTCGAGATTTCCTGATTAGTAACGGCTGGCCCCGACAATGGTGAAACGCCTTAGGGGACCGCCGACATGAAGACATCGCCTCGGCTATTCGCGCTTGCCTTTGCCGTGGCGGTGGCGCTGGCCGCGCCCGTTGCGGCCGGCGTGCCGATCATCGGCCCCGATGGGCAAGTGCCGAGCCTGGCGCCGCTCCTGAAGAGCGTGACGCCATCGGTGGTTAACATCGCCGTCATGGGCAAGAAGAGCGACGAGCCCGAGATCGCCGGCTCCGGCGTCATCGTCGATGCGAAGGCCGGCTACGTGCTGACCAACCACCATGTCATCGCGCATGCCGATCGGATCGTCGTCACGCTGAAGGACAACCGCAAGCTCGACGCCACATTGGTCGGGAGCGATCCCGATACCGACGTCGCAGTCCTGAAGATCCCCGCGCAGGGGCTGACCGCACTGCCGATCGGCGATGCCGACAGACTCGAGGTCGGCGACTTCGTGTTGGCGATCGGCAATCCGTTCGGGCTCGGCCAGGCCGTGACGTCGGGCATCGTCAGCGCACTCGGGCGCACCGGCCTCGGGCTTGAGAGCTACGAGAACTTCATTCAGACGGATGCCTCGATCAATCCCGGCAATTCCGGCGGCGCCCTGATCAACCTGCGGGGCGAGCTTGTCGGCATCAACACCGCCATTTTCACGCCCGGCGGCGGCAACGTCGGGGTCGGTTTCGCCGTGCCGATCAACATGGCCGAAACCGTGATGAAGCAGCTCGTCGCCGATGGCGAGGTTCATCGCGGCCGCCTGGGCGTGCAGGTCAAGGACCTGACGCCGGAGCTCGCCGACAGCATGGGCATCGCTGCGCGCCAGGGCGCCATCATCGATTTCGTCGACGTGCTGTCGCCGGCGCAGAAGGCCGGCCTGGTGGCCGGCGACGTCATCCTGTCGGTCGACGGCCAGGCAGTACAGGGCGCCGCTGATCTGCGCAATCGCGTCGGCCTGACGCCCGTGGGCCACAAGCTTCAGCTGACCCTGGTGCGAGACAAGGCGCAGAAGACGCTCGACGTCACCATCGAGTGAGCCGGCGCGCTTAGACGTTGAGCAGCAGGTGCTCGCGCTCCCAGGAGCTGATGACGCGCTGATAGGCTTCGAGTTCGGAGCGTTTCACCGCCGCGAACGCGCGGATGAATCGTTCACCCAGGATCGGCCGGATCGGCTTGCATTGCTCGAAGCGGTGGAGGGCATCGTATAGCGTGCGCGGTAGCGTGTGCTTCAGCCGATAGGCGCTGCCCTCGACCTGCTCGGTCGGCTTCAAGCGGTCGACCATGCCGATGAAGCCGCAGGCGAGCGAGGCCGCCATCGCCAGATAGGGATTGGCATCGGCGCCGGCCAGCCGGTTCTCGATCCGCCGGGCCGCCGCCGAGGAGATCGGCACGCGCAGTCCCACCGTGCGGTTGTCGACGCCCCAATGCACGTTGATCGGCGCGTCGAGATAGGGTTGCAGCCGGCGGTAGGAGTTCACGTTCGGCGCCAGCAGCGGCATAACGAGCGGCAGGTAGCGCTGCAGCCCGGCCACATGGTTGCGGAAGAGAGCGGTATCGCGGCCGTTGTTGTCGGCGAACAGGTTGCGGCCGGAGGCCTTGTCCAGCACGGATTGGTGCAGATGCATGGAGCTGCCGGGCTCGTTGGCCAGCGGCTTCGCCATGAACGTCGCATAGATCTTGTGCCGCATGGCGGCGTGGCGCACGGTCCGCTTGAACACGAAGGCTTGGTCGGCCAGCGCCAGCGGATCGCCGTGATTGAAGTTGATCTCCATCTGCGCCGAGCCGCTTTCGTGCGTCAGCGTGTCGATGTCGATCTCCTGCTTCTCGCAGTAGTCGTAGACGTCCTCGAAGATCGGATCGAACTCGTTGACGGCGTCGATGCCGTAGGACTGGCGCCCGGTTTCCGCACGGCCGGAGCGGCCGATCGGCGGCAGGAGCGGTAGATCGGGATCGGTGTTCACCTGCACCAGGAAGAACTCCAGCTCCGGCGCCACGACGGGTTTCCAGCCGCGGTCGTCATAGAGCTGCAGCACCCGCTTCAGCACATAGCGTGAGGCGATCTCGACCGGGCTGCCGTCCTGGTTGAAGCAGTCGACGATCACCTGGGCCGTCGGCTCGTCATACCAGGGCACGATGCTGATGGTGTCTGGGTCGGGCTGCAGGTTGACGTCGTGGTCCTGCGGGCCCATCACCTCATCGTCTTCATCCTCGGCATACTCGCCGGTCACGGTCTGGATGAAGATGCTCTCGGGCAGGCGCAGCGAGTGCTCGCGCGTGCTCTTGATGAACTTGGTGGCCGGCAGAATCTTGCCGCGCGCGATGCCCGACATATCCGGCACCAGACATTCGACCTCGCCGACCTTGCGCTCGGTCAGCCATTCTTCGAGCTTCGACATGGGAGTGCTGGCAACGGATGGATGAACGCCGGATTGGCGGGGACTAGGGCTACCACGCCGCCGGAAAACTTGGCAAGCCGGGCCAACCCACCGAGACGAGATCTCGAGCGAAGTTCAATCTACAACCAATTGATATATATCGTTACACATCGCGCGTCAGTGGGCGTGTGAGGCAGGTTGGACCGCCTGCGCCGCGGCCGCAAATCTCGTCGCCAGCGAACTCATGGACACGGACGCCGGCCGTTTCCAGCCGCTCCCGCGTGATGGGATTGCCGGTTCTCAGCAGGCAGACGCGCGGGGCCACGGCCAGCACATTGCAGCCCATGGACTCGAATTCCTGGTCGGGCACCTCGATCAGGCCGATGCCGCGCCCGATCAGATATTCCCGGAACGGAACCGGCAGTAGCGGCGAGTAGACCACGGCGAGGTCCTCGGCCACCGGCGAGATCATGGACATCAAGTGGAAGACGTCGTCCCGCCCGCGCCAGTGGGGCAGGGGCACGACCACGACTTCGACAGCATCGCCCAGCAGGTCGCGGAGCTGGCGAATACCTGCATCGTTAGTCCGATAGCCGCGGCCGACCGCGAGCGTCTTCGGGTCCAGCCAAGTCACGTCGCCCCCCTCGATGCGGCCGTCTCCAGAGATCGCGCCGGCGACGGCTATGCCGAGTTTGTGCAACAGCTCGGCCATGGCAGCCGGCTCCGTGCGCCGGTCGGCCTTGCCCATGCTGCAGAGGACGACGCCCTTGTCGGTGGGGATCGCGGCGTCGCGTGGATAGAGCGAATCCATGGTGACGGTCTCGTGCGGCGGCAGGAACGTCACCTCCGCCCCCAGGTCCTTCAACAGACCGACGAAGCGGTCATACTCGGCGATGGCGCGCCGGAGATCCGGCCGCCCGTAATAGTTGAGCCGGCGCCATTGGCTGTCGATGCGGCTGTCGTCGATGAACGCGTCGCGGACGTGCTTGAGCAGCAATCGACGAATCTGCCCGACATCGGACTGAGCGGTGATCGGCATGGCCGTGATCGTTCCCTTGTTCGGCCAGGGACATGCCGCAACGGCGCTGGCGGCGCAACCCTTGACCTCCGGGACATTGCGGGCAGGATGCTAAGGCTCGTCCCTCCACCGGTCCCCATGCAGCGTCCGCCACACGCCCCGTCCTACTACGCGGCCACCGCCATTGGCGCGCCGGATTGCCCCTGGCTCCTCGGCGCGATCGAGGCCGATGTGTGCGTGATCGGCGCCGGCTACACGGGCATCTCGACAGCCCTCAACCTGGCGGAGCGCGGCTATTCGGTGGTCGTGCTGGAAGCGGCCCGCATCGGCTGGGGTGCCTCCGGCCGCAACGGCGGGCAGATCTGCTCCGGTTACTCGCCGAGCATGAAGAAGATCGCAGGCTGGGTGGGCGTCGAGGACGCCAAGCGCCTTTGGGACATGGCCGAGGAAGCCAAGACAATCATCCGCGACCGGGTCGCGCGCCATCGGATCCCGTGCGACCTCAAGCCCGGCTACCTGCTGGGCGCCGCCAAGCCGCGGCATATCGACGAACTTAGGGCCGAGTTGGATCTCCTGCGCGAGCGTCATGGCTACACGCAGGCACGCCTCGTCGACCGCGACGAGCTGCGCTCCATGGTGGCCACCGAGATCTACCACGGCGGCCTGTATGATGCCGGCGGCGGCCACCTGCACCCGCTCAACTACAATCTCGGACTGGCGCGCGCAGCGCTTGAAGCCGGGGCGAAAGTGTTCGAAGGCGCGCGCGTTCAGCGCATCGATTTCGGCGTCAAGCCGACGGCGCATACCGCGACCGGCTCGGTCAGCGCCCGATATCTAGTCTTGTGCGGCAACGCCTATATGGGCGGACTCGTCCCCGCGATCCGCCGCAGGATCATGCCGGTCGGCACCTACGTCGCGACGACCGAACCCCTGGGCGGCAACCGGGCGCGCGCGCTGATCCCGAGCGACGCCGCGATCAGCGACACCAAGTTCGTGCTCGACTACTATCGCCTCACCGCCGACCACCGCCTGCTGTTCGGGGGGCGCGTGAGCTACACCACGCTGCCGCCCGCCAATCTCGCGCAGGCGATGCGGCGCACGATGCTGTCGGTCTACCCGCAGCTGACCGACGTCACCTTCGAGCATGTATGGGGCGGCAATGTCGCCATCACGGTCGAGCGCACGCCGCACATCGGCCGGCTCGGCGACAACGTCTACTTCGCCCATGGCTTCTCCGGAATGGGCGTGGCGCTGACCGGCGTCGCCGGCAAGGTGATCGCCGAGGCGATTGCGGGTACGGCCGAGCGCTTCGACGTGTTCGCGCGCCTGCCGCACACGACCTTCCATGGCGGCAAGCTGCTGCGGACGCCGATGCTGGCGCTGGCCATGCTCTGGTACCGGCTGCGGGACTGGATGTGAGGCCCGCAAGCCTTTCTTAACCAAGCCAAAGTAGCGTTCGAATATCGCAGCCGCCCATGCCGGGGCGGTCGGCCCTTCTTGTCCAGGTCCGCAGTCTTGGGAGCGGGTGAATTGCAGCGAGCGATGCCGTCGAGCCGCGCCCTCCTGCTCGTTGCGGTCAGTCTGGCCGCATCGATCCTGGCGGCGGCGGCGTTCTGCTGGCTGTTCCTGCTCAATGCCGATATCCAGCTGTTCTTCACGCAGTCGGATACGCTGTTCCTGCCGGCCCTGTTCAGCGATCTGCACCGGGATCTTGGCAGCTTCCAGCACTGGCATTTCCCGGCGGCGCCCTCGTACTTTCCGGATCTGCCGATCTATGCGGCCGCGGATCTCGTCGCCACGGATTTCCGCGCGGCTCTCCTCCTCTTCGGCATTCTCCAGTTGCTGCTGCTGTTCGTCGGCAGCTGGCTGTTGATGCGCGAGCTGGCGCCCTGCCGGTTCCCAAGCTTCGCGGTCTGCTTCTGGGCGGTGTTCGCCGGGGCGACGCTGCTGAGCTACGTGCTGGGCGGGCCGTTCGCGGTGCGGCGCTTCATGTATGTGATGTTGCCAGTCCACCACTTCGGCGCCTTCCTGATCGGCATCTACGGCTTGGCCGTGGTGCTTGCCTATCTGCGCCAGCAACGAGCCTGGCTGCTCTGCCTGTTAGCTGCGCTGACGGCGGCGACCGCGCTTTCCGATCTGATCTTCATCCTCTACTTCGTCGCCCCGACGCTGGGCCTGCTGATCATCCTGATGACCGAGCGGCCGCGGCGCCGCGCGGCCTTTCGCTTGGCCAGCGTGCTGACGGCCGCGGCGCTCGTCGGCCATCTGGCGCAGAAATACCTCTCCAATGCCGGCGACCTCCATGCCTACGCCGCCGTGGTCGGCCGCAGCCCCTGGGTGTCGCTGCGCGCCCTGGTGTGGCTGCTGATGGGCGAGAATGTCGGCGAAGTGGCATTCGCCGCCGCCTTCGTCATCCTGCCGTGGCACCGGATGGTTAGGCGGGCAGTCGCCCTCGTGATGGCCTGGCTGCATCGCCGGCCGATCGCCCTTTCTCCTTTCGAGATGTTCGTTCTCTATGCCGTCGGCGCGGCCGCCATCATCATGGTGGCGGTCGTCTATATGGGGCTGCTGGATACGATCCGGTCGCGCACGCGCTATCTGATGCCGGTCAACTTCCTGCCGGTCCTGTGGGTCGTGTTCCTCCTCGCGCCCCGGCTGCAGGGCTATTGGGAGCGACTGCCATCCGCGCGTCAGGTTGTCGGCGTCGCCGCCGGTGCCGCGGCGATGGCGGCCGGCGTCGGCAGCGCCCTGATCTGGAGCGGTCCGGTGTCTGTGGCGGCGGTGATGCGGGCTCCGGCCGCGGTGCAGTGCTTCGGGCACAACGCGCAGGCCGGCTTCGCCGACTACTGGATGACCAAGCCGTTGGTGATGTTCTCTGACCGTCGGCTTAGCGTCGGACAGCTCCGGCCGGACGCGAAGCTGCTCTACTGGGTGAGCAGCGACGCTTGGCTCGACCGCGCCGCCGCGGAAGCGCCCGACCGGCCGCGGCCGTCCTTCATCTACATGCTCGGGCTCGACGCCCGCCAGATAGCACATCAGTTCGGGCGGCCGAGCCGGGTGGTGCCGTGCGACGGCAGCGAAATCTGGTACTATGACGACGCCGAGCAGCTGGCCCGGCGCGCGCCCTGGGATTCGCCGCAGACGGACTTCCGGTCGTTCTGACCGGGCGACGGCCTCGGGCGCGATGCGTGCGAGGAGAGTACCGTCATGGCGCGGGCAAACCCCATCGTCATCCTCGGCATCGATCACGTCGTCCTGCGCGTGCGGGACGTGGCGCGCATGCAGGCCTTCTACTGCGACGTGCTCGGCTGCACGGTCGAGAAGGTGCAGGCCGAGATCGGGCTCACGCAGCTGCGGGCGGGGCGCTCGCTGATCGACCTGGTCGACGTCGCCGGCAAGCTCGGCCGGATGGGCGGCGCGCCGCCGGGAAGGGACGGCCGCAACATGGACCATGTCTGCCTGCGGGTCGAGCGGCTCGACGGGCCGACCATGCAGGCCTACCTCCAGTCGAAGGCCGTCGCGCCGGGCGAGATCGTGAGCCGCTACGGCGCCGAGGGCGAGGGGCCCTCCCTGTATCTCAGCGATCCCGAGGGCAACACGGTGGAGCTCAAGGGGCCGCCGGATGCTTAGGACTAGAGTCCCAGAGCCTCCTCCGCCGGCGTGTACTTGAGCTTCAGAGCGTCCGACACCGCCTTGTAGGTCAGCTTGCCGGCGTGGATGTTGAGGCCGTGGCGCAGGTGGATGTCGTCGGAGCAGGCGCGGCGGTAGCCCTTGTTGGCGAGTGCGACCGCGAAGGGGAGCGTCGCGTTGTTGAGGGCGAAGGTGGAGGTGCGCGCCACCGCGCCCGGCATGTTGGCGACGCAGTAATGGACGATGCCGTCGACCACGTAGGTGGGATCGGCGTGGGTCGTCGCCTTGCTGGTCTCGAAGCAGCCGCCCTGGTCGATGGAGATGTCGACGAGGACCGAGCCCTTGCGCATCTTCGAGAGCATGGCGCGGGTGACGAGCTTCGGCGCGGCGGCGCCGGGCACCAGCACCGCGCCGATCACGAGGTCGGCGTCGGTGACGTAGTGCTCGATGGCGTCGACGGTGGCGAACTGCGTGTAGAGCTTGGAGCCGAACATCTCGTCGAGCTGCTTCAGGCGGTCGAGCGACTTGTCGATGACCATGACGTTGGCCTCGACGCCCATGGCCATGCGGGCGGCATGGGTGCCGGAGACGCCGCCGCCGAGGATGACGACCTTGGCCGGGGGCACGCCGGGCACGCCGCCCAGGAGGATGCCGGAGCCGCCGGCCTCCTTCTCCAGGCAGTGGGCGCCGACCTGCACGGACATGCGGCCGGCCACCTCGCTCATGGGGGCGAGCAGGGGCAGGCCGCCGCGGGCGTTGGTCACGGTCTCGTAGGCGATGGCGGTGCAGCCGGACTCGAGCAGGCCCTTGGTCTGCTCGGGATCGGGGGCGAGGTGGAGGTAGGTGAAGAGCAGCTGGCCGGAGCGCAGCATCTTGCACTCGACCGGCTGCGGCTCCTTCACCTTCACGATCATTTCGGCCTTGGCGAAGACGTCCTGCGCGGTGGCGGCGATCTCGCAGCCGACCGCCTTGTAGGCGGCGTCGTCGAAGCCGATGCCGCTGCCGGCGCCGGTCTGCACCAGCACCTGATGGCCGTTGTGGATGAGCTCGCGCGCGCTCGAGGGCACGAGGCCGACGCGATATTCGTGGGTTTTGATTTCCTTGGGGACGCCGATCAGCATGTTCGCATTCCTCGCGTAGGGGCGGCCCGCGTGACCGCCCGCAGCCGGGCCGACCACATGGGGTCGCCCCTACATCAGTTCGTTCCTGGCGTCGCGCGCCTCAGAATTACTCCACTGTCTTTAGCACCTTTCCGAGCTTACCGAACATTTCGTCGATGTGGGTCTTTTCCACGATCAGCGGGGGCGAGAGGGCGATGATGTCGCCGGTGACGCGGATGAGGAGGCCGTCCTCGTAGGCCTTCACGAAGGCCTCGAAGGCGCGCTTGCCGACCTTGCCGGGAATCGATTCCAGCTCGATGCCGCAGAGCAGGCCGAGGTTGCGCAGGTCGATGACGCTCTTCGTGCCCTTGAGCGAGTGGACGGCGTCTTCCCAATAGCCGGCGAGGGCGTTGGCGCGCTCGAACAGGCTTTCCTCCTGGTAGATCTCCAGGCTGGCGACGCCGGCGGCGCAGGCGATCGGGTGGGCCGAGTAGGTGTAGCCGTGGAACAGCTCGATCGAGCCTTCCGGCGCCTTCTCCATGAAGGTGTCGTAGATGCCCTTGCGGATGAAGACCGCGCCCATGGGGATGGTGCCGTTGGTGAGGCCCTTGGCGCAGGTGATCATATCGGGCAACACGCCGAAGTATTCCGTGGCGAAGCTGGCGCCGAGGCGGCCGAAGCCGGTGATGACCTCATCGAAAATCAGAAGGATGCCGTGCTTCGTGCAGATTTCGCGCAGCTTTTGCAGGTAGCCCTTGGGCGGGATCAGCACGCCGGTGGAGCCGGCCACCGGCTCGACGATGACGGCGGCGATGGTGGAGGCGTCGTGCAGGGTGACGATGCGCTCGAGTTCGTCGGCGAGATGCGCGCCCCAGGCCGGCTGGCCCTTGCTGAAGGCGTTCTCCTTGAGGTTGTGGGTGTGAGGCAGGTGATCCACGCCGTTCAGGAGCGAGCCGAAGAACTTGCGGTTGTTGACGATGCCGCCGACGGAGATGCCGCCGAAGCCGACGCCGTGATAGCCGCGCTCGCGTCCGATCAGCCGGGTCCGCGAGCCCTGGCCGCGGATGTTGTGATAGGCGATGGCGATCTTGAGGGCGGTGTCGACCGACTCCGAGCCGGAGTTGGTGAAGAAGACGTGGTCGAAATCGCCGGCCAGCATGGTCGTGAGCTTCGACGCCAGCTTGAAGGCGAGGGGATGGCCCATCTGGAAGGTGGGCGCGAAATCCATCCTGCCGACCTGGTCGCGCACGGCCTCCACGATCTTCTTGCGGCCGTGGCCGGCGTTCACGCACCACAGGCCCGCCGTGCCGTCGAGGATCTTGCGGTTGTCGTGGGAGGTGTAGTGCATGTCCTGCGCGCCCACGAGCAGGCGCGGCTTGCCCTTGAACTGCCGGTTGTTGGTGAAGGGCATCCAGAAGGCTTCGAGATTGTTGGGCGAGGCGTCGAAATTCGCGACGTCGACGGTCGAGGTCATGGCGGGGTCCGGTTGCTGGGGAAGGTGGCGGGAGATTACCAGCGAACGGCGGCGGCCACAAATTGGCGGGCAGGCTGGCCCACCATTCCCGCTGGAACTGGTCCGGCCGGCGAAAATGAACGAAGGACCCCATGCCCAGCGGAGAACGGGGTGCGGAGGGTCGTGCCGGCGAGCAGGCGGGCGGCGTAGGGGCTCAAGCGGGAGACTGAAATCGAAGGGAGGACCCCATGCCCAGCGGTGGAAGATAGCTCAGCCGCAGATGGACGCAGATGAACGCGCATGGATGTAGGGGCGGCCCCGCGTGGCCGCCCTTTCGTGCCGACGATAGGGCGCCCACATGGGGGCGCCCCTACAATCGCGGAATTCGAGCGAAGGACCCCATGCCCAGCGGTGCGGCGCGCCCTCACCGCCGCGACGAGCGCATCCATGGTGCGACAGAGAGAGGCGCCGGCGCGGCGCAGGGCGACCATCTCGGCCGAATAGAAGCCGTGCTTCAGGCGCGCGCGAGCGCAGCGGGCGCGCCCCTCGGCGGTACGCGGCCCGGTGCTCAGGCCGCCATGCATCCGGCAACGGCCGTTCTTCATCGCCGGTTGGCGGCAGCAGCCGCCGGCGCGGGTATGGGCGCCGCAGCGAGGGGCGGCCAGGAAATCGCCGGGCTCTGCGCCGTTGCGCAGGCGGCCGCGGCGATCGGCCGGCAGGCTGGCGGACGAGGTCCGGGGAGAAGAGGAGTGCCGAAGCGGACCTCGCGGCGGCGGGCGCAGTCCATGCCCCGCAATGCGGCAGATCGTGGTGGGAGCCATCATTGGCGGCCTCAAAAGTGCGTTTTTCGGCTTGCGAATGTTCTGTAGATGTTCTAGAACATTTCGTGACCCATTGTCAATGAGTCGCCCGTTTGGAGGATGCAAGATGAGTTTGTGCGTGCAGTGCGAGCGCGACGAGGATGGCCGCTGGCTGGCCAAGGTGCCGGGTGCCATCGCCTATGGTGAGACCATCGAAGAAGCGATGGCCAAGGCTGAGGCCCTGGCGCTTCAGATCCCTGCCGAGGCGGGACTCGTCAATGCAAGCGATGCGTGCGTGAAGAGCGACGATCCAGCGGGCGCGTCCGCCTCCGAATAGGGCTATGAGCCAGCGCGCGAATACTGCCCTCGCAGCCTCAGCGCACGGGAGACCTCATTGCCGGTGGCCAGTGGGAATGCCGCTTGGCGGGCGAAGCGAGAGAATTGGGCGTGGCAAAAGAACCGTGTCTGACGCGCCGAATAGCCCATCAAGAGTCCGCTTTGGAACAGCGAGCGGCCTGCAAATACGCCGCGTGCCACTTCCGAGAAGTGCCATAAGCTGACCTCACGGGTGCCCAAGAAGTTCACTATCACTCGGGCAGCCCCGCATCCTTGAGCCAAGCCACCAGTTGCCGCAGGCGCTCCGGATCGCGATAGAATTGGGCGTGGGCGAAAGCAGCGCAAGTCATCTCCGGATGCTTACCAAGCAGTGCGGCAACATGGTCACGGGCAGCGGTGGACCGGCCCGCGGCGGCCTCGGCGATCACCGACAAGAGGTAGGCAAAAGGCTCCTGTGGCTCGCGCGCCAAGTAGAGCGCCGCATCGGATCGGGCTTTTTCCAGATCGCCCAGCCAGAGATAGGCAAATACGAGGTAATAGATGGCCCAGTTGATGCCGTAGGGACTGAGTCGCAGCGATGTCTTGAGGCTCACCATGGCTCCCTGGAAGTCGCCGATATAGACCTGCGTCATGCCAAGGACGGCCGCGCAGTAGGCATCGCTTGGCGCCAACTCGACTGCGCGACGGTGAAAGTCAAGAGCTTCATCATGGCGCCGCTCCATGAGCGCGATGTTTCCCTTTTGGAAGAGAACTGCTCCTGTCTCGCCTACCAATGCCTCCGCACGGCGAAGGGTCGTCTTCGCCAGCTCGAGAGATGCCGTGGGATCGGGGGTATAGCGAAACCGCGCATCCAGCCAATGAGTATTCGCCAGTTCGACTAGGGCTAGCCCGTAGTTAGGATCATGATGGACCGCTCGTTCAAAGAAGCGACGCGCTTGGAAATTAGCGAGCTTTGTAAATGTCAGTAACGCGGCATGGCCCTGTAGAAAGGCTTCCCAAGCCTGCAAATTGCGGGTGCCTTCGGCCGCGATGCGCGCTGTGTCGCCTTCGGTCAAACTAACTTGAAGGGCAACGGTGACCGCTTTGGTGATTTCGTCTTGCAATTCGAAGAAGTCCGTCAACTCCCGGTCATAGCGCTCGGCCCAAATGTGCCCGCCAGTAGCGGCGTCGATTAGTTGGGCCGTCACCCGAATCCTGTTCCCCACGCGCCTCACACTACCCTCAAGGACAAAGCGCACCCCCAGATCACGCGCTACTTCCTGAACTCGCACAGTTCTGCCCTTGAATACGAGGGTCGAGTTGCGAGCAATGACCAGCAGGTCGCGCAACCGCGACAGTTGAGTGATAATGTCCTCGGTGATGCCGTCGGCAAAGTAGTCCTGCTCCGGGTCAGCGCTGAGGTTCGTGAAGGGCAGGACGGCGATCGAAGGTTTCGCGGTCGAGGGCCCAGCCTCCAAATCGTGTGATGGTGTTGTTGCGTCGAACGGTCGGTGGATTTCGGCGGCAGCCCGTAACGCTGGCGGTTGGCCCGCTGTTCGGAGAGAAGTCGCCCGTTTTTCGCGGATCGACTGGTATAGCCGCTCGGTTTCGGCCTCCGGTCTAACACCAAGTTCGCTTTGGAGCGCATCGCAGCATAGCTGATACTGCTTCAGTGCCAGCGCTGTCTGACCTTGCTCACTGTAGATCCGCATGACCGCGCGATGCGCCGCCTCCCGCAGGGGATCGATTGCGAGCAACCGACGCGCGGCCGCAGCCGCTTGGTCGTGCGCGCCGCCCGACAGGTGCCGATCGACCAGCCTTGCCAGCGCCTCTCGCGCCAGATCGCGCAAGCGCTGCCTTTCCATCAACAGCCATTCGTCGAACGCCGGATCACGCAGGTCGAGCCCGTCCAATAAATCCCCGCGATAGAGTGCCGTGGCCCGCGCGAGGGCCTCCATCGTGCCCTCATTGATCAGCTGCTCGAACTCCGCCACATCGACCGTCACCGCTTCTGTATCGAGGGCCACGAACTCACGATCGGCGCGGAGCGGCGACGGTTGCACGCCATCGAGCAATTTTCGCAACTTGAAGACGGCCTGTTTCAGGCTCTCCCGCGCCTGAGTGTCACCCCGGTCGCTCCAGAGCAGTCCGGCCAGCTTGTCGCGCGATCGCGCTTGGCCGGCTGGGATTGCCAGGAAGGCGAGCAACGCGCGTTCCTTGCGCCCGGGAATTTCGATCTCTTGCCCGGCGGCGCGGACCTCGAACCCACCGAGCAGAACAAGTTGCAAGGAAGCCATCGCCGACCTGTCCGCCTGGAATCTTTCTGTCAACCGCCGACCGCTGCCGGCTCGAATTAACGCTTCTTTCCTGATTGTCGCAACCACCGACCGACGATTTAACCGCCCGATCCCGCAGGCGATGACGCTGCGATAACGGCGACGCCGTATCAAAGGCCAATTCCAATGGCTTTTGCCGATCAGGGAGGTCGCAATGGATGACAGGCAGCTGAACCCTTTGAAGACCGGCGTGCTGTTCGTTGCACCGGGGCAGATCATGGATCCCGGTATCATGAAGCTACCGCACCACCCTGATCACCTGTCTCGGCTCAAGGCTGATGTGGGCCTGGATGCACTCGAAGCAGAACTGGCTGCGGTATCGCAGCCCAGCTGGTCATTTCGCCAGTGGCTGGAGCGAGTCGGTGAGTTTGTTAGGCGCCGACGGCCTGCCCCGACCTCTCCATAGGGAAAGGAACCACATATCTTGCTTGCCCAACTCACATCGAGTGGACGAGGACCGCTTCGGGTCAAACCCGGTCCTTCCATGATGTCCGCCTAATGTCCTGAGTGCCGACGTAAGCAGACTTCCGCTGCTCATCACCGCAGGTCTCAGAAGTGCCAG
>DATIXH010000113.1:0-15852 GCA_035518775.1 Candidatus Acidiferrum sp.
CATCGTGTATTTCGGCCCCGGCACGTCGTGAGAATTGACCACCAGATTCGGACGTTTCAGCAGCAGCATCGTTGCCTCGCCTGTGTTGCGGTTTGGTGCGCGCCTCTCGGTACGTCACACCCGATGCCACAAAATGCCACACAATATCACTTAATCGGAAGTAATCACGAATCGTTACTATCGAATAAATCGGCATTTCTTGAAACACACTTGCAACGTTTGCAACATGGGCCGGATGTCGCGTAGCCGCGACCGGGGACGAAGGCTCCCTGCTAACAATCGCCGGCGCATAGCTGACCCTGCCGCGCCGGTGTGTCCCACAGACCCGGCGGCGGCCGAGCCAGCAAGCGCTTCACCCACCCTCGTGCGCGGCCAGGAAGGCGAGCGAGCGGTCGAGGGCGAGGCGGGCGGCGTCGGTGGAGAGGAAGAACTGATACTCGTGCGGCAGCGCCGGCGTGTAGTCGTCGGGAAAGAACAGCGGGTCGACCGCGACGCCTTGGGCGCGCAGGGCGTCCGCAAACATTGCCGACTGCGGCGCGAGCGGATCGGCATTGCCCACGGAAATGAACGCCGGCGGATAGGTCGCCGTCACATGCGTGTGCAGCGACATCTGCTGCACGCGCGCGTCCCGCGGGTCGCGCGCGTGCCGATATAGGACCACAGGACGGTGCGCATGAAATCGCCGAATGGCCCGTCGAAGTTCATCACGCCCGGATCGTAGGGCCCGCAATAAAGCAGCAGGCCGCGCAACGATGCGCGCGTCAGGCCGGGCTCGATCTGCAGCTGCCGCGCGTAGTCCGCATTGCTGATGACCAGCGCCGACTGCGCGACGATATGGGCGCCGGCGGAATCGCCGGCGAGGAAAATGCGCTGCGGGTCGATGTTGAAGTCGGCCGCGTGGGCGGCAATGTGCGAGAGCGCGACATTTACCTGGCGCACGGGCGTCGGGAAGACCGCCGTCGGCGCCAGCGTATAGTCCAGGGCGACAGTCACGTAGCCGCGCGCCGCGAGGATCCTGAGATAGCCGCTGAGGTCGGAGCGCGTACCGGAGACGAAGCCCCCGCCGTGCACCCACACGATTGCCGGCAATGGCTTGTCGAGGTCGGCCGGCGCGAACCCATCGAAGAGGGCGTCGGGATCGCCCGGCGCATAGCTGAGGCCGAGCCGCGCCGAAATGCCCTGCGGCACGGACGGCGCAATTGCGGCGGCCGTCTCGGCCGCGCCCCGGTCGAACGTGTAGCGGATCAACAACACCGACGGCCACGGGCTGAGCCTGAAGGCGGCGTATACGGCCGCGGCGAGCACGGCGACCGCCACGATGACCGCCACTGCGATCTTCCTCCACATCGCAGCCTCCATCCGACAGAAGGACTATCATAACGCTGTTTCGCAGGCCGCTGCCGAGGTCTTTGCGCGTGCGGATATCTATTGACTTGTTCGATATTTGTTCCTATATCTGCGACTCTGGGAGGGGCGGGCGTCCTGATGCGATCCGCGGCTGACCGGTCGATTTTTGACATCGTATATCCGTCCAAGAAAGCCGCGGCGAGGGCGCGCTCGGCGCTGTGCGGGCGTTCGCTTCACCCTCCTGTTCTGCGCGTTCGCACGCGCCGGACCAAGGTGGCCCAGGCGAGCATCTTCTCCGCTGGGCATGGGGGGTCCTTCGTTCACCGGAACGTCGCCCGTCGGCAGGGCGCCCACCTGGGCCGGCCCTACAGGCCGCACGATCGCGCCACCGCCGCTTGGCATGGGGTCCATCGCTCAAATCTAGATGAACCGCCGAGACGCCGAGGCGCAGAGACGAACGCGCCCTCTCGGCGCCTCGGCGTCTCTGCGGTGAATCTTCCTCCGAGCGATCCGCGATCTCCGCTGGGCATGGGGTGCTTCACTCGAAATGACCCGCGGGGTGCATGACGAAGATCGGGGCCATGACGACTCTATTCGTCCCCAATCGCGATTGCGTGGAGGCGGTCGCAATGCCTCAATGCGGTGGACCAACGAGGTGCGGGCGCGTGGTCCTTGGCGGCAGCCCGAAATCCGCCAAGATTGTGTGCCCACGGTCGCAGATGGCCCGCGGTCGCGGGCGGCTGGCACGGGCTGGGGTTGAATGGATCAGCGTAAGCGCTTTGCGGCTGCGGGCCGGCTCCTCGATCGCCGTCAGATACTGCGGAAAGCCGGGGCCGCGGCGGCCTGCCTAGTCGGTGGCGTGGGTGCCCTGTCCGTGCGCGCCGATGACGAGACCCGCTTCTTCCGCATCGGCACCGGGCCGACCACCGGCAACTATTTCACCATCGGCGGCATCATCGCCAATGCCATCAGCAACCCGCCGGGCTCGCGCCCCTGCGACAAGGGCGGCAGCTGCGGCGTGCCCGGACTGATCGCGATCGCGCAGACCACCCAGGGCTCGGTCCAGAACGTCGACCTGATCGCCAACGAGACGCTCGAGTCTGGCCTGTGCCAATCCGATGTCGCCTATTGGGCCTATTCGGGGACCGGCATGTACAGCGGCGGCAAGCCGTTCGACGGCCTGCGGGCGATCGCCAACCTCTACCAGGAGAGCCTCCATATCGTCGTGCGCACGGAGTCGGCGATCAACGCCATCGCCGACCTGCGCGGCAAGCGTATCTCCCTGGGCGGGCGCGGGTCGGGAACGCGCGCCACGGCCGAACTCGTCCTCGGCGCCTACGGGGTCGGCGAGCGCCGGTTCAACGGGCAGCAGCTGACCATCGAGAAGGCCACCGAGGCGCTGCGCGACGGCAGTGTCGACGCCATCTTCTTCGTCGGCGGGCCGCCGGTGCCCGCGCTGGCCGACCTTGCGAAAACGACGCCGCTTCGGCTGCTGCCCGTGGAGGGGGACCCGGCCTCGATGTTGCGCAGCACCTACCCGTTTCTCACCGTCGACGCCATCCCCGAGAACAGCTATGGAAACAACCCGGCGACGGTCACGGTAGGCATCGGCACCTACTGGCTGGTCCTGGCCGGACTCGACGAGAACCTGGTGCACGACATAACCGTGGCGCTGTGGCACCCGGCGACCCGCAAGCTCCTGGACCAAGGCAGTCCAATCGGACGCCGGATTCGGCTCGAGCAAGCCCTCGTCGGCCTGCCGCTCCCGGTCCATCCCGGCGCCGAGCGCTACTATACGGAGCCGCGCGACCAGAGCAGCCCAGCCAACGGCGGCCAGTAGGCATCGTGACGGCCGTGCGCGGCCCTGCCGCTCTCGTCGTCTCGGTGTGCCTCGCGGAGGTGCTGGCGATGCAGGGCTTCGGCTCCTATGCGGCGCTGCTGCCGGAACTGCGCGCCGCGTGGGGGCTGAGTTACGCCTCGGCCGGTTGGGTCGAGGGCGCCTTCCAGGCCGGATATCTCGTCGCCGTGCCGGTGCTGGTGACGATCACGGACCGCGTCGACGCGCGCCGCATCTTCGTGGGCGCCGCGGTCATCGCCGCGCTCGCGGCGCTCGGCTTTGCCGCCTTCGCGCAGGGGCTGTGGTCGGCCTGCCTGTTTCGCGCCATCGCCGGTGTCGGTTTGGCCGGCACCTTCATGCCCGGCCTGCGGCTGCTGAGCGACCGCATCGAGGGGCCTCGCCAGTCGCGCGCGGTCGCCTTCTACACGGCCAGCTTCAGCGTCGGCGCCAGTGTCTCCGTGCTTGTCACGGGCATACTCGCAACATGCTATGGCTGGCGCCCGGCTTTCGCCCTGTCGGCGTGCGGCGGCATCGTCGCGGCCGCCATTGCCGCGAGCGTGCCGCCGCGCGCCATCGCGGCGAAACGGCATGCTATGCTGCTCGATCTGCGGCCGGCGCTGCGGAATCCTGACGCCCTCTCGTACAACCTCGCCTATGCCTGCCATATGTGGGAGCTCTACGGCTTCCGCGCCTGGCTCGTGGCGTTCCTGACCTTCTGCGCCGCGCGCGACCCGGCGTCGGCCGGGAGCCTGACGCCCGCCAGCCTGTCGGCGGCCATCCTGGTCCTGGGCCTGCCGGCCAGCGTGCTCGGCAATGAACTCGCGTTGCGCTTGGGGCGCCGGCGCGTCATCGCGGCGATCATGCTGCTGTCCGCGCTCACCTCGCTGTTCGTCGGCGCCAGCGCGCTCTTGCCGCTGATCGGGACGCTGCTGGCCTGCGCCCTCTATTCGATGACGATCACCGGCGAATCGGCCTCGCTGACCGCCGGCGCCGTCGCAGCCGCTACGGCCGACGCTCGCGGCGCGACCATGGCCGTCCATACCATGCTGGGCTTCGCAGCGGCGACCGTCGGACCGCTGGCGTTCGGCATGGCGCTCGATCTGGTCGGCGCCGACCGGTGGCTCGGCTGGGCGATCGGGTTCGCCATGCTCGGCGCCGGCCCGGCACTTGGCCCGCTGCTGCTCAAGCCCAGGGCGAGAGCGACGGCAGCCTAGTCGCGGTCGCGGACGGAGGCGACGTCAGGCAACTTTGCCCAGCCATAGGCGATCTCGGGGACGCCGACGCCGCCGAAATCGGCGTCGCGAATATGCTCCGCCAGCGGCTTGCCCTGCACGCTCTCATAGAAGCGGCGCGCCCGCTCGTTCGCCGTCAGCACCCAGAGATAAAAGCTGCTGTGACCGAGGTCCGACAATTGGTCGACGCAGCATGCGAACAGGCGACGGCCGATGCCGCGACGCCAGCGGGCCGGTTGCACGTTGAGGACGAAGAGCTCGGCGTCGAACGGCATGTCGTGGTCGCGCGGCGGGCCGCACACCGCGAAGCCGACGACCGCCTCGCTCTCGACGGCGACAAGGACGGGTCGGCCCGGCACCGGCTCGCCCGGCGCGACGCCGCTCCAGAACCGTCGGCGCTCGGCGAGCGTGAAGGCTTCCAGCGTGTGGGCGGGCAGGATGCCGGGATAAGCGGCCTGCCACGCGGCCACATGGACCGCGGCAATGCCATCGACGTCTTCCGCACGCGCCCGACGGATCACGCCGCCTTCCGGATAAGAAAGGAGTAGACGTCGCCCTCCTGCTTGGACTCCACGAGGGCGTGGCCCGTGGTTTCGCAGAAGTGGGCGAAGTCCTTCACCGCGCCGGGATCGGTGGCGAGGATCTGCAGCAATCCGCCCGGCGCGACGTCCTTCATGGCCTTGCGCGCCCGCAGCACCGGCAGCGGACACTTCAGGCCCTTGGCATCGAGTATGGTCGTCGTCATGCGCCTGTCCTCGTCGATCGTCGATCGCTATGCTGCCAGCCAGGATGACACAAGATCCGCCGACCGTCTTCACCATCGGTCACTCGAACCACTCGAGCGAGCGCTTCCTGGCACTCCTGCAGCGGGCCGGCGTCACGGCGATCACCGACGTGCGCTCCATCCCGCAGTCGCGGCGCTGCCCGCAGTTCGGCCGCGCACGGATCGAGCGATGGCTGGCCGACGCCGGCATCGCCTATGTCTTTCTCGGTGCTGAACTAGGCGGACGGCCGCAAGATCCGGCCCTGCTGCGGGACGGCCGCCCGGACTACGAGCGGATGGCCACGACACGCGCCTTCCGCGTGGGGTTCGAGCGTGTGCTGAAGGGGGCGGCGCGCCATCGAATCGCGCTCATGTGTGCCGAACGCGATCCGATCGACTGCCACCGGTTTCTACTGGTGTCCCGGCATCTTCACGAGGGCGGCGCGCAGCTGCGCCACATCCTCGCCGACGGCTCGATCGAACCGCAGGAGGCGACAGAACTCCGGCTCTTCGCGCGAACCGGCGGGCGGCGTGACGGGCTGCTGGCCGAGTTGCCGCCGCCGCGACAGGCCATCGTGCGCGCCTATGATATCCGCAGCGGCAGGATTACCCGCCTGTCCCGCCCTGATGCACGTACTGGCGGCGCCGAGACCCCAGATACAGACCGATAAGCCGGCGATTCTCCGTGTTCGGCGGCTGCCGCGCCTCGACCGCCCGGTGGGCAAGCGGCATGGCCGCATCGCCCCCGCCATGCCGGTGCAGTTCCCAGTCCTGCTCCTTCACCGACTCGACCTTGTTGTGCATGGCCTCATGGAAGGCAGCGACGGCCAAGGCGTAGCTCACCTGCGCGAGCTCGGCCTCGGTCCAGATCGGGTTTGCAGCGCGCGACTCACGGATCCAGCGGAGCAAGTCGCTCACCCAGACTTCGCTCATGGCGGGAGGATCAGCGATCGTAGCACTCAAATGCACGGGATCGCCGAGATTGAGCTGCTGAAGAAGCGCGTAGTGATAGCCGGCGAACTTGGGATCGCGACGCGTGCGCCCCACGATCACGCCCTCGCGATAGGTCGGCACGAAATAGACCATACAGTCCGTATCGCGAACACCGGCGCCGGCCGGCCGATCGGTCCACAACACCGGGCTGCCGTCGGACGGCCAGCTCGCCCAGCGCTCAAGATTGGCCTTGATGCGCCGCTTCAGCTCCAAGTTGACCTTGGGGGCCGGCGCGAACAACGCGGTAGTCGCATGCAACCAGAGAACGGCCATGGCATCGCAACATGCAGACGGCAGCGTAGACGACCCGGCCGGCGGCGGCGCCCGTCTTTGCCCGCCGCTTGCTCCGAGATTTCACGATTCGCGCTTATTTCCAAGGCGAATACAATAGGGCTGTGCGGCAGCGTCGACTCGGCCTAAATCTGTTGGCTCCAAGCCGATGGGGCATCTGGCTCTTCTGGACGCCGCCGACGCGCCGCTATTGACGGATTATTGACAGCCAGGATCGGCCGCTTCCATGCGACACAGCCGGATGTCCCGGGAACTCCATCGATGAGCCTCAATCCCTTCGCCACCGTCGCGGAGACGATCGACCCGTCGCCCAAGGTCAGCGACGAGGTGAAGACAACGACCTGTTATATGTGCGCTTGCCGCTGCGGCATCAGGGTGCACTTGCGGGACGGGCACATCCGCTACATCGAGGGCAACCGCGACCATCCGGTGAACCATGGCGTGCTCTGCGCCAAGGGCTCGGCCGGGATCATGAGCCACTATTCGCCGGCGCGGCTGACGACGCCGCTGCTGCGCGTCGGCCCGCGCGGCGCCGGCGAGTTCAAGGAGATCGGCTGGGACGAGGCGCTGGGGATCGCCGTCGAGTGGCTCGGCAACATCCGCAGGACGGATCCGCGCAAGCTGGCGTTCTTCACCGGCCGCGACCAGAGCCAGGCGCTCACGGGCTGGTGGGCGCAGCAGTTCGGCACGCCGAACTACGCGGCGCACGGCGGCTTCTGCTCGGTCAACATGGCGGCGGCCGGCATCTACACCATCGGCGGCTCGTTCTGGGAGTTCGGCGAGCCGGACTGGGAGCGCACGCGCTATCTCCTGATGTTCGGCGTGGCCGAGGACCATGACAGCAATCCCATCAAGATCGGCCTCGGCAAACTCAAGGGACGGTCGGCCGATCGCCGCGCCAAGGTCGTGTCGGTCAACCCGATCCGGACCGGCTATTCCGCCATCGCCGACGAATGGATCGGCATTCGGCCCGGCACCGACGGCATGTTCGTGTTTGCGCTGATCCACGAGCTCTTGCGCGCGGACAGGATCGACCTCGATTTTCTCGCCCGCTACAGCAATGCGCCCTGGCTGGTCGTGCAGGATGCCGGCGGGGCCACCGATGGACTCGTCGCCCGTGACGGCGACGGCCATCCGCTCTGCTGGGACAGGCAGCGCGGGCAGGTCGCCGACGCGCTGCTGCCTGACGTCGCGCCGGCAATGGTCGGAGAGTTTGCGCTCGGCGACGGGCGCCGCGCAGCCCCGGTCTTCCAACTTCTGGCGCAACGCTATCTCGATGCGCGCTACTCTCCGGACGAGGCGGCGAAGGTCACGGGCGTGCCCGCCGCAACCATCCGGCGGATCGCCGCCGAGCTCGCGCACGCCGCGTTCGAGCAGCAGTTGGCATTGGAGATTCCCTGGACGGATTGGGCAGGCCGCCGGCATGAGCGCATGATCGGCCGGCCCGTCAGCATGCATGCGATGCGCGGCATCTCCGCCCATTCGAACGGATTCCACACCTGCCGAGCCATTCATCTGTTGCAGATCCTGCTCGGCAGCATCGATTGTCCCGGCGGCTGGCGCTACAAGCCGCCGTTTCCGCGCCACACGCCGCTCGCCCTCAAGCCCGCCGGCAAGCCGGGCCAAGTGAAGCCGAACACGCCGCTGCCGGGACCGCCGCTGGGTTTTCCGACCGGGCCCGAAGACCTGTTGATCGGTGACGATGGCGCGGCGAGCCGCCTCGACAAGGCCTTCTCGTGGGAGGCGCCGATGGCCGCCCATGGGCTGATGCACATGGTCATCGCCAACGCCCACAAGGGCGATCCCTACCCTATCGACACGCTCTTCCTGTTCATGGCGAACATGAGCTGGAACTCGGCCATGAACACGGGCGGGACCATGGCCATGCTCACCGACAAGGACGCCGCGAGCGGCGACTACAAGATTCCGCACATCATCTATGCCGACGCCTATTTCTCGGAGATGGTGGCCTACGCCGACCTTGTGCTGCCCGACACGACCTATCTGGAGCGGCACGATTGCATCTCGCTTTTCGACCGACCGATCTGCGACGCCGACGGCGCCGCAGATGCCATCCGCCAGCCGGTGGTGAAGCCCGACCGCAACGTGCGGCCATTCCAGGACGTGCTGATCGATCTCGGCGCTCGCCTGGGCCTCCCAGGCTTGGTCAATGCCGACGGTTCGCCGAAGTATCCGGGGTTCTATGCCGACTACATCGTCAATCACGAGCGTGCGCCCGGCGTCGGCATGCTCGCGGGCTGGCGCGGCAAGGCCGGCGACAAGCACGGAGCCGGCGAGCCGAACCCACGCCAGCTTGAGCGCTACATCGCCAACGGGTGCTTTTGGCGCCACGAACTCCCGGACGAGCACAAGTTCTATCGCCACGCCAACAAGGGTTATCTCGACTGGGCCCATGGCATCGGCTTCATTGCGCGGCCCACCCAGGTGATCTTCCAGATCTACAGCGAGCCACTGCAGACGTTCCGCCTGGCCGCGCGCGGCCACGGCGCCCTGCAGCCGCCCGATCATTTGCGCGTGCGCATCGACGCCCACTTCGATCCGCTGCCGATCTGGTACCCGCCGTTCGAGGAGGCGGCAATCGACGACGCCAGCTTCCCGCTCCATGCGGTGACGCAGCGACCGATGGCGATGTATCACTCCTGGGGTTCGCAGAACGCCTGGCTCCGCCAGATTCATGGGCACAACCGTCTCCACATGCACCGCCGGACGGCCGAGCGGCTGAATCTCAGCGACGAAGACTGGGTTTGGGTCATCAGCCATCACGGCCGCATCCGCGTGCAGCTCAAGTTGATGGAGGGCGTGAACGAGGACACGGTGTGGACCTGGAACGCCATCGGCAAGCGGGGCGGCGCCTGGAACCTCGCGCCCGACGCCGCCGAGAGCCGGCGCGGCTTCCTGCTCAACCACGTGATCTCCGAACTGCTGCCGCCCCGGCCTGACGGGCACCGCTACGCCAACAGCGATCCCATCACCGGCCAAGCCGCCTGGTACGATCTGCGCGTCCGCGTCGAAAAGGCGCGGCCCGAAGAGGCGAGCGAAACCTATCCCGTCTTCGCTACGCTGAAACCGCCCCAGGGATTGCCGCCGCGTCCGTCGGTGCTCGCCTATGGCGCCGAGTTTCGGGAGCCGTTGAAGTGACCAATAGAGTGTCATTGCCGGGCTTGACCCGGCGATCCATCGTCCCAGCCCGAAGCCAGACGGATCCGCAGAGCGATGCCCGGGTCAAGCCCGGGCATGACAGCGTGGGCGGCAGAAAGGCTGACGGGAGAGAACCGGCATGACGTCCCTTCCCGCCCCCGGCGAAAAGAAGCTCGGTCTCGTCATCGATCTCGATATCTGCGTCGGCTGCCACGCCTGCGCGGTGAACTGCAAGGAGTGGAACACCGGCGGGCATATGGCGCCGCTCACCGACCGCGAGCCCTATGGCGCTAATCCGTTGGGCGTGTGGTTCAACCGGGTGCATACCTTCGAGGCCGGCGACGGCGCCGATGGGCGTACGGTGCATTTCCCGCGCTCCTGCCTGCATTGCGAGCAGCCCGCCTGCGTCGAGGTCTGCCCGACCGGGGCGTCCTACAAACGCGCCGAGGACGGCATCGTGCTGGTCAACGAGAGCCTGTGCATCGGCTGCAAGCTCTGCTCCTGGGCCTGTCCCTACGGCGCGCGCGAATACGACTACGACTCCGGCACGATGAAGAAATGCACGCTGTGCATCGACCGCATCTATAACGAGAAGCTCGAGGAGATCGACCGCGTGCCCGCCTGCGTGGCCACCTGCCCGGCCCATGCCCGCTCCTTCGGGGATCTCGGCGATCCCAACTCCGAGGCTTCAAGGCTGGTCGCCGAGCGCGGCGGCTACGACCTGATGCCGGAAATGGGCTATGCGCCCGTGAACAAATACCTGCCCCCGCGGCCGCGGCAGAGCGCTGCCGGCTGCACCGGCGCGGCGGCGGCGCTGCCGTCCACGGACGGCCCGTCAGCGGGAAACGCCGTCCTGCGATGGATCGATCGACTGCTGTCGCGCTAGTCTGGTTCATGCATCCGGCATCGTCAGTCATCTTCTTCACGGTCGCGTCGGGCGCAGGCTACGGCTTGCTGCTGCTGCTGGGCATCGGCGGCGCGCTCGGATGGCTCCCGCCCGACCGCTGGTTCGGCGCAGCCGCCCTCGGCTTGGCGCTGGCGGCCGTGACCGTCGGCCTGGTGTCCTCGACCTTTCATCTCGGGCATCCGGAGCGAGCCTGGCGCGCGGTCTCACAGTGGCGCTCGTCCTGGTTGTCGCGCGAGGGTCTCGCCAGCCTGATCACTTACATCCCGGCGCTCGCCTTCGCAGCCGGGTGGGTACTGCTCGGACGCAACAGCGGCGGCTGGGGCTTGTTCGGGCTGATCGCCGCGGCCTGGGCCGGCATCACCGTGTATTGCACCGGCATGATCTATGCATCGCTCAAGCCGATTCAGCGCTGGCACAACGGCTATGTCGTGCCCTGCTATCTGTTGCTCGGCGTGATGACGGGCGGGCTCTGGCTCAATAGCCTGGCTCACCTCTTCGGCCTGGCATCGAACGGGCTGACGCTGCTCGCGATCGCGGCGCTCGCGGTCGGCTGGCTGACGAAACTGGCTTACTGGCGCTTCATCGACAATAGCCGCAGCGAGAGCTCGGCGGAGACGGCGACTGGCCTCGGACATCTCGGGAAGGTGCGGCTGTTCGAGGCACCGCACACAGAGGAAAACTATCTCATGCGCGAGATGGGATTTCGGATCGCCCGCAGGCATGCCTACCGGCTGCGACTCTTCGCCACGATCCTCGCCTTCGTGCTGCCGTTCCTGCTGACCGCGCTCACCCTGGCGCTGGTGCAGCCGGTCGCCGGCACGGCAGCCTTTCTGGCAGCCGTTTCCGCCATCCTGGGCGTGCTGATCGAGCGCTGGCTGTTCTTCGCGGAGGCCAAGCACACGGTGACGCTGTACTACGGTCAGAGCAGAGCCTGAGGGGCCGCACACGGCCACGCGCGATGTGTGCGCAAGGTCGGTCAGCGCGCTGTCGCTGGCGGCTTGCCCGCCCCTACCACCGCCCGCTAGGCTCCAAGCCGGACATTGTAGTGCCTCGGCAATCCGTGGCAGCGGCAAGAACAAAGGACGAGGCCGACGTGAAGACCGTTAGCGAGCTTCCCCGCAAGATCCGCGAGATCGAGAACACCTTCATTCCGTTGAAGGACGGCACGCGACTCGCGGCCCGCATCTGGCTGCCGGAAGACGCGGACAGGAATCCGGTGCCGGCGATCCTCGAGTATCTGCCCTACCGCAAGCGCGACGGCACCTCCGAGCGCGACGCCCTCACCCATCCCTACTTCGCCGGCCACGGCTATGCTGCGGTGCGCGTGGATATCCGCGGCACCGGTGAATCCGACGGTATCCTGCTCGACGAGTATCTGAAGGCGGAGCAGGACGATTGCCTGGAGGTGCTCCAGTGGCTCGCCAACCAGCCCTGGTGCACGGGCGCCTGCGGGATGATCGGGATCTCCTGGGGCGGCTTCAACGGATTGCAGGTGGCGGCGCGACAGCCGGCCGAGCTCAAGGCGGTCATCACCCTATGCTCGACCGACGACCGTTATGCCGACGACATTCATGCCATGGGCGGCTGCATGCTCGTCGACAATGTCGCCTGGGCCTCGGCGATGTTCGCCCTGCAGTCGCATCCGCCGGACCCGGCGCTGGTCGGCGAGCGCTGGCGCGAGATGTGGCTGCAGCGGCTGGAGAACCAGCCGCTGCTCATCGACAACTGGCTGCGGCACCAGCGCCGCGATGCGTTCTGGAAGCACGGCTCGGTGTGCGAGAATTACGCGGATATCACCTGCGCCGTCTATGCCGTCGGCGGCTGGGCCGACGGCTATTCCAACGCCATACCGCGGCTGCTCGCGGGCCTTACTTGTCCCAAGAAGGGGCTGATCGGCCCGTGGGCGCACCGCTATCCGCATTTCGCCGAGCCCGGTCCGCGTATCGGCTTCCTGCAGGAGTGCCTGCGCTGGTGGGACCAGTGGCTGAAGGGGATCGATACCGGCATCATGGCCGAGCCGATGTACCGGGCGTGGATGCAGGAATCAGTTTCGCCCCGGACCTACTATGCCGAGCGGCCCGGCCGCTGGGTCGCCGAGCCGGCCTGGCCGAGTCCAAACATCAGGCCACAGCGGTTCGCCCTCAATGCCAGCGGGCTCGCCGCCTCCGCCGCGCCCGAGGTTGCGCTCGCGCACCGTTCGCCGCTCAGCATCGGCGCGCTGGCCGGGCATTGGTGCGCCTACGGCTATGCGCCCGACCTGCCGGCGGACCAGCGGGCCGAGGACGGCAAGTCGCTGCTGTTCGATAGCGCGGCGCTCGCCGCCGCCGTCGAAATCCTGGGAGATCCCGTCGTCACGCTGGAGCTGGCAGTCGATCGGCCGCAGGCCCAGGTCTGCGTCCGCCTGAACGACGTGGCACCCGACGGCGCCTCGCTGCGCGTCAGCTACGGCCTGCTCAATCTCGCGCACCGGGAGAGCCACGAGCATCCGACACCGCTCGAACCGGGCAAGCGCTACCGCGTGCGCATCCAGCTAAATGACATCGCTCATGTCTTTCCGGCCGGCCATCGGATACGCGTGGCGGTATCGACCTCCTATTGGCCGATCGCCTGGCCGGCGCCGGCGACGTTCACGCTGACGCTGTATGCGGGGCCGAGCGCCATCGAGCTGCCCGTGCGCCCGCCGGGCGCCGAGGACGCGGAGTTGGCGCCGTTCCTCCCGGCCGAGGCGACGCCCGCGCTGCGGATGACGCAGCATCGCCCCGACAAGACGAACGAGGCCGTCACCTCCGATCTCATCGGCGGCACGACCGTGTTCACGACCGACGAAGATTACGGCCGCTACACCATCGACGACATCGACTTCACCAGTGATATGCAGAAGAAAGAGGCCTTCCGCATCGGCGAAGAAGACCCTACCTCCGCCGCAGTCGAGATCGCGAACAGCCGCCGCATGGGCCGCGGCGACTGGAACGTGCGGACGAAGACCCGCACCGTCATGCGCTGCACGGCCGAAGAGTTCATCGTCGAGGCGACGCTCGACGCCTACGAGGGTGACATTCGCGTTCTCTCGCGCAACTGGCAGGTGCGGCACAAACGCGATTGCGTTTAAGCGCCATCGCGCACGAAGGCAGGTGCTGAACCGGCCCTCATAGATCGCCAGCCGCGATCCAGAAGACCTCGCCCCGGCACTCCGGCGTCTCAACCCACTGGACGTTGCTCTGCGGAAAGGCGCGCTCGACAGCCTTGCGTCCCCGGCCGACCTCGCACAGCAGGACGCCGCCAGGAAGCAGGTGACTGCCAGCCTCGGCGAGGATCCGGCGGACGATATCGAGTCCGTCATCGCCGCCGTCGAGCGCGAGCTTTGGCTCGTGGCGGCACTCCGGCGCCAGGTCGGCCATGCCCTGCGCGTCGACGTAGGGCGGGTTCGTCAGGATGACGTCGTAGCGCGTTTCCCGCACAGGTGCGAAAAGGTCGCCCTTCAGCAACGTGATCCGATCCTGCAGTCCATGATATGCCACGTTCGTCTGGGCGACCTGCAGCGCATCGTCCGAGATGTCGATGGCGTCGATGCGGGCCTTGGAGAACGTGAAGCTCGCCAGAATCGCCAGGCAGGCAGAGCCCGTGCAGAGATCGAGCACGCGTGTCACGGCGTTCGGGTGCTCGATGAGAGACGACGACCCGCCATCGAACAACTCGCCCTCGATGATTCCGCCGATATGCGAGCGCGGCACGATCACGCGCCTGTCGACATAGAACGGCAGCCCCCGCATCCAGACGCGTTGGACCAGATAGGCCACGGGCGCTCTCGTCCGCACCCGTGTCTCGATGAGGTCCAGGATCTTCTGCCGTTCGGCAGCCGTGACCCGCGCCGGCAACAGCTCCCCGAACCGGTCGATGGGAAGCCGCAGCGCCTCGCAGATCAGCAGTGACGCATCATCGACCGCGTCGTCACTCCCTTGGCCGAATACGAGCTCCGCCTCGTTGAAGCGTGTCGCCGCGTAGCGGACGAGGTCGAGAATGGTGTGCAGATCGGTCGTCGCGTCACTTGTCGTCATTCACGCGCCCCTTTCCTCGAGACGTCTGCCCGCCGGGGCAGCCACGGAGGGGCGACGATGATAGAACGCCAGCTGCCGGCGGGCGATCGCCCGTGACGCGAAGCCGTTCTGCGGCCCTCAGCTCTCGTCTCCGGCCCGACTGCGCGGGCGGATGCTCTTGTCGGCGCCCTCCGCCTCCAGCAAGGTCTGCTCGAAGGCGCCGGTCTCGGCATCAAGCCGGAGAGAGATGTCGGACTTGTCGTAGCTCCATACCCGAATATCGTCGGCAAAGGTCCGAGAGGTTGCGGCTGCTCCGATCCGCTCGACCGTGATGGGATCGCCGATGGGGCTGCCTTCGCCATGGACTAGAAAGAGCGGCGAGCGCGCCAGCTCGTAGTAGGCACCCTCATATGAGAATGCGTAGATGCGCGCGAGGCAACTGCCATCTGCCGAGACCTGATCGGCGAGAGCGTGGCTCGCACCCTGATGCCCGAGGGTCGTACTTCTCGCCGCTCTCTTTGCCGAGGCGCTTGCGCCACGCGCCGCGCCGATCTGGATGTCCTCGACGACGCGGCCGAACAAGAGAATCGTTGACGCCCTCGCTAGAGTTTCAGACATGGCTCTCCTTCCTCACTACCCCGATCCGGTCAGTGGGCGTGGCCCGCTGCTCATGCACCGCGCGCCGGCATCGAGCGCTCGCCATGGCACATGCATGCCAGCAGTCGCGCGTGGTGCGGAAGCAGGACTCGATGCAGTAGGCCGGTTGCGCCTCAATTGTCTGCAAGAGCCGTGCAGTCACGGAGCTCCGGTAGTGCTTCAGGAGGGGCGGCGTGTCGTCGTGCGTACACACCGGCTCAGACTCCAGGATCGCCCAGGCATCGACGCTCCCGGATCTGCTTACTGACGTTCCCCCAAGGCTCGACCGGGCACGAAACCGTGCCATTTGTACGCCCTGTCTTCGATCGGCCCCAACCTTCCCCTGCCGCAAAATATAGCCACTCGCGTACAGGCAGGCGATAGAAATCTGCGACCTTCACGCGCCAGACGCTGCGCCTTCCGGCTGCGAAGTGCGACGACAACGGGGGTAGGCACGCGCCATGGAATTGTTCTAGATTTGGCGCCAGTATCAAAGAACCGGTCCGCGTCGTCGCGGAGCCAAAGATCAGGGAGAAACGCATGAGTCAGCACCAGATCACTCGTCGGCAACTGCTCGTCAGCTCGGCTGCCGTCGCAGCCGTGGCCGCTGCCGAGGTCCCACTCCGTCCGGCAGCAGCAGCGGGCAAAGTCGT
>DATIXH010000114.1:0-2657 GCA_035518775.1 Candidatus Acidiferrum sp.
GTCGCGCGCGTGCCCGAAGCCGAAATAGGCGAGCGCCGCGCTCACGACAAGCGCGAGCCAGCTGACCCACATCGGAACGCTCCAGCCCCCGATGGCCGCGTCCCACTCGAGGACGATGCGCACCAGATGCACGAAGCCGACGACGGAGAAAATGATCGCCGTCAGGAGAAAATAGCTGGTGCGGCTCATCCGCTGGCCTCCTGCGCGTGGGGGCGACGAGGGCGCGCCCGGGAGCGAAACGGCGAAGCTACATAGCGGCAAAACCCGGCCGCCGACATGGGACCAAAGGCCAATAGACCGCCGGGGTCGCGGTGCTAGCCTTTGCGCCGGGTCGAAGCGGGAGCCGGGAAGACTCCCGATCGCTCGATGATTCGGTGTGGGTATGGAACTCCGGGTTTCTCCGCGACAGATCCGGGCCGCCGCGCGGCTGGTCCTCTGCGGCGTCCTCGCCTGGTCGGCGGCGGCCCTCTGCGCCGGCGCGCCCGCTCGGGCGCAGCAGGATGCGGCCGCGCAGGAGGCCGCCGCCGCGCCCGCCGCGCTTCTCGGGCCCGAGGAGCTGCGCCCGCTGGTGGCGCCGATCGCGCTCTATCCCGACGACCTCCTCGCCATCGTCCTCCCGGCCTCGACCAACCCCGTGCAGATCGTGGAGGCGGCGCGCTTCCTCGAGAAGCGCCGGACCGAGAAGTCGCTGCAGCCCGATCCCAACTGGGACCCGTCGATCCTGGCGCTGATCAACTACCCCCAGGTGATCGCCAAGATGGACGGCGACCTCGACTGGACCACGGCCCTCGGCAACGCCGTCATCGATCAGCTGCAGGACGTCATGGACATGATCCAGCAGCTGCGCGCCGAGGCCTCGTCCAGCGGCTATCTCCAGTCCAACCAGTTCGTGGTCGTGGTCTGGGAGGACGACTACTGGCACATCGATTCGTCCGACCCCGATTGGATCTACGTCCCGGACTATCCCGACGAGATCTTCGAGCGGCCCGAGCACCCCATCGTGAAGCCGCCCGGCGAGGGCCCCCACGTCGAGAACCCGATCGTCCTCCCGCCCGAGGGCGGCGCCAAGCCGACGCCGCCGATCGCCAACGCGCCGGGCCAGCCCGTCGTCGTCCCGCCGGCCAACGGCCTGCCGGCGCCGCCGGTCGCCGCCCCGCCGGGCACCTACCCGCCGCCCAGCTATGTGGGCGTGCAGCCCTACTGGTCGCCCGCGGCCACCTTCTTCACCGGCGCGCTCGTCGGCGCCGCCTTCGGCTACGGGCTCAACTGGGGCGGCGGCGACATCGACATCAACTACGGCTCGGGCTGCTGCCGCGGCGGCAACATCAACATCGGCAACGACATCAACATCGGCGAGGGCAACCGCAACCGCGTCGATCACCGCACCGGCGACCGCTTCAACGCCGACAAGCAGCGCGTGAACGGCCGCGACACCATGAAGTGGAACGGCAACAAGGCCCGCCAGAAGGCGGCCGCCTCCGGCAAGCCGGGCGCCGGCGCCCGCAACAAGGCCGGCACCCTGCCCGCGAAGGGTGCCAAGACCGGCCCGAAGGCGAAGGACCTGGGTGCCGGCGGAGCGGGCGGCGCCGCCAAGAAGTCCCGCGCCGGCGACCTGCAGCCCAACATGCAGAACCGCGGCGGCTCGCTCGGCAACTATGGGTCCGGCCAATCCGGCCGCGACGCCAGCCGCCTCGGCAACCAGGGCCGCCAGAGCCTGGGCAGCAGCAACCGCTCGAAGCCCGCCGGCTCCCTCTCCAACGACCGCTCCCGCTCCCGCAACAGCGGCGCCTTCGGCGGCTACGGCGGCGGCTCCAGCTCCAGCATCTACCAGCAGCGCTCCCGCGGCAGCGGCAGCCTCGGCGGCCGCAGTAGAGGCGGAGGCGGAGGCCGGAGACGCTGACCGTCCAGGCTTGATTTCTGCTGGTATTGTTCCTACAATGTTCTCATCGCCGGTGGGGTCTATTCCCACCGGCTCGCTGTTTGACATCGTGGATCAGGAATCGTCAGCGACGCTCGCAGAGGCGCCGAACCTTCAACGCTCGCCGGACGACAATTCCCGCTTGGCATGGGGTCCATCGCTCGGAATCGATGCTGCTGTAGGGGCGACCCCACGTGGTCGCCCCTTGCCGATGCAACCCCACGAAAGTAGGGCGCCCACGCAGGGGCGCCCCTACAACCCGGATGGACGTTTCTCCGCTTGGCATGGGGTGCATCGCTCGAATCGCGATCGCCTGTAGGGGCGCGCTGCGCGCGCCCGCCTTCCCCGGCGACAACGTCCTCGCAGACGGGGCTGCGTCCGAACCGTCCACGGGCGCGCGCAGCGCGCCCCTACAGGGCGGCTCCGCTGGGCATGGGGTCCTTCGCTCGATTGCAGCGCCGGTCTACTGCGCCGCCGCCGCCACCCCCGCCGCCGCCGGCCGCATCCGCTCCCGCGCCAGGCGGATCGGCAGCTCCCGCCGGATCGCGGCATCCACCGCCTCCGGCACATGGGCCGGGAAGTGACTGCCCAGGATCTCCCGCACCTTCTTGATCGCCTTGTCCACGATGTCGGTGCGGCCCTGCTCGACCCATTCCTTCGGGCTCGTGCGGTCGCCGACCGCCGGGTAGATGTACTCCCGCTGCATCAGCGCCAGGGTCTGGTCCGAGCCCAGATAGTG
>DATIXH010000115.1:0-2750 GCA_035518775.1 Candidatus Acidiferrum sp.
CAGCGCGTCCTCCGCGATCTTGCCGTCGACGAGATGCACAGTACGTGCGCAGCGCGCGGCGATCATGGGGTCGTGGGTGATCAGCAGCAGCGTCGTGCCGCGCTCGGCCCGCAGTGCGAACATGAGGTCGATGATGTGGCGGCCGGTCTCGCCGTCGAGATTGCCCGTGGGCTCGTCGGCCAGCAGCAGGCGCGGCGCGATGACGAAGGCGCGCGCCAGCGCGACCCTCTGCTGCTCGCCGCCGGAGAGCTGGCCCGGATAGTGGCCGAGGCGATGGCCGAGCCCGACCCGCCCGAGTTCCTGCTCCGCGCGCTCGAAGGCGTCGCGGCGGCCCGCGAGCTCGAGCGGCACGGCCACGTTCTCGAGCGCGCTCATGGTGGGGATGAGGTGGAAGTCCTGAAAGACGATCCCGACGCGATCGCGCCGGAAGAGCGCCAGCGCGTCTTCCCCGAGCGCGCCCAGATTCTGCCCGGCGACGGCGACGCTCCCCGCCGTCGGCCGTTCGAGGCCGGCGACCACCATCATCATCGTCGACTTGCCGGAGCCCGACGGGCCGACGATACTGACGGTCTCGCCGGCCGCCACAGCCAGATCGAGGCCCCGCAGAATGTTGACCTCGCCGGCCGCGCTCTCCAGCTTGAGATGGATGTCCTGGAGACGGACCATCCAGCCGTCGGCGGGCGCCTCGTCGCGTCCTCTGCGGTCGTTCATGCGTCGGGTGCCTGCTCGCGCCGGATCGGGAGGCGCCGGGGTTCGAAGCCTCTTGCGGGCATATGGCTTGCGCGCCGTTTGTGTCAACGCCATGGCTGCGATGGCGTTGCTGGCGGGGCTGACTCCGGCCCACGCCGGCGCACAACCGCTCCGGATCCTGGCGTTCGGCGCCAGCATCACGGCCGGCTACGGGCTGGATGCCGCGGACAGCCTGCCGGTGCAGCTGGAACAGGCGCTGCGCGCGCACGGCGTGAACGCGACCGTCATCAACGGCGGGGTCTCCGGCGACACCTCGGCCGGCGGGCTGGCGCGTCTCGATTGGGCGCTGGCCGACAATCCCGATCTCGTCGTCGTCGATCTCGGCGGCAACGATGCACTGCGCGCCATCGACCCCAAGAGCACGGAGGCCAATCTCGACGCCATCGTGACAAAACTCCAGGCCCAGAAGCGCGGCGTGCTGATCGCGGGCATGCTGGCGCCGCCCAACCTCGGCAAGGACTATGAGACGGCCTTCAATGCCGTCTTCCCGGCCGTCGCGGCGCGCCACCACGTGCCGCTCTATCCCTTCCTGCTCGACGGCGTGGTCGCCGATCCCGCGCTCAACCAGGCCGACGGCATCCATCCCAACGCCGCCGGCGTGAAGGTGATCGTCGAGCGTATGCTGCCCTCCGTGCTGCAGGCCATCCGGCAGCTCGACCGCAAGGCGCCGGGGTCATGAGCGCGGCCTTTCACAGCGCCCACGCGACGCACGAGGATTGGCGGCAGGCGGTCGATGCCTGCCTCGAACGGCTCGGCGCGATCCCGCCCGGAACGAATCTCGGCTTTCTCTACGTGACCGACAAGCTGGTGGACCATCTCGAAGGCATCCTCGATCGGCTGCGCGGCCGCACGGGCATCGCCGACTGGGTCGGCACCGCCGGCATCGGCGTCGCCGCCAGCGACGGCACCGGCGCCTGCACGGAGTATTTCGACACGCCCGCGTTGGCGGTGATGGTGGCGGCGCTGCCGGCCGATTCCTACCGCGTGTTCGAGCCCGTGCATGGCGGCCTCGGACCGTTCCGCACCCACTATGGCGGCTGGCTCAAGGCCGCCAATCCGCTGTTCGGCCTCGTCCATGCCGATCCCCGCAACCCGCTGACGCCCGATATCATCAACAACATGGCCGAAGACCTCGGGCTGTTCTTCGTCGGCGGCCTCACCTCCTCGCGCTCCGAGCACCCCCAGATCGCCGACCGCATCGTCGAGGGCGGCCTGTCCGGCGTGTTGTTCGCCGGCGGTGTGGCGGTGGCCGCGGGACTCACCCAGGGCTGCTCGCCCATAGGGCCGATGCGCACGATCACCGAGGCCGACGACAATGTCATCCGCGCGATCGACGATCGCCCCGCGCTCGACGTCTTCAAGGAGGATATCGGCGAGCTGCTGGCGCGCGACCTGCGCAAGATCGGCGGCTACATCTATGCGGCGCTCCCGGTCGCCGGCTCCGATACCGGCGACTATCTCGTGCGCAACCTTACGGGCATCGATCCGGGCAAGGGTTGGCTCGGCATCGGCGCCCAGGTCGAGGCCGGCGACCGCATCCTGTTCACCCGTCGCGATCGCCAGGGCGCCGAGCAGGATCTCAAGCGCATGCTCGGCGACCTCGCCAAGCGCGCCCGCGGCCAGCCCATCAAGGGCGGCGTCTACTGCACCTGCGTGGCCCGCGGCCCCAACCTGTTCGGCGACGACTCGGAGGAGGTGAAGACGATCCGCGCCACCCTCGGCGACTTCCCGCTGGTCGGCTTCTTCGCCAACGGCGAGATCTGCAACAACCGCCTCTACGGTTACACCGGCGTGCTCGCATTATTCTTGTAGGGGCGCGCGGCGGCCGGCCGCCGGCCGCCCCTACAGAACCATTGCCCAATTCGTGTTCTTCGTGTCTTTGTAATGCCTCTTCTTTGCGGCGCACGTCCGTGTGCCTTGCAATCTCGAAACGGGGATCCGATGCAATACCGCCAACTCGGGCGCAGCGACATCAGGGTGAGCGCCATCTGCCTGGGCAC
>DATIXH010000116.1:0-8695 GCA_035518775.1 Candidatus Acidiferrum sp.
AACCGCTCCCGGCCGAAGCTCGGGAAGTGCCCGCCATGGACGATCCGGACGGGCAGGTCGCGCAGGCGTTCCATGCTGCGGACGTAATCCTCGATGACGTCGTCGATAAGCGGACCGTCATAGATAGTGTCGCCCGAGAAGAAAATGCCGGTCGCTGCTTCCCACAGGCCGATGCCGCCCGGCGAATGGCCGGGCAGGTGGATCACCTGGAATTGCCGGTCGCCGAGGTCGACGCTGTCGCCATCGGCCAAGAGGCGCGTGGCCGGCGCCGCAGTCACCTGGTAGTCGTCGGAGCGATAGCCGTCCGGCGGCAGCATCGTGAACATCTCGCCGTCGGCCTCGTCCTTCACATAGACGTCGGCGCGGGTGGCGCGCCGCGTCGGTTCGGCCAGGATGTCGGCCTCGGCCCGATGCACGGCGCGTTCGGAGAACTCGTGGTGGGCGCCGATGTGGTCGAAGTGGGTATGGCTGGCGACGGCCAGGACCGGCCGCTCGGCCAGGATGGCGACCTGCCGGCGCAGGCCGACGACGCCCATGCCGGAATCAACCAGCAGGTCCCGGTCCCGCCCGCCCACATGCCAGATGTTGCAGCGGTAGAACGGCTTGATGTGCGGCTCCCAGATGTGGGTCACGCCGTCATCGAGCGCACGGGTCTCGTACCAAGTGTCGGCCGTGGCGACCTGCATTCCTAAGCTTCCGACGAGCTAAGTAGAAATATGTTGATTATCAAATAGTTGATAGAATAGTTTTGAATCGATCCATGGTAAACGAAAATTGACCATCTGTGACGGGCATCACCTCGTTCTCCCGGCGGTCTTCCTACGTATATCAGCAGGAACGCTGAACAAGCGATCGGGAGTTGGAGGGAGCTATGTTGGTGCGGAAATTGGCGTCGGCGTCGGTCGAGTTGCTGGTGATGGCAGTCGGTGCGGCGATTGCGGCGCCCTACGTGCTGGTCCTGGTTTCGCCGTTCATCATCGGGCATTAGCCGAAAGATGGCGCGCACTCGTGAGCGGGACTCACGCGCGGCATTAGGTTTCCTCGATTGACAGCAGCATCGCGGCCGATACCGTGCTCGCCCGGCAACCGGACGAGCACGCGATGCTGACGCTGTACGACTATCTTCCTTCCGGCAACGGCTACAAGGTGCGCCTGCTGCTCGCGCAGCTGAAGGTTCCGTTCCGCCTGGTCGAAAAGGACATCCTCAAGGGCGAGACCCGTACGCCCGAGTTCCTGGCGATTAATCCGGACGGACGCATACCGGCTGTGGTCTTCGATGACGGCCGCCGGCTCGCGCAATCCGACGCCATCCTGTTCTACTTCGCGGAGGGCACGCCGTTCCTGTCGGCCGACCGCTTCGAGCGGGCCGAGACGTTGCAGTGGATGTTCTTCGAGCAGTACAGCCACGAGCCCTACGTCGCCGTGGCGCGCTTCTGGATCCACTCGCTCGGCAAGCGCGCGGCGTGGGCCGACCGCCTGCAGGAGAAGTGGCAGAAAGGCTATCAGGCGCTCGATGCCATGGAGCGCCATCTCGAGGGCCGCAAGTTTTTCGTGGGCGAGCGCTACTCGATCGCGGACATCGCGCTCTACGGCTACACCCATGTCGCCGAGGAGGGTGATTTCGAGCTCGCCCGCTACCCGCGCATCCGCGCCTGGCTCGACCGCGTCGCCGACCAGCCCAACCACATCCTGATCACCCAGGCCGAGTTCGGCTGATCGCCTGCAGGTGCGGGACTCCCGCGCCGCCCTCCGCTATAACGGCGTCCGGCGGCGGGCAGGGATGATGACGGCGTAGGATGACGCGAAGAACGCAGGAGCTGTGGGCGACCTTCGCGGTCGGCTTCGTCGGCATCACCTGGGGCTGCTGGTGGATCTTCCTGCGGCTGATCGAGGCGCGCGGCATCTCTCCCGGCTGGACGCTTGCCACCGTCTACGGCGCATCCGGACTCCTCCTGCTGCCGTTGTTCGCGTGGCGCTGGCGGCGGTGGCGGCCGCTCGTCTGGCCCGTGCTGGCGGTCGGCGTCGCCTACGGGCTGCCGCTGGCCTTCTGGAGCCACGCCGTCATCCACGGCAACGTCGTCCGCGTCACGCTGCTGTTCTACATGACGCCGGTCTGGGGCACGCTGCTCGCCGTGACGGTCTTCGGCGAGCGCCTGACCCCGCTGCGGCTGCTGGCGGTGATCTTAGGCTTGGCCGGCGCCGCTGCGGTGCTGGGCCTGGACCAGGGTGCTCCGATTCCCCGATCGACGCAGGAATGGATGGCCCTGCTGGCGGGGGCCCTGTTCGCCCTGGCGGCGGCGGCCTCGCGCCGCTGGCCCGCCGTCTCCGGCTACGATTCCAGCTTCGTGATGTTCCTCTGCGGCGCCGTGCTCGGCGTCGTCTTCGCGGGTCTGTTCGGGGGCGAGACGGTGCCGGCCGCGGCGTCGGTCGTTTCGGTGCTGCCGGTGGCCGCATTTCTCGGCATCGTGTTCGCGATCCCCTCGCAGTTCGTGCTGTGCTGGGCGGCCGCGCGGCTCGACCCCGGGCGGGTGTCGACGCTGATCATGTTCGACGTGTTCGCGACGACGATAAGCGCGCGGCTGCTGACGTCCGAGCCGTTCGGCTGGCACGAGCTGGTCGGCTGCCTGGCGATCCTTGCCGCGGGCGTCACCAGCGGCGTCGATCAGATGCGGCAGAGCCGCCTGGCGCTCGCGCAACAGCCGGCCCGCTAGGTGAGTGCTGGTCGGGCGGCGCGGTGTCGCAGGCTTGATCCTTTCGGCGAGCGCGACATAAAAACGTCATCATGGCCGTTTCGGCCGCCAAGGGGGACGGATATGCGGGGATTTCTGAGACGAGCACTCGGCGCTTGCGCGATCGTTGCCGTCCTCGCCGGCGCGATCGCTTCGTCGCCGCGGGCGGAAGCCGAAGCCAAGAAGTCGTTCCGGGTCGCCTGGTCGATCTATGTGGGGTGGATGCCCTGGGCCTACGCGGCCGAGACCGGCATCATGAAGAAGTGGGCCGACAAGTACGGCATCACGGTCGAGCTCGTCCAGGTGAAGGACTACGTCGACTCGATGAACCAGTACACCGCCGGCGCATTCGACGGCTGCGCCATGACCAACATGGACGCCCTCACCCTGCCCGCCGCCGGCGGCGTCGACACGTCGGCCGTGATCATCGGCGACTTCTCGAACGGCAATGACGGCGTCATTCTCAAGAGCGGCCCCAGCCTGGCCGACCTCAGGGGGCGCCGCATCGGCCTGGTCCAGTTCTCGGTCTCTCACTACCTGCTGGCGCGGGCGCTGGAGACCGCGGGCCTCAGCGAACGCGATGTGACCATCGTCAACACGTCCGATTCCGATATCGTGAACACCTTCGCCGCGACTCCCGACATGAATGCGGTCGTGACCTGGAACCCGCAGCTCGCCGCCGTGCTCAAGATGCCCGGCGTGAATCTCGTCTTCGACAGCAGCATGATCCGCGGCGAGATCATCGATCTCATGGCGGTGAATACGCAGACGCTGCGCGACAATCCGGACCTCGGCAAGGCCCTGGTCGGGGCCTGGTACGAGGCGCTGGCGACGATGCTGCGCAAGGACGAAGTCGGCGCGGCCGCCCTCGACTTCATGGCAAAGGCGAGCGGCACCGACATCGCCGGCTACAAGGCGCAGCTCGATGCCACCCGCCTGTTCTCCGACCCGCAGTCCGCGATCGCCTTCGCCATGAGCGCGGACTTGCCCACGACCATGAACCGCGTGCGCAGGTTCTCCTTCGCTCATGGCCTGCTGGGCAATGGTGCCGCCTCGGCGGACGCCGTCGGCGTGCAGATGCCCGATAGCCAGGTCCTCGGCGACGCCGGCAATGTGAAGCTGCGCTTCGATACGACGTACATGGCGCTTGCGGCCGACGGCAAGCTGTGAGGCGCGGCGTTTCGCGAAGCGGCGCAATCTGCTAGCCTCGGCGCTCATAGTCACTGGAGGAGCCATGTCGGCATCAGCGTCCGTCGTCGTCGCCAACCGCAAGCCGGAGATGTCGCGCGAGGAGTGGGACGCCCGCGTGCAGCTGGCGGCCTGCTACCGCATCTTCGACATGCTCGGCTGGACCGAGATGATCTTCAACCACATCACGCTGCGCGTGCCGGGGCCGGAGCGGCATTTCCTGATCAACCCCTACGGCCTGTGGTACCGCGAAGTCACGGCTTCGAACCTGGTCAAGATCGACCTCGACGGGAATCTCGTGGCGCCGAGCGAGTGGCCGGTCAACCGCGCCGGATTCGTCATCCACTCGGCGATCCACGCGGCGCGCGAGGATGCGCACTGCATCATGCACACGCACACCACGGCCGGCCTCGCGATCGCCTGCCAGCGCGACGGGCTGCGGTCGGACAACTTCTACTCCGCCCTGACCCACGGCCACGTCGCCTACCACGATTTCGAGGGCGTCACGGTGCGCGACGACGAGAAGCCGCGGCTCGTGCGCTCGCTCGGCCACAAGAGCTATCTGATCCTGCGCAATCACGGGCTGCTGGTCTGCGGCCGCACCGTGCAGGAGGCGTTCCTGCGGATGTGGACGATCGAGCGCGCCTGCCAGATCCAGCAGGCCGCGCAGGCGACGGGCCAGCCGCTGATCGCGCTGCCGCCGGAGGTGCTCGAGCGCACGTCGAACATGCCGCGCCAACTCGAGCCGGGCGATCCCACCGACCGCAGGCTGTTCACGGCGCTCCTGCGCCGGGTCGACGCGATCGATCAGAGCTATCGCAACTGACGCCCGCAGGCGCTTGGCGGCTATTCGCTGCCTGCGCCCAGAAGCTGGCGCCGCGCCTGGTGCAGGTGGTTGGTGATGATGGCCACCGCGGCCTCGACGTCGCGGCTGCGGATCGCCTCGTAGAGGCTGCGGTGCTGGTGGTTGTAGTCGGCGATGCGCTCGGCCGTCAGCACCTTGTCCTTCATGGCGTTCCACTGCTTGTGGGCGCGCACCTCGTTGATCTGGCGATAGAGCGCGACCAGCAGCGGATTGCGCGTGCATTCAGCGATCGCCAGATGGAAGCCCTCGTCCCAGCGCGTGAAGCCTTCGATGTCCGTGCATGACGCCGAGAGGCCGTCCATGAGCTCGGTCAGGCGGTCGACGTCGCGCGCGGTGGCATTGAGCACCGCCAGTCGCGTCATATAGGGCTCGAGGGCCAGCCGCACCTCGACCAGTTCGAGCGGGCTGGTCAGCTCCGTGACGTCGTCGTCTTTCGCCGCGCCCCGGTAGTTCACGAAGGTGCCGGCACCCACGCGGCGCGTGACGAGCCGTTCCTGCTCCAACTGGTCGAGCGCCATGCGCACGGTCGTGCGCGACGTGCCGAAGGCCTCGGCGAGCTGCCGCTCCGCTGGCAGCTTCTCGCCGTGCGTGTAGGCGCCGTCATGGATGGCCTTGCGCAGCTGTCCGGTTATCCAGGAGGATCCGCGCACGGGATCGCTGACGATGCGCAGCTGCGGCGTGCTGCTCTCGGCGCTCGGCGCGAGCGCCAGCCCCGGCATGTTACGGGTTGAACCGCCCTTGGCACCAATTTTAGCCATTTCTGTGCCTTTGCAAAAATTGGTTTGAAAACGGCTCGCCTTATGATCAGAATGTTTGGCAGCGGCGTCAAGCCAAAGTTCCGGCTCAATGTCGGGCAGCCGCGGTGGTGATCATGCTCTGAGGGATTCCCTTCATGGCCTTTCCTACTCATGCGAAATACGTCGTCATCGGGGCCGGCATCCACGGCCTGAGTTCGGCCTGGCACCTGGCCGAAAACCTGCGCAAGAGCGGCAAGGGCAGCGGCAAGGATATCGTCGTCCTCGACAAGACCGGGATCGCCGCCGGCGCCTCCGGCATCGCCTGCGGAGTCATCCGGAACAACTATTTCCAGCCGGCGATGCGGCGCCTCATGCAGCACAGCGTCTCCGTCTGGGAGAGCGATCCCCAGGCGTTCAGCTATCATCCCGTCGGCTACATGCAGATCAGCCCCGAGGTCATGCATGAGAACGTCGCCTCGATCTACGATCAGCAGAAGGCGATCGGCTACGAGTCGGTCTTCATCGAAGGCGAAGCCGACAGCATGAAATACATGAAGGGCCTGTTCGACGACTGGCAGGCCAAGGGCATCACCTCGGTCCTGCATGAGAAGAAGGGTGGCTACGCCAACAACCGCGCCTCGATCTACGGCCTCGCCAAGAAGGCGGAGAACGAGGATGTCCGGATCATGACCGGCGTGACGGTCACCGGCTTCAAGCGCGACAATAGCGGCGCGGTGAAGACGGTCCTCACCGACAAGGGCAGCATCGATTGCGACTACGTCATCGTCGGCGTCGGCCCCTGGGTGAAGCATATCTGGGACATGCTGGATCTGCCGAAGGCTATCCGCATCAAGGGGCGCGACGGCAAGGTGCACGACAACGTGCCGATGTGGGTCTATTGGAGCCTGCAGGAGGGCACGCTCGGCGTCGACCCGAAGCTGCAGCGTACCAACGACGGCAAGATGCCGCCGGTGATCCACGTGGATACCGACGCGCCGCTGGTCTCCGACGTCGACGGCTCCGTCATCACCGACAAGCTCTGGGGCATCTACTACAAGCCGGATTTCAACTTCGGCGGGGTGCAGGGCGGCGCCATGCCCTACAAGATCCAGACCCCCGTCGATGAAGTGGCGGTCGATCCCTACGGCCCGGAGTCGCCCGACTTCATCGTCGGCGACGAGTTCGCGCATATGTGGGTCTCGGCGCTGGCGTTCTGCCAGAAGCGCTTCCAGGGGCAGATGCCGAAGTACAAGAAGGAGCCGTCGGGCGGTATCGGCTGCTTCACGGCCGACAGCTTCCCGGTGTTCGACAGGTTCTGCCAGAACGCCTACTTCATCGCCGACTCGAACCACGGCTACAAGATGATCGGCGTCGGCAAGCTGGTGGCGGACGACGTCACGGGCAAAGAGAGCGACCTGCTGCGGCCCTTCAGATTCTCACGCTTCGCCGAGGGCAAGCTGCACCCGGTGTCGAACAGCCCGTTCCCCTGGAGTTGAGCGCGACAGCGGAGGACTTGACGCGATCCTGCAACCCGTGAATCCATCGATGATCCGGCGGCCGCCCGGGATCCCTCAATTGGTATCAAATTGGTAGGGGCCCGGCGGCCGACCAGTCGCAACCCGCGCTGACAGGCGCAAGCAACAACCAAACCTCAAAAGAGCAGGGGGCAATTCCATGACCGACCTCGAGGCCCACGTAAACCAGAAAGGCCGCAAGGAGCTCGTCAAGCAGGTGCGCGCCAAGATCAAGGAGCTTGGCATCACCTACATCTACTATCAGTTCGTCTCGGTGACCGGCCGCATCGTCGGCAAGGGCATTCCGGCCGACCACTGGGAGCAGAACGCCGAGCGCGGCTTCCAGCTGGTCTACGGGTCGACCGCCAACCTCTTCGTCGACCGCCACAAGAACTACATCGGCTACGGCCCGGAGGCCTCTGAACTGGTCGGCATTCCCGATCCCGAGACCTTCTGCCAGCTGCCCTGGGACAAGCGCGTCGCCCGAGTCTTCTGCACCTGCTTCCGCAACCGCGAGGAGAAGGTCAATCCCGGCGGTCACCTGACGTCCGATTGCCGCGGCAACCTTCGCATCATCCACGACGAGTTCCAGAAGAAGCACAAGGGCCTGCATCTCCGCCATGGCTGCGAGCCCGAGATGATGTGGCTGAAGAAGGGGGCGGACGGCCTGCCGGACGGCGGCTTCTCGAAGCCCAATTGCTATCACATCGACCAGTTCGAATCGCTGCGGCCGGTGTTCCTGAAAGTGATCGAGTATTCCCGTGCCATGGGACTCGACATGATCCAGGGCGATCACGAGGACGCGCCGGGCCAGCTCGAACTCAACTTTCTGTTCGATGACGCGCTGCACACGGCCGATCGCCTGACGACCTATCGCCAGATATGTGCCCAGGTGGCGCGCGAGTTCAATCTGATCGCCTGCTTCATGGCCAAGCCGTTCATGGGCGTGTCGGCCAACGGCTGCCATCACAACCTCTCGCTGTGGTACGGCGGCGAAGACAAGGTGAACAATCTCGGCCACGAGAAATCCTTGCCGGGCATGGACGACGTCTTCAGCTATCGCAAGGGTGGTGAGAATACGTTCATGCCGCTGAAGGGTGAATCCAAGCCGGGCCCGATCGGCCTCAATTGCATCGGCGGCGTCGTGAAGCATGTCGGTGCGCTCACGGCGTTCGGCTCCTCGACGGTCAATTCCTATCGCCGACTGTGGGATACCGGATTCTGGGCGCCGGTCTACGCGGACTGGGGTTATCAGAATCGCACCTGCGCCCTGCGCATCTCGGCGCCGGGCCGTTTCGAATACCGCTCGGTCGATTCGACCGTGAACCCGTATTTGATGGCTGCCGGCCTGCTGAAATCCTTCGATGACGGCATCACCAGCAAGCTGGATCCGGGCGAGCCGGAAGAGCGCAACATCTACCAGGCCATGGCCGCCGGAAAGAAGGTGAAGAAGCTGCCGATGTCGCTGGGCGAGGCGCTCGATGCCCTGGACAAGGATGAAGTGGTCAAGTCAGCGCTGCCCGATGAGATGTACCGCGTGTTCACCCACTACAAGCGCGACGAGTGGGAGAAGTTCATGGCCACCGTAACGCCGTGGGATCTGCAGACCTATTGGGACATTCTGCCCTAACCGGAGGAAGCATCGCCATGTGCGGCATTGCA
>DATIXH010000117.1:0-11156 GCA_035518775.1 Candidatus Acidiferrum sp.
CATTTTTCGACTTGAAGGAGCGGCCCGTGCTGCTCGTCGGCGGCGGCGAGGCGGCGGCCCGGCGGCTGCGCCTGCTGCAGAAGGCGGGCGCGCGCATCACCGTGGTGGCGCCACGCGTGGGCGAAGAGATCGGCGCGGCGATCGCAGCCGGCGCGATCGCGGCGGTCCGGCGCGGCTTCGTGTCCGGCGACGTGAACCGCCAGGCCATCGTGTTTGCGGCCACCGGCCTGCCGGCCGTGGACGAGCGGGTGGCCGAAGCGGCGCGCGCCGCCGGCATCCCCGTGAACGTGGCCGACCATGCCGGCCTCTCCAGCTTCATCGTGCCGGCGATCGTCGAGCGCGACCCCGTGGTGATCGGCATCTCCACGGGCGGCGCGGCACCGGTGCTGGCGAGCCGCCTGCGCGAGACCATCGAGCGGCTGCTGCCCTCGCGGCTCGGCCGCCTCGCCGATTTCGCCGACAGCTTCCGCACGGCGGTGAAGGCGACGGTGCCGGGTGCGGCGGCGCGCCTGCGCTTCTGGGACCGCTTCTTCGACGGGCCGGTCGCCGATCAGGTGCTGGCCGGCAACGACTCGCGGGCGCGCGAGAAGATGCTGACCTTGGTCAACGGCCGCGCGGCCGCGGACGCGCCACGCGGCGGCGTCGCCATCGTCGGCGCCGGGCCGGGCGATCCCGACCTGCTGACCTTGCGCGCCCTGCGGCTGATCCAGCGCGCCGACGTCGTGATCTATGACAAGCTGGTGGGGCCGGGTGTGCTCGATCTCGCGCGCCGCGACGCCGAGCGGATCTATGTCGGCAAGAGCCGCGGCGACCACAGCAAGAGCCAGGACGAGATCAATGCGCTCGTGGCCGAACAGGCGCAGGCGGGCAGGCGCGTCGTGCGCCTCAAGGGCGGCGATCCCTTCATCTTCGGCCGCGGCGGCGAGGAACTCGACTACCTGCGGGCGCGCGGCATTCCGGTGGAAGTGGTGCCGGGCATCACGGCGGCGCTGGGCTGCGCCGCGGCGACCGGCATCCCGCTCACCCATCGCGACCACGCGCAGGCCGTCACCTTCGCCACCGGCCAGGGTCGCGATGGCGAAGAGCCGGAGCTGGATTGGGCGACGCTGGCGCGGCTCGACCAGACGCTCGTCATCTACATGGGCGTCGGCAGGGCCGGCCGCATCGCGGCACGGCTGATCGAGCATGGGCTCGATGCGGCGACGCCGGTCGCCGTGATCGAGAACGGCACGCTGCCGAGCCAGAAGGCGCTCTATGGCCGCCTGTCCGGCCTCGGCTGGCTGGTGCGGCAGAGCGGCATGGCGGGTCCGGCGCTGATCGTCATCGGCCGCGTGGCGGCCTTGGCGGACGCGGCGACGCCGGCACTCGAGTCTGAGCCGGCACGCGCGGTCGCGGTTTAGAACCAGGAGGAGGTCGATCCATGGCGCTCCAAGTCGTGACGGCGAATCGATTGATCGACGGGCGGGTGGTGTTCCTGGCCGACGGCTATCGGTGGGTCGAAGAGATCGGGTCGGCGCGGGTCGCCGACGGCGAGGAGCCGGCCAAGGCGCTGCTCGCGATCGGCGAGAAGGCGGCGGCCGACCGCATCGTGGTCGCGCCCTATCTGATCGACGTGAGCAGCGACGGCGCCCGCATCACGCCGACGCGCTATCGCGAGGTGCTGCGCGCGCTCGGCCCCAGCAGCCATCCGGCGTTCGGACGATCGCCGTCGGCGACCTTGGCGGCGCAGAGGTAGGGCGCATGTATCAGTACGACAGCTACGACCGGACCCTGGTGGACGAGCGCGTCGCGCAGTTCCGCGACCAGGTGCAGCGGCGCGTCGCCGGCGAGCTCAGCGAGGACGAGTTCAAGCCGCTGCGGCTGATGAACGGGCTCTACCTGCAGCTGCACGCCTACATGCTGCGCATCGCCATCCCCTACGGCACGCTCTCGACCGCGCAGCTGCGCAAGCTGGCCGACATCGGGCGGCGCTACGACAGGGGTTACGGCCACTTCACGACGCGGCAGAACCTGCAGTTCAACTGGATCCGGCTCGAGGACACGCCGGACATCCTGGCCGAGCTGGCGAGCGTGGAGATGCATGCCATCCAGACCTCCGGCAACTGCATCCGCAACGTCACCGCCGACCATTTCGCCGGCGTAGCGGGCGACGAGATCGAGGATCCCCGCATCTACTGCGAGATCATCCGGCAATGGTCGACCTTCCATCCGGAGTTCTCGTTCCTGCCGCGCAAGTTCAAGATCGCCGTCACGGGCTCGCCGCACGACCGCGCCGCCGTGAAGGTGCACGACATCGGCCTCAGGATGCACAGGAACGAGGCCGGCGAGATCGGCTTCGAGGTGCTGGTCGGCGGCGGCCAGGGCCGCACGCCCGTGATCGCCAAGACCATCCGGCCGTTCCTGCCGAAGCGCCACCTGCTCTCCTACCTGGAGGCGATCCTCCGCATCTACAACCAGCTCGGGCGGCGCGACAATCTCTACAAGTCGCGCATCAAGATCCTGGTCGACAGCGTCGGTGTCGACCGCTTCACGCAGCTGGTCGAGGAGGAGTGGCAGCAGATCCGCGACGGCTATCTCGACCTGCCGGCGGCGGAGATCGAGCGCATCCGCGCCTTCTTCGCGCCGCCACCCTATCGCGCGCTCGATGCCCAGGTGCCGGAGTACGAGGCGGCGCTGCGGCGCGACTTCCGCTTCGCCCGCTGGGTGCGCACCAACGTGACGCCGCACAAGCGGCCGGGCTACGCGATCGTAACGCTGTCCCTGAAGCCGACCGGCGGCATCCCCGGCGACGCCACCGACGCACAGATGGAGGCCGTCGCCGATCTCGCCGACCGCTACGGCTTCGGCGAGCTGCGCGTCAGCCACGAGCAGAACCTGGTGCTGCCGGACGTCACCAAGGCCGATCTCTACGAGCTGTGGAAACAGCTGGAGACGCTGGAGCTGGCGACGCCCAACATCGGCCTGGCCGGCGACATCATTGCCTGCCCGGGCCTCGACTATTGCGCGCTCGCCAACGCGCGCTCGATCCCGGTGGCGCAGCAGATCAGCAAGCATTTCTCCGATCTCACGCGGCTGCTCGATATCGGCGAGCTGAAGATCAAGATCTCCGGCTGCATCAATGCCTGCGGCCATCACCATGTCGGGCACATCGGCATCCTCGGCGTCGACAAGCACGGCTCCGAGTTCTACCAGATCACGCTCGGCGGCAGCGCCGACGAGAACGCCGCGATCGGCGACATCGTGGGGCCGTCGTTCGGCGCCACCGAGGTGGTGGGCGCGGTCGAGACCATCATCGACACCTATCTGCATGTGCGCGAAGGCGGCGAACGGTTCCTCGACACCTATCGCCGCGTCGGCCTGAAGCCCTTCAAGGAGAAGCTCTATGCCGCTCATTAGGGCGACGGGCGTCGTCGACGACCCCTGGCTGTTCGTGCCGGACGAGGAGCAGCTGCCGGAAGCCGGCGCGGTGATCGTGACGCTGGCGCGCTGGCAGGCCAACCGCGACCAGCTGCTGGCGCGGCCGACGCCGCTCGGCCTGCGACTGAAGAGCGACCAACCGCCCTCACTCGTCGCCGGCGACGTCGAGCGCTTCGACGTGATCGCGCTCGAGTTTCCCAAATTCACCAACGGCCGCGCCTACAGCGCGGCGCGGCTGCTGCGCGAGCGCTACGGCTTCCGCGGCGAGCTGCGCGCGGTCGGCAACGTGCTGCGCGACCAGCTGGCGCTGATGCGCCGCTGCGGCTTCGACAGCTACGAGATCCCGCCGCAGGTCGATGCGGCGGCCTGGCTTTCGTCCCTCGGCGGCATCTCGGTCGTCTATCAGCCGGCGACCGACGAGCGCGCCTCGGTGCTTACCCTGCGGCACGGGACGCCCGAGGGACAGGGTAGGGGCGATGCGGGAGCCCACTCCAGAGACCCAATCGCCCCTACCCCCTCCACTTCGACCAGGGTAGGCTAGGCGGCAAAAGAAAAGACGGCGATCATGGACGCGAAACGACCCGGAACCTCCCTCGGCTGGCGGCCGCAGACGCGGCTCGTCCGCGGCGGCCTCGCGCGTAGCGAGTTCGGCGAGACGGCCGAGGCCATCTACCTGACCTCGGGCTACGTCTATGACGACGCCGAGCAGGCCGAGGCGCGCTTCAAGAACAAGGACCCCGGCTACATCTACAGCCGCTACGGCAATCCTACGGTGACCATGTTCGAGGAGCGCATGTGCCTGCTCGAGGGCGCCGCGGCGTCACGGGCGGTGGCCAGCGGCATGGCGGCGGTGAACGCCGCGCTCATGTGCCAGGTGCGGGCGGGCGACCGTGTGGTGGCCTCGCGCGCCCTCTTCGGCTCCTGCCGCTACATCATCGAGGAGCTGCTGCCGCGCTACGGCGTGACGACGACGCTGGTCGACGGCCCCGACCTCGACCAATGGCGCGCCGCGCTGAAGCCGGGCGCGCGCTGCGTCTTCATCGAGACGCCGGCCAACCCGACCCTGGAGCTGATCGATATCAGGGCGGTGGCCGAGCTGGCGCACGCGGCGGGCGCGCGCCTCATCGTCGACAACGTGTTCGCCACCCCGGTGCTGCAGAAGCCGCTGCCGCTCGGCACCGACATCGTCGTCTATTCCACCACCAAGCATATCGACGGCCAGGGCCGCTGCCTCGGCGGCGTCGTGCTGGGGACGGAGCAGTTCATCAGCGAGGAGCTGCAGCCCTATCTGCGCCACACCGGCCCGTCGCTCTCGCCGTTCAACGCCTGGGTGATGGTGAAGGGGCTGGAGACGCTGGAGCTGCGCGTGCGTCAGCACTGCGCCAACGCCGCCGCCGTCGCCGACTTCCTCGCCGCCCATCCGGCGGTCAGCCGCCTGCTCTATCCGGGCCGCGCCGACTTCCCGCAGCACGCGCTGGCGCAGCGGCAGATGCCGGGCGGCGGCTCGCTCGTGACCTTCGACCTCGCCGGCGACAAGGCGCGCGTGTTCCGCTTCCTCAACGCGCTCGGCCTGATCGACATCTCCAACAACCTCGGCGACGCCAAGAGCCTGATCACGCACCCCGCGACGACCACCCACCAGCGCCTGACGCCGGAGGCGCGCGCCCAACTCGGCATCACCGACAGCATGGTCCGCCTCTCCGTCGGCCTCGAAGACCCGGCCGACATCATCGAGGATTTGGATCAGGCGCTGGCGGCGTGATCGCTCAGCCGCTCGGCTGGATACCGCCGAGCAGGTCGTTCAGGCTGTCGTCGGCGATGTCCTCCGCGTGGGCGCTGCAATAGATGCCGATGATGCGGTGACGATAGCCGGTGGTCTGCGGCATGTGCCCCCAGTGCTTGGTGAAGCTGACGCAGTGGGCGGTGCCGCCGCCGACGCTGGCGCGGAAGCGGCGCGCGTCGAAGCCCTGGATCTCGATCTGCGACTCCCAGTCGTCCGGCCCGGGCTTGAGGTCGGTGTAGCCGACGATCTCGGTCGGCTGCCGCCTGATGATGTAGGTGTGGATGCCGGCCTGGACGTACTCGGCGAAGAAGAGCCTGCCCGCTTCGTTGACTCGCACCGTCTCCTCGCGGCCGCGGGCGTCGGCATTGGAAATGTTGGCCGCGCGGCAGGTCTGGCTGCCGAGCGACGCCGGGACCTGCAGCGCGAGATCGCCACAGGGCGCGTTCGCCAGCCGGCTGCCGCCGCTCTCCTGCGGCGGCTTCGGGGCCGTGTTGTCGAGGCACGGATCCCAGTGGTGGGACGGGTTGCAATAGGCCTGCGCGCCGGACGATCCGGCCACGAGCGCGGCGAGCCCCACGACCAAGGCGAGCACGGACGCCGCTCGCCCTCGTCCCCTTGCGGTCCTAGGCATGCTGTCCTCCGTCCTGTCGGCGCACCCACGGCACCGCTTCTCCGGCGGCCTCTACAGCGCCACTACGGCGGCATTATTTCACCGGCCCAATATTGGCTCAAGTCGAATCGGGCTTATTTAGCGGCAGGCAAAGTCGCGGTTAATAAAAGCAACCGGAGAGAGCCGGTACCGGCGCTTGCGCGGAAAACAACGCCGTCAGCTGCCGTACATATGGACGCCCAGCACGTAACGGGCACCCTTCGTCACGGGCATCACCTCGTGCAGCAGCGTGGCCGACCAGACGACGGCAGTGCCGCGTTCGACCTCGTAGAAATGGTCGCCATATTCGCGGAAGCGGAGCGCGCCGCCCTCGTACTCGCCGGCGTTGAGGTTGATCGTCATGGTGAAGCGGCGGTGGGCTGTTTCCTTGGTCGAGTTGTCGCGGTGGGGATGCAGCACGCCGCCGGCCGTCGAGTCGTAGCGCGCGATGCGGTAGTTCTCGCGCTGAGTCACGCCGGTCTGGAAGGCCTTGCGCATCTCCGGCGCCACGCGGCGGGCGAAGCGCTGGTCGAGGAACTGCTGCAGGGCGGGCTCGCGCAAGACGTACTCCGTCAACTGGCCGTAGACGCCGGCATGGTTTACCTTGAAGTCGCCCTGCTCCTGGTTGTGGCCGGCGCTGCGGAAGCCGTCGGTCGTCCAGACGTTCACCGGACGATGGAACTGCTCGATCAGGCGCGCGCACTCGGCCTCGGCCAGCGCGCGCGGCAGGAGCAGGATGGGCGCCTGCGCCTGCACGCGGAGCCCGCGCGGCGGGAAGGCGCGGCGCAGATAGGCCAGGGCGTCGTCGGGGAGCGCTGCCTCGGCATGCCCGCGCAAAATGGCGGCGACGCGATGGTTCGGATCGAGGACCACCGCCTGCGCGTCGCGCTCTGCGCCATAGGTGCGGAAGACGTTGCCGGTGGCGTCGGTCAGGAGCTTGAACGGCAGGCCGAGGGCGGCATGGGTGGCGCCGTTGGTCTCCAGCGGCTCGCGGCTCACCGCCTGCACGATCGCGTCGAGCGCGGCGAATTCCGCGGCGCGGTCGCGGAAGGCGCCGAGCAGAATTGTCGCTGCCTCGCCGCCCGGGCAGAACAGCAGGACCAGCGGCCGGCCGGTGACGAGGTCGGCGCTGCTGTGGGCCGGCTTGCCCCCCTCGTCGAGCGCCACGACGTGCGGCGCCGGATCGCCGGCCTCGAGCGGGCGCGGCGCGACGGGCGACGCGGCTTGGGCGCTATCGGACGCCAAGGCTGGCCCCCGCGCCCGTCATTCGAAATCGTAGCCGATGCTTCCCACCAGCTGATCCATCCGCGCGTCGGTCGGCGGCGTCGCGCCGAAGCTGCAGTCGTAGCCGCTGATCACGTGACGATAGCCGGTGGAGCTGGCAACGTGGCCGCTGAAATGCACGAAGCCGACGCAGAGCACCTTGGCACCGCTGCCCGTCAGCTTGGCGTCGAAGCGGCGGAGGGTGAAGTCGTTGCTCTCGGTCTCGTCGCCCCAGTTGTCGGTGCTGGCGAAGATCGAATAGTTCCCGATGATGTCCTTGACGCCCAGCCGCCGCATATAGCTGCGGACGCCGGCGGAGGTGTGCGAGACCACGAAGATGGAGTCGCCGGTGATGATCTGGATGTACTCCGCACGGCCGGAGCCCTGGTCGCCGCCGCCGAAATTCTCGCCGCCGCATTTCGCCGAGCTCGCCTCCGGCAGCTTGATGCGGATGGACAGGTCCGCGCATTCGCCCGGGCTCATCGCCGCGGCGCGCCCCGCCGGCACTGCGAGCGCCAGCGTCACCGCCACCCCCAAGACCAGCCGCTTCATCGTTGCCTCCCCCGCCCCCTCGCATGCGACCCTGCGGCAGGCGATGGCGCCCATTCTCCGCCTGCCGGGGCCGGCCTGTCCACCATCGCGGGCCGCCACCGGCGATCTGGACGAGCCGCCACCGGCGGCATGGACGCCCCGCCTGCCATCGGCCATGATCCGCGCCGCCAACCGCGAGATCCCACGACCATGCCGCCGACCGATTCCCTGTTCGCGCCCGACTACAAGGACGAGCCCTATTGGTGGCAGGCGACGCCGCGGCCGCAGCTGCCGGCCGCGGCGCTGCCGGCGCGCGCCGACGTCGTGGTGGTCGGCTCCGGCTACACCGGCCTGTCGGCGGCACTGCAGACCGCGCGCGGCGGCCGCCACACCCTGGTCATCGACGCCGAGGACGCCGGCTGGGGCTGCAGCAGCCGCAACGGCGGCCAGGTCAGCACCAGCATCAAGCCGACCCATGACGAGCTCGCCGCGCTCTACGGCCCCGAGCGCGCCTTCGCCATCCTGAAGGAAGGCCACAACGCGCTCGCCTGGCTCGGCGAGTTCATCGCGGCCGAGCGTATCGACTGCGCGTTCGAGCGCGCCGGCCGCTTCCATGCCGCCCACAATCCCGCGCAGTACGAGGCCCTCGCCAAGAAGGTGGCGCACCAGCCCAAGGGCCTGGAGGCGCCGGTCCATATGGTGCCGCGCGCGGACCAGCACGGCGAACTCGGCACCGACGCCTATCACGGCGGCGCCGTGTTCGAGCAGCACGCGGCGCTCGACCCGGGCCGCTATCACCAGGGCCTGCTCGAGCGCGCGCTCGGCGCCGGCGCCACCGTCATCCCGCATTGTCCGGCCACCGCCATCGAGCGCGACGGCGACGGCTTCCGCGTCGCCACACCCAAGGGCACGGTGAGCGCGCGCAACGTCGTCATCGCCACGAACGGCTACACCGGGCCGCTGACGCCCTGGTTCCGCCGGCGCGTCATTCCCATCGGCAGCTACATCATCGCCACCGAGCCGCTGCAGCCCGACCTCATGGCCAAGCTGATGCCGAAGGCGCGAGTGGTGAGCGATACGCGCAAGCTCGTCTACTACTACCGCCCGTCGCCGGACCGCACGCGCGTCCTGTTCGGCGGCCGCGTCGCCTACAAGGAGACCGATCCGCGCGTCAGCGCGCCGCGCCTGCACGCGGAGATGTGCCGCATCTTCCCGGAGCTCGAGAGCACGCGGATCAGCCATTCCTGGGTCGGCTTCGTGGCCTATACCTTCGACACCATGCCGCATCTCGGTTGCCAGGACGGGCTGCACTACGCCATGGGCTATTGCGGCTCCGGCGTCTCGCTCGCCAGCTATTTCGGCATGCGCATCGGCCAGCAGCTGCTCGGCCTCAAGGAGGGCGCCACGGCGCTCGACGGCCTTACCTTCCAGACCCGCCCGCTCTACTACGGCGATCCCTGGTTCCTGGCCGCCTCCATCATGTACTACCGCTGGCGCGACCGGCAGAACCGCTAGCCCTCACGCTCATGAAGCTGCTATGACGGCCGCGTGTAGGTTTCATTGCGGCCGATGACCGATCAGAGCAAGACCACCGACTGGGTCGGGCCGCAGGACGCGCTTGGCGAGCTGCAGCGCCGCACGGCCATGCTGGACGCGATCGGCTATGCGGCGACCCGGATCGTGCTCGGCGCCGACTGGCGCGTCGGCATCCAGGAGCTGCTCAACCGCCTGGGCGTCGCCGCCGAAGCCAGCCGGGTAAGCCTGTTCGAGATCCATCGCGACGCCAAGGGGATGCCGGTCGAGAGCTGCCGCTACGACTGGACCGAGCCGGGCCAGCCGCCGATGAGCACCGACCCCCGCTATCAGAACATGCCGTTGATCGACGCCGACGGCGTCATCGACGACTGGACGCGGCGCCGCCAGCGCGGCGAGGTGGTGCAGGCGCTGCAGCGCGACCTCACCGGCTACACGCGCCAGGTCTTCGAGGAGACCGCGACGCTGTCGTTCATCTCGGTGCCCATCATGCTGCGCAGCGGCTGCTGGGGCTTCCTCGCCTTCGACGACTGCCATGTGGAGCGCTCCTGGACCGCGCTCGAGGTCGATGTGCTGAAGACCGCGGCGTCGCTGATCGCCGGCGCCATGGAGCGGGCCCAGGCCGACGAGCGGCTGCGGCTTTCGGAGGAGCGCTATGCGCTGGCGGCGCGCGGCGCCAGCGACGGCCTGTGGGACTGGGACGTCGTCACCGAGCGCGCCTATTTCTCGCCGCGCCTGCACGAGATCCTGGGCCTGCAGGACGGCGCCCTCGGCGACAGCATGGCGACCTTTCTCGACTGCTTCCATGCCGAGGATGCGGCGCGCATCCGCGACTACATCCGCGCCCGCTTCGCCGCCCGCCGGCGAAAGCTGCGCTTCGAGGCGCGCCTGCGCGAGTCGGCCGACCATCCACGCTGGTTCGTGGCCCGCGCCATGATCGTCTATGACGGCGAGCGCCCCACGCGCGTCGTCGGTTCCATGCGCGACATCACGGAGGTGAAGGAAGCCGACGCCAAGCTGCGCACGCTCACCGACGACGCGCCCGTGCTGCTCTCGATGATCGATCCCGACGACCGGCTGATCTTCGCCAACAGCCGGTTCCTGAAGTTCTTCGGGCGCACGCTCGAGGACATCGCGGCCGGCGGCTGGGACTGGACGGGCGACATCCATCCCGACGATCTGCCGGAGGTGCAGCGCCGCTGGAGCGAAGCCCTGCGCCTGCACCACTCCGTCGAGTTCGAGCATCGCGTGCGGCGCCACGACGGCGAATATCGCTGGGTGCATGAGAGCGAGGTGGCGCGCTTCTCGCCGGAGGGGCAGTTCCTCGGCTTCGTCGGCGCCCTCGTCGACATCACCGACCGCAAGCGGGCCGAGGCGCAGCTGTCGGATAGCGAGCGCCGGCGCGCCGTACTGGCGCGCCACTTCTCGCCCAACATGGTGGAGGAGCTGATGCGCACCGGCGGCCAGCTCGACGCCGTGCGCACCCAGCCGATCGCCGTGATGTTCGCCGACCTCTTCGGCTTCACCGTCCTGTCGGCGACCATGCCGGCGACCGACGTGGTCGGCCTCCTGCGCAGCTTCCACGCCCTGGTGGAGGAAGCCGTGTTCGGCAACCAGGGCACGCTCGACAAATATATCGGCGACGGCGTGCTGGCGACGTTCGGCACGCCGCGCCCGGGCCCGCGCGACGCCACGAACGCGGTCGGCGCCGCCCGCGCCATCATCGCCGGCATCAACCGCTGGAACAGCGAGCGCGCCGAGCACGGCCGCCGCCCGATCCGCATCGGCATCGGCCTGCACTACGGCGAGGCGACGCTCGGCAACGTCGGCAGCGCCCGCCGCTTCGAGCATACGGTCGTCGGCGAGACCGTGAATCTGGCGAGCCGCATCGAGAATCTCACCCGCGAGCTCGATATCGCCCTGCTGGTCAGCGGCGCGATCATCGAGGCGGTGAAGCGCGAGGGCGGGGATGCCGTGCTG
>DATIXH010000118.1:0-12098 GCA_035518775.1 Candidatus Acidiferrum sp.
TATTTCGTCGCCGCCGTGATCGAGGCGCGCAGGATCTCCGGAAGGCGGTCGATCGTCTCCGTGGGCGTCGAGAGCGGCGGGGCGATGCAGATCGTGTCGCCGATCGCCGGGTCGGCCGCGCCGCCGCGCAGGCGGAAGATCAGGCCGCGCGACAGCGCCTCCTTGGCCACGCGCGGGCCGAGGCCGATCGCCGGCGCCTTGGTCTCCTTCTTCTCCACCAGCTCGACCGCGCACATCATCCCGAGGCCGCGTACGTCGCCAACATTGGGCAGATCGCGCAGGCCCTCCAGGCCGGCGAGCAGGCGCCGCCCCATGATGGCCGAGCGTTCCACGAGGTTCTCGCGCTCCATCAATTCGACGTTGCGCAGGCCGACCGCGCAGCAGGCGGGATGCCCCGAATAGGTGGCGGCGTGCATGAACTTCTGGTCAGCGGGCGCGCCCAGCATCACCTGATGCACCTTGCGCGAGATGATGACGCCGCCGAGCGGCAGATAGGCGCTGGTCACGCCCTTGGCGAAGGACACGAGGTCGGGCTCCACCCCCCAATGTCCCAGGGCGAACCAGCGGCCGGTGCGGCCGAAGCCGGTGATCACCTCGTCGGCGATCAGCAGCACGTCGTGCCGGTCGCAGATCTCGCGCAGCTTCGGGAAGTAGGTGGGCGGGGGCACGATCACGCCGCCGGCGCCCATGACCGGCTCGGCGATGACGGCGGCGACCGTATCGGCGCCCTCCTTCTCGATCGCCTTCTCCACGGCCTCGGCGGCGCCGATACCCGGATCCTCGTTGCCCGGCCAGCGATAGGCGTAGGGTGCGGCCACCTGCAGGAAGTTGGGCACGAGCGGCCCGAACATCTTGTGATAGGAGGCCATGCCCGTCGCGCTCATGGCCGCCATGGTGACGCCGTGATAGCCGTGGATGCGCGAGATCACCTTCACCTTGTTCGGCTTGCCCTTCAGCTTCCAGTGGTAGCGCGCGATCTTGAAGGCCGACTCGTTCGACTCGGCGCCGGCGGTCGTGAAGTAGATCGCTGAGCTGTTGGAATAGGCGAGCTTCACGATCTTCTCGGCCAGCCGCGTCGACGGAATGTTGGAGGCGCCCACGTAGGCCGAGGTGAACGCCAGCTTCGCCATCTGCTCGGCCGCCGCCTCCGCCAGCTCCTTGCGGCCGTGGCCGGCATTCACGTTCCACAAGCTGGAGAGACCGTCGATGTATTGCTTGCCGTCGGCATCGATCAGCATCTCGTTGCGGCCCTCGACGAACAGGATGGGCTGTTCGTGGTCCTTCACATGATGCAGCGGATGGATCAGGTGGCGCTGATCGGTCTCGAGTATCGCTCGTGCGGCTTCCATCGGATGAATCCTCCCTCGGGCGCGCCCGCCCTTACGGCTTCTGTGGCAAGGTTAGAGGAGCAGCCGCCCGGTGCCAAGATGCCCGCCCGGTGGGACGGTCATGCGCTCAGGTCAGGGGTCGCCCGGGGATCGAGCGCGCCCCATAACGTGCGTCCCAGTCGTCTTGCACGGCTTGCAGCACGCGCATGGCCGGCAGCACCGACGGTCCGGACGCCAGCGGAGGCCGCCCGGTCTTTACGGCATCGATGAAATCGAAGATCACGCGCGCGCAGTTCTCCTGCTCGCCCTCGATCGGCGCGATGCTGGCCTCGGTCCGCAGCGTACCCGCGAGGATGTCGTAGAAATAGGTCTCGCGGTTGGTGACGATCAGCTTGTCGTAGAGTCGGTAAGTGGCGTGGTAGGAGCCATGGACCATGAAGGACTGATCGGCCTCGGTCTCCACCAGCACCACGCATTCCATGGGAATGCCCGTGGTCTCATGGCACCGCCCGAGATGGCTCTGAATCCGCCGCACCGGCGCGCCGTCGAACAGAAACATGGCGAGATCGACGAAGTGGCAGAAGTGATGCCAGAGGATGTTGTCGATCCAGCTCCGCCGGTAGCCGGTCGCGCCGATGTTGACAAGCCGCTTGATGAAGAACCGCCCGGCGATGTGCCGGATCTTCTCCTCACCGGCGCGCAGTCGCGCGCGCAGCGCCTCGCGCTCGCGCCGGAAGCGCATGGGATGGCAAAGGCCATAAACCTTGCCGCTGCGCTCGCCCGCGGCCATCACGCGCTCGGCCCCGGCCAGGCTCATGGCAATGGGAATCTCGATCAGCGTGTGCTTGCCGGCCTCGAGGCAGCGGATCGCCTGCGCCTCGTGCTGCTCGCTCGGGCTGCCGATGATAACGATGTCGACGGCCGGGTCAGCCAGCGCGTCATCGAGCGACACCGTCCACTTCTTGTAGCCATGGCGGGCGGCGAACTCTTGAGCCGCCTCCTCCCGCCGGCCGACGACGGTGTGCAGCACGGCGTCCGTCCGCTTCAGCGCTTCGGAGTGCCACTGCCCCATCATGCCATAGCCGACCATGCAGACGTTGAGCGCCATCGTCAGCCCTTGAACTTCGCCACGGGCACGCCGGGCACCTCGACCTCGAGCGCGAAGATGCCGCCGCTGAGCGGCTTGGCCGCCAGCTTCTCTGCGCTCACGTTCTGCCGCAGCGACGTGATGAAGATCGTCTTCATGTCGGCGCCGCCGAAGCAGGGCATGGTGGGCGCCGCGCAGGGCAGGGGGATCCGCCGATCGAGCCGTCCGTCCGGCGCCCAGCGGTTGAGCACGCCGGCCGAAATGCCGGCGCTCCAGTAGAAGCCCTCCATGTCCGTGGCCCCGCCGTCGGGCCGCCCGATCTCTTCCGTCGGCCGCGCAACGACCCGCTTGTTCGCGATCGTGCCGGCCGCGAGGTCGTATTCATAGGCGTTGATCACCTGCCCGCGCGAGTCCGAGTGGAACATGGTGCGGCCATCGGCGCTCCAGGCGAGGCCGTTGGAGACGATGAGGCCGTCGAGCATCTTGTGCCAGGAATGGTCGGGATCCAGCCGGTAGAGCGCTCCGATCGGCCGCCGGTTCGGATTGTCATCCATGGTTCCCGCCCAGAAGCGGCCATCGGGTGAGACCTTGCCGTCGTTGAAGCGCGTGCGCGGCTCGTCAGCCTCGGGATCGGCTAGAAAGGTCAGCCGCTCCGTGCCGAAATCGAACAGGTGGAAGCCGTTGCGCAGGGCCACGACGGCGCCGCCGTTGGCGCGCAGGCCGCAGGAGCCGATCGACTCTGGCATGGTCCAGGTCCGCGTCGCGGCGGTCGCCGGATCGAGGCGGTTCAAGGTCGCACCTATTATATCGACCCAATAGAGGGCCTGCTCTTCGGCCGACCAGACCGGGCTCTCGCCCAGCATGGCCTTGGCGTCGAGCACACATCGCACCTGCGTCAATTCCCGCCCCTCCTGCTGGTACGCCGCTGCGGCGCGTACACCCTAAGCGGGTGCCGGCCACGCCTGCAACCCGTGCGAATTAACCATGCGGGCGCGCGGAAATCCGCCGCTCGCGCGCGCATTTTTCCCGCCCCATTCACCATCTTCCTTTACGGCGCATTTACCGACGCGACCTACGCTCGGCTGTACTGCCCGGAGCAGTGACGCGGCTCAGGATAGGTGCGATGATCGCTTCAGCTCAGCAGTCGATCGGGAGTCTGCGCGCGACCGCGATTCGCCGGGCCCTCCCGCGCTCGCTCGCGGGCTTGGCTGCGCTGCTCCTCCTGGCCATTGCGATGCTTACCGTCGCTGGCAGGGGCGCTGCGGCGGCCGACCTCGCGCCTGCGCCGCCGTTGCGGCCCTGGGTCGTGCAGGAATTGAAAGGCGCCGCCTTCACGCACCCGCACGGTGCCGCCGATGACGGCGCCTCGCAGGCCTTGCGCGCCGGGATGGAGCTCGAGCCTGGCAGCGTTGTGCGCACCGATGGCTCCGGTCGCGTGGAGCTCACGAACGGCATAGACACCATTCGCCTGTCCCCCAGCAGCGAGATCGAGCTGCCGGCTGGACAGAGCGGCGACCCCGTCACGCGGGTCATCCATTGGCTTGGCAGCGCCTTCTTCCACGTGGGCAAGCGGCCGGGGCCGCAGTTCGAGGTCGACACGCCCTACATTGTGGCGATCGTAAAGGGAACGAAGTTCACGACGACCGTGTCCGATGCCGGCGCCTCCATCAAGGTGACCGAGGGCGTGGTCGGCGTGTCGGCGACGGCGGGCGGGTCCTCCATTGATGTCACCGCGGGCGGCAGCGCCAGCGTCTCGGCCGCTCACAGCGACACCGTCACGCCGGGTCCGTCCGGCGATGCCAGCCCCGCAGGCGGACGCGGCAAGGGCTCCACGCTTGCAAGTACACACGCAGATCCCTCTGCCGGCGTTGCCGCGGGTGGAGGCGGCGCCGATGAGGGGGGTGTTGACTCCGCAACCGCCCGAGGCGGCAGTCGTCATGGCGGCAACGGCAACGGCAACGGCCGAGACGATCATGCCGGCGAAGACTTGGCGATCGGGAATGATGGCGACCAGGGAAGCGTTGTTGGTGGCGGCACTGGCAATGGCACTGGCACTGGCAATAGCAATGGCACGGGTAGTGGGAGCGGGAACAATGGCGGCTGCTATCACAGCGGCCGGGATCACCACGGCCACCATGGTCGTGCTGTGGATCGGCGCTGAATGAACATGACGCAGACCCCGCATTACCGGGAAAAGGTGCGCGCGGTTCGTAGTGAACGGAATTGGTTAACGAATGATTTACCATTGCGGCCTAGGCTGGTCTGGCCTGGGTTTCCGCAGGTGCTGAGCGGAGGTAGCGATTCCCGCTTCGTTGGAAACCTGAGCGTGGCATCATCTCAGATCCGCGAGGCAGGGTATGTCAGCGAGGCCGGCCCACGCCTTCAGGCCCAGCGTCTCCGCGCTGCGGCGCGTCCGAGCGATCTTGCTGGGACTGACGCTGCTGTGCATGAGCGTCCAGAGAGCGGTCGCCGGGGATTCAGCGGTCGGGGTCGGCGCATGGCTCGCGGAGGAAGTTCGTGGAACCGTGCTCGTCCGCACGGCCGGGCAGGGTGCTGCCGCCTGGCAGCAGCTGCAGGCTGCAAGTCCCATTGCCGGACAGAGCGAGATCGCCACGGGCTCGGACGGCACCGCCCTGTTGAACAATGGCGTCGATCACATAAGGCTCTCGCCGAATTCACGCCTTGTTCTGCCCCCCGATCAGAACCGGGGTCTGCTGACGATCATCGAGCAAAGCCTGGGCAGCATCTTCTTCGATATTGGGCACCGGCCGGAGCGCAGCTTCGAGGTCGACTCCCCCTATTTAGTCGTGCTGGTCAAGGGCACGCGCTTCACGGTGAACGCCAACTACCTCGGCGACAGCGTCTCCGTGACCAACGGCACGGTCGAGGTGCGGACCAGGGGCGGCGGCAACGCCCCGGGAACGCTGATTGCGGCCGGCCAGACTGCCAGCATCCGGGCCGGCGGCGGCTCGATCAGCCTAGGGTCGGCCGGCGGGCCCGCGGGGGCTGGCTCAGGACCAGGCAAAGGCGGCAGCGAACCCAATCTTCCTCAGTTGCGAAACGCCAATCCACCACACGACGGTGGCGGCGGTGAGGAAGGCGGCGGTACCGGCGGCGAACAGAGCGGTGGTGGTGGCTCCGGCGGCTCCGGCTCTGGCAGCGGCTCCGGCTCGGGTGGCGGCGGCGGCTCCGGATCCGGGGCCGGCGGGGGTGACCCGGGCGACGGCGCCGGCGATCCAGATCCGGGTGGCGGCGATCCCGATCCCGGCGATGGCGGCGCGGCCGGCGGCGGGCAAGGCTGCGGGTCCGGCCACGACCACGACCACCATCATTCGCACCGAGAAAGAGGAGCTTAGGGAAGCCCGCCTATATTGTTCGTCGCCGCGGATCGGCGCCGATCCTGCGAGACGACCCAAGATGATTTTGATGCCGACGATGATGCTGCCATTCGCGTATCTTCCACAGTCTGAAGCGGTGCTGCATGCCGCGCGGAGACCCGCGCGCGCGTGGCCGGCCGGACGGCGCGCATGAAGCCGCATATCGCATTCATCATTAAGAGCGTGCTGGTCTGTGCGCTGGTCACCTTCCTGCACTATCTCGGCGCGCTCGACTTCATCGACAACAAGCTGTCGGACGCCCGCTTCCGCATCGCGCAGAGCGACGCGACCGACCGGCTCGTCCTGATCAAGATCGATGCCGCCAGCCTGGATCAGGTCGGCGTATGGCCGTGGCCGCGCTCGCTGTATGCGGACCTCCTCGACCGGCTGTTCGCCGCCGGCGCCGAGGATGTGGCGCTCGACATCGACTTCAGCTCCGAATCGGTGGCGGCCGAGGACGCGCGTCTGGCCGACGCCCTCCGGCGCTACGGGCCGCGCGTGATCCTGCCCGTCTTCAAGCAGCGCCGCCAGACGAGCGACGCGAACCTGGTTCACCAGGAAGGCGATGAGAACTTCATCTACACCGAGCCGCTGCCCCAGTTCCGCGAGCACACGCGCCTGGCCTCGCTGAACATCTCCGTCGACGCGGACGGCGTCGTGCGGCAGATGCCGATCGTCGACCAGTGGCAGGAGAATGTCGGCTTCATCGTCCGGCTGCCCGTGATGCTGGCCGGGGCCGAGCGCGATCGGCTCGACCCCTTCCATATCGACTACGGCATCCGCAAGGATACGATCCCGCAGATCTCCTTCACCCATGTCCTGCAGGGCAACTTCGACCCGGCCGTCGTGCGCGGCAACCATGTCCTCGTCGGCGCCAGCGCGACCGAGCTGGGCGACAGCAAGTCGGTGCCGATCTCGCGGGCTCTGCCGGGGGTCTTCGTCGAGGCCCTCGCGACCGACTCGCTGCTGCAGGGCCGCGACCTGCAGCGCGCGCCCAAGCTGCTGGCCGCCCTGGTCACGCTGCTGATCGTCTTCGTCGCCGGATCGCGCTTCCGCCTGTGGTCGTGGGGCGTCGGCCTGGCCTGCACCGTCGGCATCATCCTCGGCCTGGAGGTGATCGCGATCGTCGCCCAGCTCCAGTATCCGGTCATCGTCGACACCGCGCCCTGGATCATCGCCACCCTTCTCACCTACTGCGTCGGCCTGACGGGCCGCATCGAGGACCAGAGCGTCCGGCTGCTCGCCCAGGGCCTGGCCCTGCGCCATCAGGACGCGTTCATGCGGCGCGTCGTCAACAACACCTTCGACGGCCTCCTGACCATCGACGGCATGGGCACGATCCGCTCGTTCAACCCCGCCGCCCAGCGCATCTTCGACCACTCGCCCGAGGAGATCATCGGGCAGAACTTCTCCGCCCTGCTGACCGGCACCGCCGGCTTCGGCGACGGCGCAGGCGCGGCCACCGCGCTGCTTACCGCGGTCGGGCGCAGCGGCTCCTCGCGCGGCATCATGGGTCGCCGCCGCGACGGCACGGCCTTCCCGATGGATCTGGCAGTCACGGAGATGCAGGAGGGCGGCGCCGCCGTCTATATCGCCCTGGTGCGCGACATCAGCGCCCGCGCCGCGGCCGAGACCATGGCCGCCCAGGCCCAGCAGCAGCTGGTGGATGCGCTCGAGAGCATCTCCGAGGCCTTCGTTCTCTACGATGCCCAGGACCGCATTCTGCTCTTCAACCAGAAGTTCCGCGAGCTGCACGGCCCCTGCGCCAATATGATCGTGGTCGGCGCCCGCTTCGACGACGTGGCGCGCGCCGTGGCCGCCCAGGGCCTCATTCCGGAGGCCGCCGGCCGCATCCAGGAGTGGGTGCGCGAGCGCGTGCTGCAGCACGCCAATCCCGCGGCGTCCTTCGAGATGGAGCTGGCCGACGGCCGCTGGCTGCGTATCGCCGAGCGGCGCACGCGCGACGGCGGCATCGTCGGCACCATGACCGAGATCACCGAAGAGAAGCGCCGGGAGCGCGAGCTGCGCCGGGCGCGCGACGCCGCCGAGCTGGCCAATCGCAGCAAGAGCGAGTTCCTGGCCAACATGAGCCACGAGCTGCGCACGCCGCTGAACGCCATTATCGGCTTCTCCGAGCTGATGAAGAACGAAGTGCTCGGCACCATCGGCGTCCCCGCCTATACGGGCTATGTCCGCGACATCCACGACAGCGCCAATCACCTGCTGAACATCATCAACGACATCCTCGACCTCAGCCGGATCGAAGCGGGCAAGCTGAAGCTGTTCGAGACGTCGGTCGACCTCGGCAGCGCCGCGCAGGGCACCGCGCGGCTCGTCACCGAGCGGGCCGCCGACTCCGGCGTGCGCGTCACCACCGAGGTCGAGAAGGAGCTGCCGACCCTGTGGGGCGATGAGCGCCTCGTGAAGCAGATCCTCATCAACCTGCTGGCCAACGCCGTGAAGTTCACGCCGCGCGGCGGCAGCGTCGTCGTGCGTTCCTTCAAGGATTTGGAGGGCCGGCTCGGCCTGTCCGTGGCCGATACCGGCATCGGCATCGCCGACAGCGATCTCGCCCGCGTGATGGAACCGTTCGGCCAGGCCGACGGTTCACTGCGCCGGCGCTACGAAGGAACCGGGCTGGGCCTGCCGCTGGTGCGGTCGTTCGTGGAGCTGCATGGCGCCGCTTTCGACCTCAAGAGCCAGGTCGGCTCCGGCACGACCGCCACCGTCACATTCCCGATCGATCGTACGATGCTGCGGCCGGCGGCCCCGGCCGATGACACGGCCCGCCGGGCCGAATCGACGAACGTCACGAGCCTGCGAAGCGCCGCCCTGAAGCGGGAGTAGCGGGCGCGGTCCTCGCCTAGCGCCGCTTCACCAGGATGATGCGGTCGTCGGCGTCTTCGATGGTCATGTTGTAGCGGCCGAGCACGCTCATCCCCATGAGCGCGTAGCCGCCGGTGTCGTCGTCGCTCATGAACATGACCGCCACGTGCTGCAGCACGTCCTTCTGGTCGAGGCCGCCGAGCTCGAGCGAGCGCAGGTAGCCGCGCTGGCTTTCGGCGACCCCGTTGGCGGTCTGCACGCCCACCGTGTCGAGCTCGCTGTCGCGGAACCCGAGCTTGCTGATCAGCGAGGCCGGCAGCACCACGTCGGTGGCGCCGGTATCCACGATGAACGACACCATCTGGGTGTGGCCGTTGGGGCCGACGATGGCAGCGCGAATGATGTGGTGCGGGCCGTTCCGCGACGTCTTCAGCGTCAGCGTCTTCGGACCGTTGGTCTCGACCGCCGCGGCCACGTTGACGTCGCCTTCCGACGATCCCAGGCTCCAGCCAAGGAGGACGGTCAGGCCGATCGCAGCGAGCGTCGCTGCGCCCATGAGCATCTTGTTGATGGCGGGCCTCCTTCACCAAGCAGGTTGCGCCATGATACGGGCGGGTGAGTTAATCGCGAGTTAACGATTGTCAGCGGCCGCGCGGGCGTCCCGAATTAACGGGCTGTTAAGACCCGCCGGCGCATAATCGCCTCACTGACTTCCTCCAATCATCGACTTGAAGGCCGCGCCCGTCGCGGCCTTCTTTTTTTCCTATGTCAGTCCGCCGCTGCCATTCCCCCGGAGACCGCGCCCAAAAAAGCGTGCGATTCGGAGATGATAGCCGCCGGGATGGGTTCCCCTCGTGGCCACAAAAAGGACACACCCCCGCCGGGCATATTTGGGTAAACCTACTCCTCGACACGGTCGATTTCCGCCGTTCCGGCGGATGGCTGCTGTCCTGTCTGTCCTCCGAGCTAGGGTTTCCCGACGCAAAGAGGACTTTTCCACCCACACGCAAACTTTCAACCCCGCCTTCGGGCGGGGTTTTCTTTTGGCCGCTCCGGCCCCGCCCAATGGTGAAAGGGGAAGGAGCGCAATGATCTTTCCCGATCAGCAGGATGGCGCAGCCTGCTGCAATTTTGCTAGAATTTGCGACGAACACGATCGAGGCGGAGGGCAGGCAGCCATGAGTTGGGCAGGGCGGTCGGCGTCGGCGCTGGCGTTGGCGGCGGTCGCGCTGGCGGCGCAACCGGCGGCGGCCGAGCCGCAGGTCGGCGCCGTCGGGCAGCGCGAATATCAGGGCGCGACCGGAACGCGCGTCAGCGGCGAGGCACGCAATCTCGTCTATGACGAGTCCGTCTATGCCGACGAGCGGGTCGATACGACGCCGACCGGGGCCACGAACCTGGTGTTCCTCGACCAGACCAACCTCTACATCGGGGCACGCTCGTCGGTGGTGCTCGACAAGTTCGTCTACGATCCCGCCAGCCACCAGGGAGACGTCGCGATCTCCTTCGCGAAGGGCGCCTTCCGCTTCGTCACTGGGGAGATCAAGAACAAGCAGAACGTGACGCTGCGTACGCCCACGGCATCGATGGTGATTCGCGGCACCGAACTGTGGCTCTACATCCTCTCCGACGGCACGACCGAGGTCGACGTCACCAGCGGCGGCGTCGACCTCTTCGTCTGCGACAAGCCGAACGCTGTGCCCGTCGACGCCGGCCAGTCCTTCACGGTCTCCTCGAGTTGCGAAGGCACGCGCGGCCAGGCGCGCGACCGCGCGGAACTGGGCGAGCCGATCCCGCGCATGCCGCGGGAGTACGCTGCGCTGGAGAACATCGAGACGGCGGCCGGCGACGAAACGTCGGGCACGCCGCCGCCACCCGATTGGGTGCGGGGCCGCAACAGCGATCATGAGAACGACGCCGATCGCGGCCGCAACCGCGACTAGCCGCTGGCACGCGCCTCTATCCGGCAAGACGGGAAGAATGTCCGTACGATCGAAGGTGATCGTTCTCGCGACCCTGCTCATGATGGCTTGGCATCCGGCCTATGCCGACGTGGCCGGCGCGGTCGTGGCGCTGCGCGTCTGGGCCTACGGCACGCCGCCGGACACCCCGCGGCGCAACCTCTTTCTGAAGGACGATGTCTATGCGCGCGAGCTGTTGGAGACCGCCCCGCAGGGCGCGCTCCACGTGCGGCTGCGCGACGACAGCATGCTGCGGCTGGGCTCGGCGACCAGCGTCGTGGTCGACGACTTCGTCTACACGCCCGATGCCAGCGCGAGCACGCTGCTCGCCACCATCAGCAAGGGCGTGTGCCGGTTCATCTCCGGCAAGGCGACGACCCATCGGCTCGAGGTCAGCACGCCGGCCGCGACGATCGCCGCACGCGGCACCGAGTTCTCGGTGTGGATCAAGGAGGACGGCTCGACGACGGTCTGGGTGCAGTCCGGCGAAGTCGAGGTCACGCCGCGCGACGGCTCGGCGCCCGCCCTCGTCAACGGCGGCGAGATCGTGCTGGCGCCGATCGCCGGCGGCGGCATTCAGCTCAACGCTCCGCGGCCCGCGCCCGATCCCGGCATTGCCGACACGACGCGCGTCCTGATCCCGCGTCGGAAGTCCATTCGATAGAGTTCTAGCGCCGGTCCTGCGGCGGGTGGGCGGCCAGCAGCTTGGCCAGGCGATGCACTGCCGTCGCGAGCGACATCAGCTGCTCGCCCTGGCGGGTGGCGGCCGAGCGCAGCGCCGCGACTTCCGCCGACAGCTGCGGGCTGTCCTCGCCCGTGCCGAGCCGCCCCTCGAGCAGCTCGAGAATGCGCGACTGGTCCTCGCTTTTGCGCACGAGGCGCTCGAGCTCGGCGCCCTGCCGGGCGACCGCAGCGACCATCGGTGCATCGGGCGGCGGAGTCGGCCGCGCGATCTGCGGGGATATCGGCGACGCCGGGGGCGTCCGTTCGGGGATGCTCTCGAAGGTAACGACGGGCGTGCGGTCGGTCAGCGCGCTGAGCGCGGCCGGCAGGCGCGGGTTCTCGCGCGCCCGGCCTTTCACGCGGCAGCGGAAGGCGATGACGTTGCCCTTGCCGTGGACGCGCGTCTCCGCCTGTGGCGGCGGAGGCTGCGGTGCCGGGGCGGCGGGACCGCGGCTCGCGCTGTCCTGCTCGGCCTGGCGGAACGCGATCTTCTGCGCCAGCGCTTGCAGCTCCTGCAGCACGCGTTCGGCAACGGCGCTGTTGGTTCCGGCACTCATGGTGAGCGCCGCGCACAGCTGATTGTAGCGGGCGCGCAGTTCGGCCGCGTCATCGCCGCGGCGGGTCGACAGCTCGCTCTGTGCCATTTGTGGTCGCCGATCCAGTCTCATCGGCCCGGTGCTCTGTTCTTGATTGTCACCGCGCCGGCCCACACTTCCGGCCACGATGGTCGCTCAGAACGCTGCGAAACGCAAGCTGTCATCATGGTTTACGCGGAGATCCTCGCAAATGCTTGGAT
>DATIXH010000119.1:0-3528 GCA_035518775.1 Candidatus Acidiferrum sp.
TCTCCCACCACAAGACCGCCGGCCGCGCGAACTTCGGCCGCTCGCGCGAGACCCTGAAGAAGATCGACCGGGCCATGGCGAGCCAGCCGATCGGCCTCGACGCCTATCCCTACGTTGCCGCCTCCACCGTCCTCGATCCCAAGTTCCTCCGGATGGCCGAGCGCGTCTTCGTCACCTGGTCGAAGGGCGCGCCGGAACAGACCGGCCGCGACCTCGCGGACATCGCGAAGGAGTGGGGCGTGTCCCCTCTGACCGCAGTCGAGCGTCTGCAACCCGCGGGCGCCGTCTACTTCACCATGGACGAGGGCGACGTCCGCCGCATCCTCTCCTACCCGCACACCATGATCGGCTCCGACGGCCTGCCGCACGACACCCATCCGCATCCGCGGCTGTGGGGCACGTTCCCGCGCGTGCTCGGCCACTACAGCCGGGAGGAGAAGCTGTTCCCGATCGAGGAGGCCGTGCGCCGCATGACCGGCCTGCCGGCCCAGCAGTTCCGCCTCACCAACCGCGGCACCATCGCGGTCGGCAGCTACGCCGACCTCGTAGTCTTCGATCCCGCCACCGTGATCGACCGCGCCACCTTCGAGGCGCCGATGACGCCGGCCGCCGGCATCGACAGCGTGCTCGTCAACGGCCGCATCGTCTGGCGCGACGGCGCCTCCACCGGCGAGCGCCCCGGCCGTGCGCTGCGCCGTCAGGCATTGCAGGCGGAGGCCGCCCGCGCTTGACTCGCGCTCCGCGAGTCATCCTGAGCATCCGCGCATGGCCCACCGCATTCTCCAGCACGCCGGCCGCCGCTACTCCCTCAAGCTCGACGAGGTCGTCTGGGAGACGCTCGAAGAGCTGGCCGAGGACAGCGAGCTGCGGCTGAACGAGCTGGTCGCCCGCGTCGCGCAGGAAACCGGCGACGAGGACGGCCTGACCAATGCCCTGCGCAACTACTGCCTGCGCGAGCTGCGCGAGCGCCTCGCCGAGCGCGACGCCCAGATCAAGACCCTGACCCTCTCCGCCCGCGGCGTGCCGGCGGCGCTGCTCGCCCAGGCCTGCCCGACGCCCTGCTTCCTCATCGGCAACGAGCAGATCATCCAGGAGGCCAACGAGCCCGCCCAGAAGTGGATGTCGACGCCGGCGGCCTCCCTGGTCGGCAAGATCGTCGACCACTACCTGCAGATCAAATCCGTGCCGCCGATCGAGGAGATCGTCCGCCAGTTCCGGGAAGGGGCCCGCCGGCTGTTCCCCGCCCGCGTCCTGCACCTGCGGCCGGGCCGGCTCGTGATGGCGCGCGCCAATCTCTGCCCGGCCATCGTCGACGCCGAGCGGCCGGGGGATTTCGGCTATTTCCTCATCATCCAGGAGTGAGCGCCCTGCTCCCTGCAGGCCATTGCGCCGGGCCGAAATCGGGCCTATCTTTTCAATGCATTCCTAATAAGAAACGCTAACAAAAGTCGTGGGCATCGCGGTCGGTCGGGTGGGCTCCGTTGCAGGCGAGATCTAAGAGAGGGCCTGGCGCGCCATGCTGACCGTGCCGAGCATTCCCATCACCTTGTCCTTCGCGGACCTCCTGCCGGACGCCAATGGCGAGATCGTCATCCTCAGCCATGGCGACAGTCCTCAGCTCAACATCTTGACCGACCGCGTGGTCTGCGACTCCGGGGTCGCCGACAGCCACGTGACGGCCGAGGGCATCGATGTCGCAGGCTGGGCGTACTACACCTTCGAGGGCGGCACCCGGCTCTACTACTCCCCGGACATCGACCTGACAATCGCCCCGGCGGGCCTTTAAATCTCCTGAAATTTCCGCCACTTTTCGGGACTGGCTGTGGCAAACACGGGCCTGCGGCCGGATAACGCTGGCGTTACTCCGCGCAACCGGGTATCAATGCCGCCGCAGGAGCTCCGCGGGCGCCGCGTCAAAGGACCGCGCCGCGGGCGGAAAATGCAACCAAAAACAACGACAAAGGGGGCCGAACGTGACACCCGTCACAGCCGTCTTGTTGCCAGGTTCGCTACAAACCGGCGAAAATTAACAGAATCATAAGACCTGTTAATCATGATCGCCGCGACCTCCTGACACCTGAGCATAGAGTATATGGAAGCTGCTATTGAGAAGATTACGGCGGTCCCCCAGCCGCCGGCCGTCTACGACCGACCGGTCGAGCGGGACGACCCGTTGCTGCTCTGCCTCGTGATCATGTCGCGCATCTACGGCGTGCCGAAATCGACGACGGCCCTGTCCGCCGGCCTGCCGATCCCGCCGAGCGGGATCACGCCCGAACTCTTCGTCCACGCCGCCGACCGCATCGGCCTGTCCGCCAGCATGGCGCGCCGCAAGTTCAACGCCATCTCGGCGCTGCAGTTGCCCTGCGTCCTCATGCTGAAGGACGGCCAGGCCTGCGTCTTCCTGCGGCGGGTCGACGGCAAGCTGGCGGAGATCGCCACGCCGGAGAACCTGGACGGCACCAACCACGTCTCGCTGCGCGACCTCGCCGACCGCTTCACCGGCACCTTGATCTGCGTGCGGCCGAAGATCCGCATGGACGTCCGCTCGACGGACTTGGCCGCCCCGCCGCCGCGGTCGTGGTTCTGGGGCAGTGTCTTCTCGTTCACGCCGATCTATATCGAAGTCATCATCGCGGCGCTGCTGCTCAACACCTTCGCGATCGCCAGCCCGATCTTCACGATGATCGTCTATGACCGCGTCGTGCCGAACCAGGCCTTCGATACGTTGACCGTGCTGGCCCTGGGCGTCGGCATGGCGTTCACGTTCGACTTCATATTGCGCACGCTGCGCGGTTATTTCCTCGACCGCACCGGGAAGGAACTGGACAAGAAGATCTCGGCCCGCATCTTCGAGCAGATCCTGCACGTCAAGATGGCGGCCGGGCCGACCTCGGCGGGCGCCTTCGCCAACAACATCCGCGAGTTCGAGACGCTGCGCGATTTCTTCACCTCCGCGTCGCTGTCAGCCCTCGTCGACCTGCCGTTCCTGCTGTTCTTCCTGGCGGTCATCTATTGGATCGCCGGGCCGGTCGTGGCCGTACCCGCGATCATCATTCCGACCGTCCTGCTGGTCAGCGCCTTCGTGCAGATCCCGATGCGGCGCGCGGTCGAACGCAGCTATCGCGAAGGCGCCCAGAAGCACGCCGCCCTCGTCGAGACCATCAGCGGCCTCGATTCGATTAAGGCGGCGTCCGCCGAGGGCCGGCGCCAGCGCGACTGGAACGGCTATGTGGGAGCCTCGGCCGTCTCCGCGATGGCCTCGAAGTTCTGGTCATCCATCTCCGTCAACTTCACGCTGCTCGCCTCCAATATCGCGACCGTGGCCGCGGTCTGCTGGGGCGTCTACCGCACCGCCGACGGCGAGATGACGACCGGCGCGATGGTGGCCGTCTCCATGTTGACCAGCCGGGCCATGGCGCCGCTGGCGCAGATCTCCGGCCTGATCGTTCGTTTCCACCAGTCCTGGACCTCGCTCAAGGGCCTCAACCGCCTCATGAACCTGCCGACCGAGCGCCCGGTCGGGAA
>DATIXH010000120.1:0-8077 GCA_035518775.1 Candidatus Acidiferrum sp.
GCGATCTTGATGACGCGGTTGGCGGCCTCGCCCTCCACCTCCGGCGGCCGCGAGAGCGGATGACCCTCGGGCCCGGTGATGCCCATCTTCAGCAGCTTCTGCTGCAGGTGCCAGACGATCTCGCCGTTCTCGGCATGCACGGTGGGGATGGCCCCGAGCTCGAGGCAGCGCGAGAAGCTGGCGATCAGCTGCTCGTCGCTCACCATGATGGCGCCCTTGTAGGCCATGAAGTGCTTGAAGCTGTTCACGCCCTTGTCGCGGACCAGCACGCCCATCTCGTCGCTGACCTGGTCCGACCACCAGGTGATGGCGACGTGGAAAGAATAGTCCTGGCATGCCTTCTTGGCCCAGCCGCGCCACTGCTCATAGGCATCGAGCAGCGAGACCTTGGGATTCGGGATGACGAAATCGATGATCATGGTGGTGCCGCCAGCGGCAGCCGCGGCGGTGCCGGAGAGGAAGTCCTCGCTCGCCACCGTGCCCATGAAGGGCAGCTCCATGTGCGTATGCGGATCGATGCCGCCGGGCATGACGTACTGGCCGCCGGCGTCGACGGTGCGCGCGCCCTGGGGCACCTCGAGCTTGTCGCCGATCGCCTTGATGACGCCGTCCGCGCAGTAGACGTCGGCGCGATAGGTCTGGTCGGCGGTGACGACCGTGCCGCCGCGGATCAAGATGGACATCGGCTTCGCCTCCCTCCATTGAACCTGATCGTTTGGTCAAATCCTAGCGCCGGCCGCCCCGTCGATCCAGGCGGATTTGCCTCAAATGTCACGGAACCGGCGCTTGACTTTCGCATCGGCCACGCGCATCTAGTCCGGGCACTATGCTCTACTTCTCTGCCTCGATGATCCGCACTCAACGCCCCTGTCATTCAGGCGCATCCCAGGACACCAGCCGGAAGTCGTGATCGTGCCGCGGCCCGCGATGCGCGCGTGCCGTGATCTATTGTCTTGCTAGTTAAGGAGGCCACATTGGCTAGCGGTACCGTGAAGTGGTTCAATCCGACGAAGGGCTTCGGTTTCATCGTTCCCAGCGACGGCTCGAAGGACGTGTTCGTTCATATCAGCGCCGTGCAGCGGGCAGGCATGCAGACCCTGAACGAAGGGCAGAAAGTCAGCTACGAGCTTGCCACCGAGCGCGGCCGCACCGCCGCCGTGAACCTCAAGGCGAGCTGACGCAGCAAGTCGAGACATATCTGGCGAGCGGCGGCCCTTGCGGCCGCCGCTCTCGTTTTGGGCCATCCTCTATTGCCATCCTTGCGCTGCCCAGCGTGAGAGTGCGATTCTCGCCACCGATGAATCGACGCGTGAGGCGAAGAGCGCGGGCATGAGCTTGGGCAGTGCGGACCGGCAGGCGCGGGCGCGACGCCGCGTGTTGTGGGGGCTGCTGAAAGGGCTTGCGGCCTTCGCCCTCATCGGCATCGCCATGGCCGCGGCCTACAAGACCGGCAACTCGGTCGCCGACATCGACATACGCCGGTTGAACGAACAGATCGCACGGCTGACAAAGGAGACGCAGGCCCTGCAGACCGAAGCGTCCGGCCTACGGGCGCAGACGGCGCAGGCCGAGCAGCAGGTCAAGCAATGGGAACAGCGCTACAAGGCGGAAATGCCGAGCGGCGATTCCAAGGCGCTGCTCGATCTCGCCAACCGCAAGCTCAGTGAGGGCGTCGACGTCGGGCGCCTTACCGTGCTGATCAACGCCGCCTCCAACCCGCGCGTGTGCGACGAGAAGCCGGAGACGAAGCATCTGCAGGTGAAGACGCCGATCGGCAAGGTCGGAAAGGAGGCGACCGCCGTGTTCGCCGACCGCAAGGTCACGGTCACCGCCGACGGCGAGCCGGCACTCGACGGCAAAGGCCAGAAGCTATCCTGGTTCGACCCGGCCCAGCCGATCACGCTGCATTTCGCGCCGCTCGAGGGACAAGTTGTCGACGCCAGCGGCGTCGTGCCCCTGCAGCATCAGATGATCGTCGGCAGTTCCGAGTTCCGCTTCTCCGTCGAGGTCGACGAGCGCAAGGGCTTTGCGGCGATCACGGGTGAGCGCTGCAACTTTCCCTAGCCGGCGGTCAGCGACGCCCGCGGCCGTTGCCGTTGCTTCCCTGCTTGCTGCGAAGCCAATCGGGCCGCCGCCCGTCCTGCGCGGGTTCCTGGCCGCAGGCAGCAAGCCCGACCGCGAGCGCGGCGCAGGCGGCAACTGCCATGAACCTCAGCAGGCGACGGCGCGAGCGCGCCTCACCTGACGCGTCGGTCTTGTGCTCGACCATTCCGGCTGATGTTGGTCGCCCCGCGCCGGCGTCAAGGGCAGCCGTGCCGGCAAGCGCGGTCAGGTTCCCCCGAACATCTTGCGCAGGTTGTTGAAGCCGGCCTCGTAGACGCCACGGATGACCTTCTCCGCCTCGCTCGACGAGGCTCCAGCGGCATCGAACTCGCTCGACCACTCGACCGTGCAGCCCCCGCCGCCCTTCTCGGAGACCTTCAGCGTCGCATGATACTTGGCGACCGGCAGCGGGCCCTCGAGGATCGAGTAACTGTAGGTGCGCGACTTGTCGTCCTTGGCGTCGAGCCGCTCGACGATCGTGCCGCCGCCATGCAGCGTGAGCGTGCGGATGGTGCCGCCGTCCTTCTTCGTCTCCTCGCTCTTGGCGATGGCGGGATGCCACTTCGCCAGGGCATTGAAGCCGCCGATGGTGTCCCACACCGTGCGGGCGGGGACCGGCAGTTCCGTCGTCAAACTCACCTTGGACATCGTCGATTCCTCCCTAGCTGCCAAACAGCTTGCGCAGATTGTCGAAGCCGGCTTCATAGAGGCCGCGGATGATGCGGACGGCCTCGCTCTCTGGCGCGCCCGAGGGCTGGAACTCGCTCACCCAGGCGACGGTGCAGCTGAGTCCATCGGCGGCCTCGCGGACATGCAGACTGGCATGGTAGCCGGCCACCGGCAGCGGCGTCTCCATGACCGAATAGCTGTAGGTGCGGGCCTTGTCATCGTGCTGCTCGAGCTGGGCGACGATGACGCCGCCGTCACTCAGGGTCAGGCGCCGCACCGTGACGCCGCCCTTCTCCTTGACCTCCTCGCTCTTCACCACGGCCGGATGCCAGCGGGCCAATTCGTTGAATCCGCCGACCATGTTCCACACCGCCTGGGCGGGAACCTGAAGCGTGGTCTCGACTTGCACCTTGGCCATGGCGTTGCCCCATCGCCTGCCGGCCGTCCGGGCCCCTGGCCCGTAGCAACAACCTATCGTAGCAATCCCGCGACCGTGATACTAGGTCGCCCGTCGATCGCGGGATCACATTCAGGGGAGAGAGGTATGCGGACCGCTCGTCACCGTCTGTACCCGGCCGCCGCGCTAGCCGCCCTCCTGGCCGGCTGCAACACCAGCGGGCCAGCCTATGACCTGCCGCCCGGCATCTACGACCAGATCGTCGACATGACCACCACCCTCAGCTTCAGCCCGCAGACCGTGAGCATCAAGGCCGGGCAAGTCGTTCTCTGGCGCAACCAGAGCCTGTTCGCACACACCGTCACCTTCGACCGCAGCGCCGCCGATGACCCGAACGACGTGGTGGTGCCGGTCGGCGCCGAGCCGTTCTCCTCCGGCGACATCCCGCCCGGCGAGACCTTCGCCCACAAGTTCACCGTGCCCGGCACCTACCGCTATGTCTGCCTCAAGCACGAGGGCCAGAGCATGACCGGTACGATCATCGTCACGCAGTAGGGATGTGTGGTCGCCGAGTCGGAAGGGCCGGGCCTCAAATTCTGGAATTCAAGGCTATCGTATTTTGCGTAGCATCCGACCCTCTGCGCCGGCAACGGGGATGGGAAATCGTTCCCCTTACGGCCGAGGGCGCGCGCATGGATTCTATCCGTCGGCGACGCGTCTGAGACGGAGGCGGCAATGATGGCACCGGGCCTGATCCGGCGGGCATTCGCGGCAGGCACGGCTGCCCTCGCTGTCACGCTGACGACGCCGCTCGCCGCCGACGACACGCCGGTCGATCTCGAGCTGGTGCTGGCCGTCGACGTCTCCGGCTCGATGGACGAGGGCGAGCGGGCGCTGCAGCGCCAGGGCTATGTGCGGGCTTTTCTCCACCCCGAGGTCGTCGCGGCCATCACCGCCGGCGTCTACGGCCGGATCGCCGTGACCTACGTCGAATGGGCAGGGTCGCGCGCACAGGAGGTCCTGATCCCCTGGCGCGCACTCGACGGCAGCGCGAGCGCCGAGGCATTCGCCGCGACGCTCAGGGCGGCGCCGACCTCGCACATCCACGGCACGTCGATCTCCGGCGCGCTCGCCTTCGCGAGCACGCTGTTCGAGGGCAACGGCTTTGCCGGCGCGCGCCAGGCCATCGACGTCTCCGGCGACGGCCCGAACAACATGGGCCCGCCGGTCGAGCCGGCGCGCGACGCCGTGGTGGCGCGCGGCATCACCATCAACGGCCTGCCGCTGACGCTGCATGCCGGCTGGGGCGCGGGCTATGGCGGCTTGGAGGCCGGCCTGCTCGACCTTTACTACGAGGATTGCGTCATCGGCGGCCCGGGCGCCTTCTTCCTCTCCGTGAAGGCGCCGGAGCAGCTGGCCGACGCCATCCGCCGCAAGCTCGTGCTGGAGATCGCCGGACGTGCGCCGGTGCTGCTGCCGGCGCAGTTCTCGCAGCGGCCGTCGCGCCCGGACGAGCGAGGCTCGCCTAGAATCGACTGCATGATCGGAGAGAAGACGCGGCCGTCCTGGCTGAATGAGAACAGGTAGCGCAGGCGAGCAATGGCCCGCGCCTCGCCGTGCCGCGCGCGGCGGGAACCAAACGATCGGCCCCGCATTCTTCCGGCGTCCCCACATTTTCCCGGAGGAACGGCCATGCCGCGCTTCCTTCGCTTCTCCATGCTCCTGGCCGCGATCATGACGATCGGGCCGTGCACGGTGGCGCGCGCCGGCGGAGCGGTGAGTCCGCCGACGCTGTCGATCAGCCCACCGATCGAGGGCGTGCTCACGCCCGAGGGCCAGCAGTGCCCGACCCTACGCACCAAGGACGGGCACCTCTACACGCTCATGGGCGATCTGCACGGCTTCAAGCCGCACGATCGGGTCTGCGTCGTGCCGAGCTACCCCGACATGACCTATTGCCTGCAGGGCACCACCGCGCATGTGGACCGCATCGGGCCGGGACCCTGCCCGCCCGGCTGAGCATCCCTGCTCACTCCGCCACACCCGGCACCGGGCCGGCGGGCGACGGGCAGCTGCAGTCGGCGCCGGCGGGCACCGGGCTCGGGAGCGGACAGAAATTCTGCGGCGTATTGCAGTCGGTCGCGGACGCGCCCGCGGCGGGCGCGGGGAAATCATCCTCCCGGAGCTGGCAGAACGCGTTGACCTGCTGCGCGCTGTAGTCGCGCCGCGCCATGGCCGCCCGTTCCTCGTCCGTGCATTCGGCATAGGCGCTCGTGCAAAGCAATAGCAAGGCGAAGACGGATCCAAGTCGGATCATGCGATCCTCCCGGGCCGGCGAACGCCAACCCCATCTGTCGTTGGATATCCGAGGACGACGGGTGGGAACTCGGCCGCGGACGATCAGCGGCCCGCGGCGCTCTCGATCCTCAGCTGCAGCCGGTCATAAGCGATCCGCGCGCGCGAATTCTGTGCGCTGGATCACAAATCTCAGGGATCGCCCCTCAGCGCGCAGCCGGGCCGGCGCGCTCTTCGAGGCATTCCCGCACGAGCTTGAGGAGCTTGCCGGCGCGGAAGGGCTTGCCGATGGTGCGGGTGGCGCCGAACGCCATGCTCATGCGGAGATCGTCGAGGCCGTCTTCCGTGTCGGCGAGCACGCCGCCGGTCATGCAGATGATCGGCAGCCGCGCGGAGATGCTGCGGATGGCCCGGATGGTCTCGAGGCCGTCCTTGTTCGGCATGAGCACGTCGCTGATGACGAGGTCGACGGGCGTTTCCGTGAACTTGCGCAGGCCTTCGTCACCGTCGCCGGCGGGGATGACCTCGAAGCCGGCATCGGCAAGCGCCTGCTGCACGAACTCGCGGAACAGCTCGTCGTCGTCGATTACGAGAATGCGCGCCATATCCGCGGTCCGACCCGTCAGTGGCTGGCGGCGCAGTATAGCACAGCGGCAATTGCCCGAAAAATGCCACGCGGAAGACGCCGAATGGAACGGCAGCGGCATGAACTGTGGAATTTGCGCCGCAATCTCCGGCGTGGGCTTGATTCGCCGCCACAGGGAACCCTTATTCCCGTCGTAGGTTTTCAAGGCCTGGGCGGCGCAGTCGCTGGAAAGGCCATGCGCACCGTCCCGCCCGGCGCCGCCGCCGGCGCGGGCATGCGCAGTTCGCAACCATCCCGAGCATCGACGGCTGATATTCGCGGGCGCCGCGCAGTGGCACGCGGCACGGCAATGAACGGAAGGAGAAACTGCCATGAAGACATTCAAGCCGACCAGCAGGCGACTGACGCGTTTCGGTCTGGCGCTTGCGGCCCTGGTTTCCGTGGCAGCGGTCTCGGGTCCGGCCGCGGCCGACTACCGGTACGGGCACCATAGCAACGGCTTCTTCTCGTTCGGGTTCGGCAGCCCGGGCTACTACTATGCGCCGCCGCCGGCCTACTACTATCCGCCGCCGCCGCCGGTCTACTACTACCCGCCGCCGCCGCCGGCTTACTACTATCCGCCGCCGGCCTATTACGGGCCGAGCGCATCCTTTAATGTCGTCGTCCCCTTCGGCCACCGTCATTGAGACGGCGGATCGGCCGCACTGACAACAAGATGGAGGAAACAGCGATGACGAACGCAGCTCGGGTCTGGCCCGGTCGGGCCGTCCGCTACCTCGCCATCGGCCTGCTCGCGCTCGCCTGGGGCGCGACGGCGGCGCCGCGCATCGCCGGCGCCGCCGACGATCCCAAGGCCTTCGTGCAGAGGATCGGCGACCAGGTCGTGAAGGTGCTGCAGCAGAACCTGCCGCGCGAGAAGACCGGCGAACAGCTGAACGCGATCTGGCTGGCGTCGTTCGATGTCGACGGCATCGGCCGCGCCGTGCTGGGCAAGAACTGGAAGAAGGCGACGGACGAGCAGCGCAGGGCCTATATGGAGCTGTTCCCGAAATATGTCGCCAAGCTCTACGCGATCCAGTTCTCGGACTATTCGGGCGAGACCTTCGCCGTCAAGGGCAGCAGGACGACGTCCGACGGCGCGGCGATCGTGAATGCGGAGATCGACCAGCCGCAAAGCGAGCCGATCAAGCTCGACTTCATCGTCCAGAACGTCGCCCAGGGCCTGAAGGTCACGGACGTCAAGGTCGAGGGCGTCAGCCTGCTGGTCACCAAGCGCTCGGAGTTCGATTCGGTCGTCGCCCAGAAAGGCATCGACGGCCTGATCCAGGCGATGCGCCAGAAGGTGGGCGAGAGCCTCGGATAGCCCGCGCGTTTCCCGAACCACAGTGACAAGGAGGCGCGGCCGATGGCCGCTCCTCTTTGTTTGCCGGTGCAACGCTGTACCGATGCGAGGGAAGAAGCGTTTGTCGTTTGTAGGGCGGCCCCACGTGGCCGCCCTCTATCGAGCCGGCTGATCGGGGGCGACCACATGGGGTCGCCCCTACAGCGCCTCTGCGTCGCGGGCGCTTACGCGTCGACGTAGTGCGGCTCGGGGCGGGCGTGCAAGTCTTCGTAGTGGATTAGGACGGGGTCGCCGAGCGGCTGCGGCTCGCCGTCCTTGAAGGCGAGCACGCCACGGTCGCAATTCTCGGCAATGACGTAGCCGTTGAGATAGAAGCGGCGGTCGATGGTCGAGCGGTTGGGGCCGGAGCCGTGGACGAGGTGCAGGTGCCAGAGCGCGACGTCGCCCGGCTCCATCTCCAGATCGACGACGCTCGCCGGATCGATCCCGGCGCGCCGGAGATCGTCGTCGCTCATGGAGCGGTCCATGACGCGGCCGTCGCCGCCGAGCGCCAGCTCGCCCAGGCGGTGGCTGCCGGGGATGATGCGCATGGCGCCGTTGGCGGCGCGGTGCGGGTCGACGGCGATGCCGGTCTGCACGTAGGAGGCGGCCGGCTGCCGATAGGCGGCGCGCGGGCGGCGGAAGC
>DATIXH010000121.1:0-2343 GCA_035518775.1 Candidatus Acidiferrum sp.
CGGAGACGGCGACCGCCGGCCCGCCACCGCGCCGGAAACTGACGACCTCGGACACGCTCTCCCCCGAACATCGGGCGGGATTCAACGCGCTCTGCGAGTGTGATTCCTGGCGCGTCAGCGATGGCGGAGCCGGTCGGCCTCGGCATCGAGCTTTGTGGTGTTGAAGCCGAAGCGCGCGATCATGCCGCGCACCTGACCCTGCGTGAGCTTGTATTTGAGCGCGAGCGCCTTCACCTCCGCTTCGCTCGCGGTGATGTAGACGCGATCCTCCTGGTACCACCAGGGCAGTTTCTCGGATTTCGCCATCGGGTTCCCCTGCGGGACGTGCGGCAAACCAACACTCGGTTCGGTCGATGGTTCCGCGCGCAGTCCTCCGCGGGCGCCAGGGCGACCTGCGCCAAGCCGATCTGCGCCAAGCCTGCGACGCGGAAATAGCCCCACCCTGTGTTCCATCAGGGTGGGGCTGCGGGCACCCGTCGGGGGAACAAGCCGCCAGGCTGCGCCTGTGGATGCCGTAGCCTCGGGAACACGGATTGGCGCACAACGGTTCCCCAAGGCCGAAAAGTGCCGAAAGGAAGGCCCCGCCCTGCTGGCGCGAGCGGGGCCTTCTTACAGCGCGCGACCCGAACCGGACCGGCGCCTATTGCGAGGCGCCGCCGATCGGCTGGTTGCGCGGATAGGCCGAGTACCCCTCCTGGCCCTTCTTGTACTCGGGCATCGCCTTGAGCTGATCCTTTGTCGCGTCCGACATCAGGATCGCCTTGTTGTCGCCGGGCTGCAGCTCGTCGAAGGGGACCGCGACGTCCTTTGCGCCGATGCCCAGGAATCCGCCGACGGAGATCACCGCCAGGGTTGCCTTCTTATTCGCATCGAGAACGATGTCGTCGACCTTGCCGACCTTGTCGCCGTTCTTGTTGACGACGGTCTGCCCGATCAGATCTTCCGCCGTCATCCCGGCAAAGCCGGAAGACGACGGCCGTGCGGCCTCCTGGGTGCTGGACGTGCCCTCCGCTGTCGTGCCGGCCGCCGGCGCGGTCTGCTGCTCCGGAGACTGCGTGCCCGCTACCTTGCGCAGGTTCCCCTGAACCTCCTGTGCCTGCTTCAGGTGATCCTGCAGGGTCGGCAGCGTTTGCTCAGCGAACTGCTTCACCTGCGCGTCCTGCCCGCCCTGCGCCTCCTTGCTGAAGAGGTCGACGGCCTTTTCGTGGTCGGAAACCATGTGCCGCATGAACTCGCGGTCGAAGTTGTCGCCGGAGAGGCCGCTCAGCTGGTCCTTCGTCGACTTGGCATCGGCCGGCAGCTCCTTCGAAACCTCCACCTTCTTGTCGCCGGCGATCTTCATCAGCGCGTCGTTGGCCTTGCTGTGGTCATCGACCATGCGTTGGGCGAACTGCTTCACCGCCTGTTCGCTCGCCTTCTCGGTGCCGAGCTTGCCGAGATCGACCTCGGCCATCCCGGCCGCCGCCGCCTGTTTCACGAAATCCATATCCGCTCCCTGCAGCGGCGTCGCCTCTTGCGCAGAGGCCAGAGCCGGCAGGAAGAGGAGTGTCGCAACGAGACTTGCCGTTGATAAGAGATTGCGCATCGAGACCTCCCATTGGCTGGTGCTGTTGCTTAAACGATCGCCTGAACCGGCAGTTCCTGCCGCGCCTGTTGAAAGATTGAGCCCCGCGAGCAACGCATCGCCGCGTCATTGGCGCGCACCTTAGTTGCTTTCGCGCAGCGGAATCGGTCACAATCCCCGCGGGGTGATCGCCGAAGGCAATAAAGCCGGGCGATCCGCGACGGGGGTGGCCCGCAAATGCCGCCGATTTCGTCCCGCTCCGGGGCGCACGCCGTGTGCGCCCGGCTTGCGGGCGCGCACTTTCGTGGGCTGTGGCGGCGCGGCGTGGCGCTACTGCCGGCGTTCGGGCTCGCGCTCTTGCTGCTGCCGGCGGGCATCGGCGAGGGAACGGCCATGCCCGTCCACCCCCGGACGCTCTCGCCGGCCGCCGTTTACTCCACCGATTTCACGGGCTTTCCGAAATGGCGGGGCATGCTCGAGCGCTTCTCGCGCCAGCTCGCCGCCCCTGATGGCGCCGATGCCGCCCTCTGGCGTGCCTTCGTCGACCGGCTGCGCGGCGGCGATCGGGCCGCCCAGCTGCGCGCCGTCAACGCCGCAGTCAACGCCATCCCGTACGTGACGGACATGGCGAATTGGGACAGGAGCGATTTCTGGGAGACGCCCGTCGAGTTGCTGCGCTATGGCGGCGACTGCGAGGACTACGCCGTGGCCAAATACATGGCGCTGCAGGCGCTCGGCGTCGCCGTCGCCGATATGCGGGTCGACGTGGTCGACGATCG
>DATIXH010000122.1:0-27110 GCA_035518775.1 Candidatus Acidiferrum sp.
GGGCTCGCGGCCGCGGCCAATATCGGCTCGGCCGCCACCATCATCGGCAATCCCCAGAACATCCTGATCGGCCAGGTCGGCCAGCTCGACTTCTGGCGCTTCCTCGCAATCTGCGGCCTGCCGTCGCTGGTCGGGCTCGGCATCATCCAGGCCGTCGTCTGCTGGCAGTGGCGCGGCCGCTGGCAGCTTCCCGAGCCGGCGCCGGCCGGCGCGGCCGCCCGGGCGCCCGAGCTTCACCGCTGGTCGCTGGTGAAGGCCGTCGTCATCACCGCGGCGCTGCTGGTCGCCTTCGGCGTCGGCGCGCCGCGCGACCTGGCCGCCCTGTTCGCCGCCGCCGCCCTGTTCATGAGCCGGCGGGTGGCGACGCGGGCGCTGATGGGCGCGGTCGACTGGAGCCTGCTGACGCTGTTCGGCGGGCTGTTCGTGGTCACCGGCGTGGTCGCCGACCTGCCGCAGACGCAAGCCCTGTTTCGCGACCTGATCGACGTCGGCCTGCTGCCCGACCGGCTGTCGGTGCTGACGCCGCTGACGCTCGCCATGAGCAACACCATCGGCAACGTGCCCTCGGACATTATGCTGCTGCAGGTGTGGCATCGGCCGCCGCAGGAGGCGCTGTACGCCCTGGCGCTGCTCTCCACCTTCGCCGGCAATCTGCTGCTGACCGGGAGCCTCGCCAACCTGATCGTGGCCGAGCGGGCGGCGACGGTCGGCGCCAGCCTGCCGTTCCTCGCCCATGCGCGGGCGGGGATTCCGATCACGCTGCTGAGTTCGGCGGTCGCCGGGTTGTGGCTGTGGCTGGCCGGCGTGGTGCCGCTGTGAATGCGGACCTAGGCGGCCGCCGGCGGCGGCCGCCATTCGAACACCGCGATGAGACAGCCGGTCTCGGTGTGCGAGTGGTGGCGCGTGCCGGCCTCGTAGCTCACGAAGTCACCGGCCTTGAACACCGTGCCGTCGGAATCGATGAGCTCGCCCTCCAGGATGACGAACTCCTCCATGCCGGGATGGTCGTGCTCGATGACCGCCGCGCCGGGCCGCATGCGCATGAGATAGCAGCCCTGCCAGGCGTCCCGATCGAAGCTGATCGGCAGCCAGCTGATGTCGGGCTGCAGCGGGCCGTCGAGATCGTAGGGCAGGAAAGCGGTCTCCGGGATCCGGAAGATGCGGCGGCCGGGCGCTGACGGGGGCATGCTGGCGAGGACTCCGTTTGCTCTGCGGCAACATCATCGAGCATGGGCGGAGAGCGGTCGCGGCGCAACCGGAGAAGCGCCCGGTAACGGCGAGTCAACTTCGCGTGAGAAACCCCGCGAGGCGCTACCCGTGACCGGGCAAGGGTGCTAATGCAATCGCACCATCGTCCATCAAGGTGAGGAGCCTTCGTGCCATGAAGAACAGCATTCTCGTCGCTTCGGCGCTGGCCGCAGCATTGTCGCTGTCGACAACGAGCGTCGTTCAGGCGCAGGATACCGAACAGTGCTTCGGCGTCGCCAAGGCCGGCAAGAACGACTGCAAGGCCGGCGCCCACGATTGCGCCGGCAAGTCGACGGTCGACTCCGACCCGCAATCCTTCGTGCTGGTGCCTGTCGGCACCTGCGAAAAGATCGCCGGCGGCAGCATGAAGCCGCAGGGCTGATGCGACGGCTTCGCGGCCGCCGCGGTGCGTATGAGGGGAAGATTGCCATGAGGAATGGCTTATATGTCGCTTCGGCGATGACGGCAGCGATCACGCTCGCCGCCTGCGGCGGGTCCGCCAAGATCGCCCAGACCACGACGGAGAAATGCTACGGCGTCGCGCAAGCCGGCAAGAACGATTGCGCAGTTGAAGCCCATGGATGCAAGGGACAGGCCCTGGCGACCCGATCGCCGGGTGACTTCATCTACCTGCCGCTCGGCACTTGCGACAAACTCGCCGGCGGCAGTCTGACGGAGTGACGCCGCGAGGACTTGCGTGCAGCCACTGCGCATCACGACGATGGGCCGCGGCTCACGCGTTCATGGCGAGTGTTCGGTGAATGCGGGCATGCGCCGCTTCATCACGGTCCGCTGACGGCGGCTGACGTACAGTCAACTCCGCGTGAGAACGGGCGTGAGGTCCTACCCGCGGGGGGCCGACAGTGCTACATCCAAGGTCGCCATTGTCCACCACCTTGAGGAGCCCCTTTACCATGAAGAACAGCATTCTGGTCGCTTCGGCGCTGGCCACGGTCTTGTCGCTGTCGGCGACGGCCGGCGCGCAGGCTGCCGACAACGAGAAGTGCTACGGCGTCGCCAAGGCCGGCAAGAACGACTGCCAGACCGCTACCCATTCCTGCGCCGGCACCGCTACGAAGGACGACCAGGGCGACTCCTGGATCTACGTGCCGGCCGGCACGTGCGACAAGCTCGCCGGCGGGAGCGCCCAGCCGAAAGCGTAAGCCTCGGCCGTCCGGGACGGCGGATGCCTCGCCGTCGTCCCGGGCGCGTCGTACGGGAAGGAAAGTCTTCTCAGGGCGAGCTTGACGGCAGGACGATTGGCCAAACCTCAAGCCAGGGGCCTATGCAGGCTTTGCAGCCTTCGTGCGGGCCGCGTTGCCCGTCTTCTTGGGAACGGGGCGAGATTTGGATTCCGCCTCCCTGGCCAACCGCAGCGCGCGCAGCTTTGCGATCTTCGCCGCCTCCTCGTCCCACTGTTGCCGCTGATACGCCTTCACCTCGGCATCGCGCCGGGTGATCTTGGCGAATCTGTCTTCCGCCTGGCTCCGAACGCTGGCGCGCTTCGCGTTTTCAGTGTCCATGATAGCATTGCTCCATGTGCCGTCGCCGGCCCAGACTCGCTCGATGTCGGCTGCATCTGCGACGGCATGGCCAACCGCGAAGAAACCCGGTTGGCAAATGGCGAAACTAGCCTCGGCGGGGCAAGCCAAGCCCCTGAACCAACATGGTTATCAGATGGTGACGCCGGGCATAGTTTGCAACGGTGAAAATACCAGTGGCGGATCGGCGTCCGGGCACGTGTTTTTTCGGCCGAATTGCATTTTTGTGTCGCATTCGGGCCGCTAAAGTGCCATTGCATGTGCGGCGGCTCGTGACGGTCGCTATAGGCGACGGGGTTCCCCATGCAAGCACGTCCCTTCCATGCGTTCGCGCCCGCCGAAGCGCGAGCAGCGTGATCGCGCACAAGTTCAGTATCGGCCAAGTGGTCGAAGCGAAGGCGAGCCGGTTCGGACTGGCGCCTCCCGGCCGGTACAAAGTCCTGCGTCAGCTGCCGCCGACCGGCGTCAGCAACCAATACCGGCTGAAGTCGCTCAAGAACGGCAACGAATGGGTCGTTCGCGAGGAAGACATCTTCGAAGAGTGCCCCTAGCGCTGGCCGTGCGCGGCAGCGGCAACCGCCCCCAACCACATTCCCGCGAGGTGCCGTCCGATGGGTAAGTCGCTGTATCGTCCGATGCCGTCGCGCAAGGCTGTCGTCGACGAAAAAGCCAAGATCGCGAAGCTGCGTGACCTCCGCCTTGCCAGAGAGACCGCGCGGCGCGAGGCCGGCACTTGGGGCGACGTGTCCGTCGGCGAGATCACGCACGAGCCGAGCGGCGAGGTCTTCGTGCTCTCCTGGAAGGGACAGAAGTCGCCGGACCTCGAGACGGCGCATCGCAGCCGGCTCTCCGAACTGTCGACCGCGGAACAGGAACGCCTGCGCGATTGGCTCGCGCGCCATCATATGCCCGACTTCAAGCAGTCGCTCATCGGTTGGAGCCTGAGCCGCGGCGAGGCCAGGCGCGCGAAGCAGGCGCGCATCGACGAACTTAGGGCGAGCGGTCACGACGTCATCAACGATGCTCCCGTGACAGGCTGATCGTCGGTCCTACGGAAAGGAAGGCAACAGGTGGCGAAACGGCCAAACTACGGACAGGAACGGGCCGAGCGCCAGCGCCGGAAGGCCGCGCGCCGCGACGAACGGCTGGCCGCCAAGGCGGAGCGACGCCACCAGCCGCCCGATACCGGCTCAGCCGCAGCGCCGGAAGCGCTTGCCGAGCCCGGTCCGCTGCTGCCGGCCGATCCCATCGCGATGGGCCGCCTGGCGCAGGTCCTGAAGTTCGTGTGTGGAGACGACCACCCGACTACGCTGGCCGTGAAACGGGCGGCAATGAGCAGCGACGGCGCCGATATCGAGCGTGCCCGCGCCCTGTTCCAGCAATTGACGCCGGGGAATCAACGCGCCGCATTGACGCTCGTTGCCGCGACGCCGTCGACGCTGCGCTGACGGCAGCGTCGCGGTCGTCAAGCACTCAGGGCCTGTCCGACGTCGTCGGTATCGTCCGGAGATCGCGGAAGCGGATCATCCGTCCCGATTCCTCGCTCCACAGCGACAGCCGCGCGCAGCGCAGGCTCTGGAGCAGCGTCAGGCGTCGCACCTCATGCAACTCGGGATTCTCGTCCAGGCACTCCTGCAGACGATAGTTCGGGATCCGGCTGCAGAGGTGATGGATGTGGTGCAGGCCGATGCTGGCCGTGAACCACTGCAGCAGGCGCGGCAGGCGGTAGTAGGAGCTGCCCCGCAGCGCGGCCTGGTGAAAGCTCCAGGCCGGATCGCGCTGCCAGTAGGAGTCCTCGAACTGGTGCTGGACGTGGAACAGCCAGATGCCCGCCGAAGCCGCCAGCAGCACGATCGGCAATTGCAGCTTCAGCAGCGCGAGCGGGCCGACGAGAATGGCGAGGACCGCGATGAGGGCGGCGATCCCCGCATTGGTCGCGAAGAGATTGCGCCAGACGCCGCTGCGCAGCGGCATGTCCAGCGGCAGGCGATGCTTCAGGATGAAGAGGTAGATCGGGCCGATGCCGAACAGCACCAGCGGATGGCGGTAGAGCCGATAGACCAGTCGCCGCCAGGGCGACAGCGCCAGATATTCACGGACGGTCAGCGTGCTGATGTCGCCGACGCCCCGGCGATCGAGATTGCCGGACGTGGCGTGATGGGCGGCGTGGGTCCGCCGCCAGTAGTCGTAAGGCGTCAGGGTGAAGACGCCGAGAATGCGCCCGGTCAGGTCGTTCGCGAGCCGCGAGCGGAACAGCGAGCCGTGGCCGCAATCGTGTTGGATGATGAACAGGCGCACGAGGAATCCCGCCGCCGGCACGGCCAGCAGCAGCGTGATCCAGTAACCGTGGCCGAGCGACACCCACATGCCCAGCCACAACAGGGCCAGGGCCGAACCGGTCACCAGCAGCTGGGCGATGCTGCGGCGCACGTCGGGTTGCGCGTAGGTCTGCAAGCGTCTGACGAGACGGCGCGCAGTCTGGTCGGGTGAGGATCGATCGCCGCGATGGGCAGCCCGTCGATCGGCGGGCGAGGGTTCGCTGGTGATGTGACGGTATCTCTAAGAGGAAACAGAAGAACTGACTGACGGCCTTGTACGCGCTCTTTGGTTAATTTCTGATTACGATGCCGTCGCGGCCGGAGAAGCAAGAGGGCGGCGCACCCGTCGGCGCGCCGCCCTCGCTGCCTCAGGCGGCCTTCAGATTGACCGCCGAGACCTTGCCCTGCTGGCCGCGCTCGAGATCATAGCTGATCTTCTGGCCCTCGCGGATCGTGCCGAGGTCCGAGCGCTCGACGGCAGAGATGTGGACGAATACGTCCTTCGAACCATCGACCGGCGTGATGAAGCCGAAGCCTTTGGTCGGGTTGAACCATTTGACAGTACCGGTTTGCATACCTTGCTCCAAACCAAGTGGTGCCGCGGCGCGACGATCGCGCCCCGGATCGAACTTTCAGGGAAGATCACTTGGCCGGCTGGAATAGTCGGGAGAGCGAACTGGCCCGTACGAGTTTGACCGCACAGATATGGGCCCGTTGCGGCCGGATTGCAAGAAACTTGCTCGAACGCCACGCGTCTCTCAGAGGGGTGGCCGCTTCTCCGCCCACGGACGAGCCGTCTCCAGAGCCCTTCCGATCGTCAGCACGGTGTCATCGCGCCACCGGCGGCCGACGATCTGCAGGCCGATGGGCAGTCCATCCTTGCTCCAGCCCGCCGGCACCGAGAGTGCGGGGCAGGGGGCCAGCAGGTTGAACTGGCCGGTCATGTCGAGGCCGTAGTAGCGGCCGTCCTCGCGCATCGCGTAGTAGCCCTCGTCGCGCTCGCCGCAGCGGGGCGCCGGTACGCGCATGGTGGGGCAGAGGAAGGCGTCATACTTCTCCAGGATCGGATAGAAGCTGCGCCACTGCTCCGTGCGCTCGATCTCCAGCCGCTTGTAGTGGCGCGCCGGCATCTTGTTGCCGGCCTCGATCAGCGCGACGACGTTGGGATCCATCTTCTCGCGATATTGATCCAGCACATGGCCGAAATAGGCGGCCATGAAGACTTGCCAGACCTCGACCCAGGCGTCGGCGATGCGCCGCGTCCAGGGAATTTTCACCTCCTCGACCGTGGCGCCAGCCGCGCTCAGCGCGCGCGCCGCCTCGCGCACCGCCGCCTCCACCTCCGGCTCGACGACGTAACAGCCGAGATCGATGTTGAGGGCGAAGCGCATACCCTTCACGGAGCCGGGCTGCGGCCCGTCCAGCGCCAGCGGCGTGCCGATCGACTGGATGTCGCGCTCGTCGGGCCCTTGCGCCGCGTTCAGGAACAGGCGCGCATCGTCGATGGTGCGGGCCAGCGGCCCGAAATGCGAGATGTTGTCGAACACGCTGGGCAGGATATCGAGTGGGATGCGGCCGAGGCTTGGCTTCAGCCCGACGATGCCGCACCAGGCCGCGGGGATGCGCACGGAGCCGCCCATGTCCGTGCCCTCGGCCAGCGGCACGCAGCCGCTCGCCACCGCCGCGCCTGAGCCGCCGGAGGAGCCGCCGGGCGTGCGCTCGGGATTCCAGGGATTGCGCGTGATGCCCCAGAGCGGGCTCTCGGTGAAGCTCGAATAGGCGAACTCCGGCGTCGTCGTCTTGCCCACCATGACCGCGCCGGCGTCCGTGAGCTTCTCGACGATGGCGGCATCGAAGTCGGGTACCCAGTGCTCGTGGGTGTAGCTGCCGAGCGTGGTGCGCTTGCCCTTGGTCGGCGTCAGGTCCTTGATGGCGAGCGGCACGCCGTGCAGAGGCCCGAGCGGCCTGCCGGCCATCACCGCGGCCTCGGCCGCGCGCGCCTTCTGCAGCGCCTCTTCCGGATAGACGAAGCAGAAGCAGTTGAGCTTCGGATTGATCTCGTCGATGCGCGCGAGGCTGTTCTTCACCACCTCGACAGGCGAGATCTCCTTGGCGCGCATGCGCCGCGCCAGTTCGGTTGCCGGCGTGTAGCACAGCGCGAGATCGGACATCTGAAGCTCCCGTTTTCGTTTCCTGCACCATAGCAGTCACGGCACGCCGCGCCAGTCGTTCCGATGGTGAGCCGCATCGCTCGCCGAAATCGGCCCTCGTCGCGCCGGAACTTGCCTGCTCGCCTGCACTCGTGCATTCATTTGATGCGACAAGAAAAGGGGAGCAAGGATGCCGCGTGTTTTCCAGATCAAGGGGTCGGATCCGAAGATCAAGGTTGCGTATACGGTCGAGCAGGCGGTGGGGGTAGGCTGCCCGAACAACCGGGATGACGTCATGCTCGTCCAGCATCTGCTCCGGATCGCCTGGAGCGAAGCGGGCGGTTCCAAAGGCTTCCGCCCGCCGGGCGAGACGGAGCCGCTCAAGGCCGACGCCATCTACGGCCCCAAGACCGCCAAGTTCATCAAGTTCTTCCAGGAAGAGGCCATCCGCAGGGGCGCCAACTGCGCCACCGACCAGCGCGTCGACCCCGTCGTCAGCGGCACCTCGAGCGGCGGGCTCTCCGGAAAGTTCTACACGATCCTGGCCATGAACTCGGCGCGCAACTCGCGCCAAGGCGGAAACATCGACGACATCACCCGGGATCCCGGCTTCCCAGCCACGCTGACTAAACACTTCATCATCAACTGGTAGAACCGGTCCAGCGGGTGATCAGCGGGGCCGCGTCACCCGCCAAGCCACCACCAGCGCCGCTGTGAGCAGCAGGCTTGCCAGCAGGAACGGTGCGCCCGGCAAGTGGAAGGGAGTGCCGATGGCGATGGAGACCGCGAAGCTCTGCGTGAAGAGGCCGGGGCCGATCAGCTCGGTGATGCCGCGCACGCTGCCGTTCGCGCCCTGGAGCTGGCCCTGCTCGGACAATGCGACGCGGCGTGTCATCAGGCCCTGCGAGGCCGCGCCGGCCAGGCCCCACAAGGCCACCGCAGGAACGCCGAGCAAGAACAGGATTCCCGTGGGGGCGAAGCCGTAGGTGGCGAACCCGACCGCGCCGCAGAGCAGGCCCACGAGCAGCGCCGCGCGCTCGCCGATGCGCTTCACCACCGGCCCGATCACGCCGGCCTGCACGATCACCGAAGCGATGCCGACGCTGGCCAGCATGATGCCCACCGTCCGGGCGTCCCAGCCATAGCGATAGCTGACATAGAGCACGAACACGCTCGGCAGCGAGGCATGCGCGATGTTGCCGAGGAAGTTGACGGCGGCGAGGCCGAGCAGCTCGCGATGCGAGCGCAGGAGGGCCAGCGAGCCCAGCGGGTTGGCGCGCCGCCAGGCAAAACCCATGCGCCGATCGCGCGGCAGCGATTCCGGAAGCACCAGCCAGCCATAGCCGGCATTGGCGAGGCTCAGGGCCGCCGCCACCCAGAACGGCAGTCGCGGATCGACGTCGCCGAGCAGGCCGCCGACGGCCGGCCCGATCACGAACCCGACGCCGAAGGCGGCGCCGACCATGCCGAAGCTCGCGGCGCGTTTCTCCGGCGCCGTGACGTCGGCGATGTAGGCGTACGCGGTACTCAGGCTCGCCGAGGTGATGCCGGAGATGACGCGGCCGACGAGCAGCCACCACAGCGTCGGCGCCAGCGCCATGAAGATGTAGTCGAGGCCGAGGCCGAGGTTGGAGAGCAGAATTACCGGCCGGCGGCCGAAGCGGTCGGACAGCGACCCCAGGATCGGCGAGCAGAAGAACTGCATCAGCGCCCAGACCGTGCCGAACAGCCCGTAGATCTCGGCCCCGCGCGCGGTGTCGCCGCCGACGAAGTCCACCACCAGCCGCGGCAGCACCGGCACGATCACGCCGAGCGCCAGCATGTCGAGCGTCACCGTGATCAGGATGAATGCCAGCGCCGCACGGCGCGGCGTCTCGGTCACGGGCGCAGAGGATTGAACCACGGGGGCACGCGATGATCAGGGAGCAGCCGGGGCCGCAGATAAGCACAGATGCCGGCCGATGAACACGCTCGCTGGTCCGGCCCTCCGCCATGCGCTAGCTTCGAGTCGGAGGTGGTTCATGAAGCAGCATCGCGTGTGGCCCAAGGAGTCCTGGCACTTCAGCGTCCCCGTGACGGCGTCGCTCGGCGTGCGCTGCGGCGACACCATCCATGTCGGCGGCCAGGTGGCGCTTTCGACGACGGGCCAGGTACTCCACCCCGGCGATCTGCTGGCGCAGACTCGCCTCGCCATGGCGGAGGTGGCGCGCGTCCTGGCTGCCTACGACACCGCGTTGGACGACATGGTCAAGCTGGTCGTCTTCTACGTCGATCGCGGCGACGACGGCCGCGCCATGCTGGCGGAGATCCGCCGTGCCTTCCGCGGGCCGTTCCTGCCGGTGGTGACGCTGATTCCCGTGCCCTATCTCGCCTTCGACGGCATGATGGTGGAGATCGAGGGCTACGCCATGCGCAGCGCCGCCGGCCGCTGGATGCCGCGCGTCATGGCGGCGCCGGCGGGCTTGTGGTCGTGGCTGCCCCGCATGGGCTTCCCGCACGGCGTCCGCTGCGGCGAGATGATCTTCACGGGCGCGCAGATGGCGATCGACGCGCGCGGGCAGGTGCTGCATCCCGGCGACGTCGTCGCGCAGTCCGAGATCGTGATGGAGAATCTGCGCCGCGTGCTCGCGTGCTACGGCGCCACCCTCGATGATGCCGTGAAGTTCAACATCTACTACAGCGGCCGCGGCGGCGAAGCGGAGTGGCGCAAGGCCGCCGTCGTGCGCGCCCGCTATTTCCGGGAGCCGGGGCCAGCGGCCACGGGCATCCCGGTGCCGCGGCTCTATCCCGACGGCGTCATGATCGAGATGGAGCTGATGGCCATGCTGGCGCCCGACGGGCGCCGCGTGCCGCGCCGTCACTCATGGCCCGAAGGCCATTGGGACTGGCCGATCCATCTGCCGTACAAGCACGGCCTCAAATGCGGCCGCCACATCTTCGTCGGCGGCCAGGTGGCGCTCGACCCGCAGGCCAACGTGCTGGCGCCCGACGACCTGGTCGAGCAGACGAAGCTCAGCATGGAGAACATTCGGCGCGTGCTGGCGGTCTTCGGCGCGCGCCTGGACGACGTCACGAAGGTCAACTGCTTCTACGTCGGCGGCGCGGGCCAGGAGACGCTCATGAAGAGCGCCCAGACCCGCTTCGCCCACTACACGCCGCCCGGTCCTTGCTCCACGGGCGTGCCGCTGCCCGCGCTCGCCATCGAGCGGATGGCGACGGAGATCGAAGTGGTGGCGATGGCGGACTAATCGAGCGCCGGCGATTCGGGGCCTGCCCACCCGCCTGTGCGAATTGCTGCCCGGAGGGTTGCCTTCGAACTCCTGGGGTCAGGCCTCGCCCGGTCCGCCGCATCAATCTGCCGCTGCCGCGGCCTGCGCTTGAATGAGGGATTGCCGGGCCGCAGCGGCCGTAGCCTCGTCACCGCCGGCGACCTGCACGGTCGGGAAGGCGAACTTGATGCCGTTGGCGTCGAACGCCTTCTTGATGAGTGCATTGGCCTTGCGGCGGATGACGAACTGCTCGCCCGGCTTGGTCATCATCTTCACGCGGATCTGGATGGCGAAGTCGCCGAACGCTTCGACGCCTTGCATCTTCATCGGCTCGATGATGTTGCGCGCGTACTCGGGATCGGCGGCCAGTTCCTTGCCGATCTGCTTGATGAGCTTCCTGGCCTTTTCGATGTCGCTGTCGTAGGTGATGCCGATCATGAACTTGTCGATCACCCAGTCGCGGCTCATGTTCTGGATCGCGCCGAGCGAGCCGAACGGCACGGTATAAAGCGGCCCACGATGGTGGCGCAGCTTGACTGAGCGCAGCGAGAAGGACTCGACCGTGCCTTTGTAGTTGCCGCTCTGGATGTACTCGCCGACACGGAAGGCGTCGTCGAGCATGTAGAACACGCCACTGATGATGTCCTTCACCAGCGTCTGGGAGCCGAAGCCCACGGCGACGCCGACCACCCCGGCGCCGGCGATCAGCGGCCCGATCTGGACGCCCATGGCGGACAGCGCCATCAACACGGCAATGACGATAACCACGATGAACAGGACGTTGCGCAGGATCGGCAGCAGCGTGCGCATGCGCGCCCGCCGACGCCCCTCTTCGGTGTTGGGCTGTGTCTGGTCCTTCGACAGCGCGATCGTGCGGTCGATCACGGCCTTGATGACGTGCCAGACGAAATCGGCAATGAGCGCGATAACCACGGCATTGAGAGCGCCGCGCGCCAGCCGCGTGGCCAGCGTATCACTGGTCGTCAGGGCGCCAAAATCGAGATGCCAACCCCGCGCGAGCAGCAGCGCGAAAGCGATGATGATAAGGGCGCGCGCGGCACGCTCGGCCGCGACCACGGCCATGCGCGGCGCCTCGGCCGCCTGGTCGGCCGCGCCGGGCGGTCGCAGGACATGGTTGATGGCGCGTCCCGCGAGCCTCAGTGATACCGGCAGCGCAACTGCGGTGACGGCAAGCCAGAACAGCGGCATCGCGGAGGCGAACCACAGCAGCCACAGCAGGATGGCGTAGCCGGACAACAGCCAGGCTGAGGCGCGCCGACTGAGGCGCTCGCGGCCGGCCTGGCCCTCGGCAACGGGCGGGCGGGGCCGCCGCCAGGCGATCTCCAGGCCGATGGCGAGCAGCCCGAGTCCGAGCGTATAGGCCACGATCTGGCGCGCGCCGACGGCCATGCCGAGGGTCACCAGCAGGCTGACCGTCACCCAGCCGAAGGCGAGCCAGCCGATGAACAGGGCGAGCCGCCGGACCCAGAACCAAGCGGCCTCCGTCGTCATCGGCACGATGCGGAAGCGCTCGCCACCGGGCGCGAACAGGAAGCGGCCGAGCACCAGCGTCAGCCGCACGATCAGGAAGGCGAAGAGATAGTCGAGCACGATCTCGCGCAGGAGCGGCGGCCAGGAGAACACGAGGAACGCGCCAACGCTGCCGATGGCGAAGGCCGCCACCATCCCCGTGCCATAGGCGAGCCGTACCGCGACAGCGCGCAGGCGTTCGCCCACCGTCGCGAGCGGCAACCCGATGATCCACTTCTCGACGCCGGCGGCGGCCCAGTAGAACAGCCATTCGGCGCCGAAGCCGAGCGCTGCAAAGGCGAGGATGAGCAGCAGGACGTTGCCGAGGTGCTCGAACTCGAGCGACAGGATGATCCAGGCGCGCTCGAACTCGTCGGGCAGGGTCGGCAGCGCTGCCGCCAGCGTCTGCAGGTGCTGGTGTATTGCCGCGACCCGATCGGCAAGCAGACTCGATGGTGTCATCTCCGGACTCGCTGGCGCAGCCGCCGCGGTCTGTGCAGCGTGCTGCTGCTGGAGCCAGTCGCGGACCGCCGGGTCGGCCAGCAGCTCGAGCAGCTGGCGCACTTGCGGGGGCGTGTCCTTCGCGGTCGCTGCCGGCGCATCCTGCGCCGATGCGGGCGTCGCTGCCGCGCATGAGAGAAGAAGGAGACCGAATGCGCACGACCGCAGGCCGCCGCGCAAGATCGCGGTGACGACGCGAAGGGCGTTGCAGCGACGACTCTGGCTCATGCTCTTAACGCGGCCCCGTCCCGCGTTTGGGTTCGGCCCTTCGGCCGAATCAAGGCGACGGCGTCATGGTAGGCCCTATGCGCGCGGCGACCAAGTGCCATTCTTCGCGCCCGGGCACATGCGCCATCGGCCTCCTCACTGGGCGGGCTCGGCCTGCTGCACCTTGCCCGCAGCCTCCCGCTTTGCCCGCTCGGTCTCGATCGCCAGCTTGTAGGAGACATAGTACTTATAGATGTTGCGCACGTAGGTCACGGGCTCCTGACCGACCTTGTCGGCGACGACCCACTCCACGTTGTTGAACCATTTGTTCGGGTCGTAGCCCTGCTCGGCGGCTAGCTTGCGCAGCTTCGCCACGCGTGCGGGGCCGGCATTGTAGGCGGCGAAGGCGAACAGCGTCCGGTTCTCGTCGCTGAGCTCGGCGTCCCCGAAATAGGTCTCCATGATCTGGTCCATGTATTTGGCGCCGGCATGGACGTTCGGCTCCGCCTGGGCGACGTCACCGACCTTCATGGCCTGCCCGGTCGCCGGCATCAGCTGCATGATGCCGATGGCGCCGACCTTGCTGCGCTTCGACTGATCCAGCTGCGACTCCTGGTATCCTTGGGCAGCCAGCAGGAGATGGTCGAACCGATACTGGTCGCCATACTTCCGGAACAGGTCGACCACCTGCTGAAATCGTTGCCAATCCTTGCTGGACTTGGCGTTCTCCGCCTTGCGGAGATTGGCGGAGAAGGACTTGAGGTTGGTGGCGACCAGGCCGTATTTCCTCACGACATTGGTAATAAAGTCGTCGACCTCGGCCTGCAGCTTTGGGCTGCCCTTGCGGAAGGCCCAGGCAACCTCGCCGCCGGTACGCAGCACCAGGTCCTTGCGGGCAGCGAGCTGCGGCAGGATCGGCGCCCACACGTCCGCCAGCCACTCGTCGATCACGGAGATCTGGAGGAGCCCGGCATTGATCATGTCGAGCTTGTCTTCGTCCTCGATCGGGTCGGGAAGCAGGGTCAGGATCATCGGCGGCTTGCCGGCTGCCTGGAAGCGGTCGTTGAGCGCGATCAGGCTCGCGTAGTAGCTGGTGGCCGGCCGGACGAACACCTCCTGTCCGGCGAGATCGTCGAGCGTGTTCAAGGTCGGCGCGCCCGGCCCGGTGACGATGATCTCGGAGAACGGCTTTGCGATCGGCACGGAGAAGTCGACCTTCGCCTGCCTGGCCTCGGTGATCGTGATGTTGCCGGCGGCGATGTCGGCGCGGCCATCGAGCAGCGCCGGGATCAGCTGATCGCGCGTGGTCGGGATGAGGACCACCGTGATCGGCCGCCGCTTCAGGTCCCTCTTGTACTTGGTGTTGAGAAACTCCTCGAACTTGCGCACGCTGTCGGCCGTCAACCCGCGCTCTCGCCCGCGATCGTGATAGAAGAGGGTCCGGCCGTAGGGCACGGCCACGCGCACCAGTCGCCGCTCCAGCATGCCGTCGAAGTCGCCGCTCCAGGCGCCGAAATCGCCGACGAGCTGCCGCACGTCCGGCGCCTGGGTTTCGTCCGCCTGCACGCGCGCAGGCGGCAGGGCGACCCCGACCACGGCCAGTATCGCGAGCGTCCCCGTCATCCAACGGGCAAGCGCCGCCAGCCCCAGACCAGAAATGCGCTGGACAACATATATGGAGGTCGACATCGGTCCTGCTTCCTGGGAGCCTTCGTTTCTTTCCGACCCACCGACTATTCGGCACGTCTATTCCGCCAACTCCCGAATACTGTCAACAGGCTGGTTGATCGATTGGCTTGAACCGCGGTCTGGAGTCCGCCAGCATGGGCGCGGGGAGAATGCGGTGTGACGGCTCACGACCACGATCATGATGCGGAAGAAAAAGGCTTGGCCCTGCGCGTCAAGGCGTTGGAGCAGCTGCTCGTCGAGCAGGGTCTGGTCGATCCGGCTGCCCTTGACCGCATCGTCGAGGCCTATGAGACACGCATCGGGCCGCGCAACGGTGCCCGCGTGGTGGCGCGCGCCTGGATAGATCCGGCCTACAGGGCGCGCCTGCTGACCAACGCCACCGCCGCCATCGCCGAGCTCGGCTATGGCGGCATGCAAGGCGAGAACATGGTCGTGGTCGAGAACACGCCGCAGCGCCACAACCTGCTCGTCTGCACTCTCTGCTCCTGCTACCCCTGGCCGGTGCTCGGCCTGCCGCCGGTCTGGTACAAGAGCGCCGCCTACCGCTCGCGCGCAGTCAAGGACCCGCGCGGCGTGCTCGCCGAGTTCGGCGTGACGCTAGCGCCCGACGTCGAGTTGCGGGTGTGGGATTCCAGTGCTGAGCTCCGCTACATGGTGCTGCCGCAGCGGCCGGCCGGCACGGAGGCCCTTGGCGAGGAGGCGCTGGCCGGCCTTGTCACCCGCGATGGCATGATCGGGACGGCGCTCGTATGAACGGCATTCACGACATGGGCGGGATGGACGGCTTCGGTCCGGTGGTGCCGGAGAAGGACGAGCCGGTGTTCCACGCTGCCTGGGAGCGTCGACTATTCGCCCTGTCGCAAGCGTTGCCCGTGTCGGTGCCCTTCAGCGACGATCATCTGCGGCGCGAGATCGAGCGCTTGCCGCCGGCGGACTATCTGCGCATGAGCTACTACGAGCTCTGGCTGCAGGCCATCCGGTCCCTGCTGGCGGAGCGCGGCATCCTGCCGGGCGGGCGCGCGCGCATCGCCACCCAGCCGCTTCTGGCCCCTGCCATGGTCGATGCGACGATCGCGGCCGGCGCCACCACGCGCCAGCCGGATGAGGGGGTGATGGCGCGCTTCCTCGCCGGCGATGGCGTCGTGGCGCGCAATATCCATCCCGCCGGCCACACCCGCCTGCCGCGCTATGTACGTGACAAGCCCGGCGTCGTTGTCGCCGACCGCGGCGTGTTCAGCTTTCCCGACGCCAACGCGGCCGGTGAGGGACTGAAGCCACAGCATGTCTATACCGTCGCCTTCGATGCCCGTGCGCTCTGGGGCGACGACACCACAGCCGACAGGGTCTGCGTCGATCTGTGGGAAGACTATCTGGAGGCGCGATGACGCTCCCGCCGGCGCTGGACTTGCCGAGCGACGGGGGCAGGCCGCGCTTCGATGCTCCCTGGCAGGCCCGCATCTTCGCCGCGGTCGTGAGCCTCGCCGACGCAGGCTGCTTCCGCTGGGAGGAGTTCCAGCAGCGCCTCATCGCCGAGGTCGGCCGCGGCGACGGCGATCCTTGCCACTACTACGAATGCTGGCTCGCTGCGGCCGAAGGCTTGCTGGCGGACAGGGGCCTCCTGACGTCGGACCGCCTCGCTGCCCGCATCGTCGCACTGCGGCCCGCGCCCTAGGCATGCGCCCGCGGCTCCGCTAGGGTGCGCCCCTGTTTTGCATGCGAGCTTGCCCATTCATGATCGAGCTGAGCCCCGCCCAGATTGCGCGCTTCCATGAAGACGGCTTCCTGATTCTTGACGGATTCATCGATCCGGCCGAGGCGGCGCGCGTGGCGGCCCGGTTCGAGCGGCTGTTTCAGGGCGAGTTCGAGACCGGCCTCCAGCCGGACGAATGGAACTGGCGCGAGGGCCGCGACAAGCCCGACTTGGCGCGCCAGATCTGCAACGGCTGGAAGGCCGACTACACCGTCGCCAGCCTCGTCCTGCGCGCCGAGGTTGGCCGCCTCTGCGCCCAGCTGGCGGGCTGGCCGGGCGCGCGCCTGGCCCAGGACAACGTGATCTGGAAGCCCCCCGGCGCCAAGCCGCTCGGCTTCCACCAGGACGACAGCTACAACGGCTGGATCGACGTCCCGCGCGCGCCGCACATGCTCACCTGCTGGATCGCGCTCGATGACACCTCGGCCAAGGGCGGCACCATCGAATATGTGCGGGGCTCGCACCGTTGGCCGGTCTCGCCGCCGATCAGGCAGTTCCACGCGCCGGACGACTATCGCAAGGAGCTGCGTGAGGCCGCGGCGGCGGTCGGACTCGCGCCTGAGCTGGTGCCGGTTGAAGTGCCGACCGGCGGCTGCGCCTTCCATGACGGCCGCACCTGGCATGGCTCCGACACCAACCGCAGCGACCGTCCGCGGCGCTCCGCCGTGGCGCACTGCATGTCGTCGGCCGCCCGCTTCCACCCGACGAAGGTCAGCTACATCTACAACCGCTACAAGCGCGTCGACGACACCGCCATGGACGAGAGCTTCTTCCCCATCCTGTGGGGCGCGGACGGCCACCGCACCGCCTTCCTGGACGGCTACATGCGGCGCGGCTCCGCCGGGCACCTGCCGAAGGCGGCGGAATAGATGGGCGCGGTCGAGACGCGGGACCTGCGGTCGCGCGAGCGTGAAGAGACGTTGATCCGGAAGGACATCGCCCTCATCACCGGCGCCTCGGCCGGCATCGGGCTGGAGCTGGCGAAGCTGTTCGCGGCCGACGGCCACGATCTGATCCTGGTGGCCCGGCGCGCCGACGCCATGGAGCAACTGGCCACCGCGCTGTACCGGGAACACGGAACGGCTGTGCGTATCTGGCCGGCCGATCTCGCCGATCCGCAGGCGCCGCGTCGCCTGCAGGAGCGTGCCGCCGCCGAGGGCGTGACCGTCGACATCCTCGTCAACAATGCCGGCTTCGGCGCCGTCGGCCACTTCCACGAGCTCCCGCCGGAGCGCCAGCTCGGCATCATCGACGTTAACATGCGCGCCCTGACCGAGCTGACCCACTATTTCCTGCCGGCGATGCGCACGCGCGGGCGTGGCCGCATCCTCAACGTCGGCTCGATCGTCGGCTTCCTGCCCGGGCCGTACATGGCCGTCTACTACGCCAGCAAGGCCTATGTGGTGTCGTTCTCCGAGGCGCTGGCGGAGGAGCTGACGGGCAGCGGCGTGACCGTCACCTGCCTCTGCCCCGGCTATACGGCGACGGAATTCCAGAAAGTCGCCGGCCTCAAGAAGGCTGGCATGCTCGCCCGCCTCCGGCCGATGCCGGCGGAGACCGTGGCCCGCATCGGCTATCGCGGCCTCATGAGCGGCCGCCGGCTGGTGGTGCCCGGCTGGGCCAACCGCCTCAGCGTCTTCGGCCTCAGATTCTCGCCGCGCTGGTTCACCGTCGGCGCCGCCAGCCGGTTGCAGAAGCCGCGCTGATCAGTGATGGGCGCGATGCAGGATCTGCTCGCGTAATCCGGTCTCGTAGGCGACGCCGGTGGGCGTCAGCACGGCCGCGACCGGGAACATCGCCTTGATCAGGCCCTTGCGCTCCAAGGCAACCCAGGCGCCCTCGTTCGCCAGTCCGCTGGCGTCGCGCGATGCCACGACGGCATCGCCGAGATGGAAGTGGTCGCCGTGCGGATGCGGCAGGCTGCTGACGAGGATGTGACCCTCCGGCGCATCCGGCGCCGGGCGCCCGTTGAGCCGCGCCAGCTCCTGCAGCAGCGTCAGCGTCTTCAGTTGAAGGGCGTTGAGGTTGAGCGGGTTCTTCTTCGGCGCCATGGTGTTGCTGTTCAATCCCTGAAGTTCACGTACTGCAGCGGCTGCTCGATCTTCATCTCGCGCACCAATTGGATGGCGGCCTGCAGGTCGTCGCGCTTCTTGCCGGTGACGCGCAGCTCGTCGCCCTGGATGGAGGTCTGCACCTTGAGCTTGCTGTCCTTGATCGCTTTCACGATCTCCCTGGCCAGCGTGCTCTCGATCCCCTGCTTGACGTTGATCACCTGCCGCAGCGTGTTGCCGCCCGCCTTCTCCTGCGGCTTGAAGTCGAGGCAGCGGGCGTCGAGCTTGCGCCGCGTCACGTAGCCCTTCAGCAACTCCTGCATCTGCCGCAGCTTCATGTCGTCGTCCGCGACCATGGTGAGGACGTTGTCCTTGCGCTCGATCGTGCACTTGCTGCCCTTGAAGTCGAAGCGTGTTTCGATTTCCCGCCGCATGCCCTGGATGGCATTGTCGATTTCGGCGATCTCGGTCTTGGAGACGATGTCGAAGGAGGGCACGCGTGGTTCCTCGGCTGCTGATCGCCGCAGTCTGCCACGGCCGTGGCGGGGAGGAAACCGTCAGGCGCGCCGCGGCAACCCGGCCACGAAGTCGCGGACGATACGGTTGAATGCGGCGGGTTGCTCCATGCTCGGCAGGTGCGCCGCGCCGCGCATGACGATCTTGCGCGCGCCGGCGATGCCGGACTCCAGCAAATCGCCAATGGCCGGGATATCCGGTTGGTCCTCGTCGCCGACGATGATCAGCGTCGGCGCGCGCACCTCTTGCAGGCGCCCGATCGCCGGCGGGTCAAGCGGCTGGTCGTCGCCCAGGTCGGGCGGCGTGGCGTAACTCTGGATCAGCATGTCGCGTACGCGCTGGCGCAGGCTCCGGTCGATCTGATCCAGGCTGCGGCGCGGGCCGGCGAGCCAGGTCTTCATCTCGATCTGCGCTGCCTCGTCCTGGCGGCCGGCTTCCAGGGCGGCATCGCCGGCCGCCCAGGCCGCCCGCGTACCCGCGTCCGTGAACTGATAGCCGGTGAGGGCGGATGCGACGAGGATCAGCGCCTCGACGCGACCCGGATTGTCGAGAGCGAAATCGAGGGTCGTCTTGCCGGACATGGAGCCGCCGACCAGGATGGCTCGGTCGATGCCGAGATCGTCCATCAGGGCCCGCAGGTCGTGACGGTGGGCGAAGGGTCCGGCCACCATCTTCGTCTGCCCGAAGCCGCGAAAGTCGGGCGCGATCACGCGATGGGTGCGGCCGAACTCGCCGATCTGGTCGTCCCACATGCGGCTGTCGCAGATGCCGGCATGGAGCAACAGCAGGGTCGGGCCGTTCCCGGCGCTGCGATAGAAGAGGTTGACGCCGTTGACGGCGGCCCAGCCCGAGCGGATCTCAGGCGCCGTCACGGCTTCTTCACCCAGTCGGCGAACGACATGTGCCGGAGCTTGTCGGAGTCGGCCATGTAGATGCCGTCGGCGGCGAAGATGATGTGCTTGCCGACCGTCGGGAACTCGCCGACGTCGACGCGCCCGCGCTCGCCGCCCATCAGGTAGACGAGATCGGCGTCATAGGGGTTCTTCAGGTGATGGCCGATGGAGGGTGTAGGAAAGGCCATGAAGTCGCCCGGGCCGACCTCGAAGGTCTTGTCGCCGATCTCGGCCCGGCCCCGGCCAGAGACGATGTAGAGCCATTCCTCGTCGCCCTTGTGGCAGTGGTAGATGAAGGATTCCTTGCCCGGCGGCACCCGTGCCATGGTCACGATCGCGCGCTGCAGGCCGATGGTCTCGCCGAGCCGCCGCAGATAGACCTCGGACTTGGGGTTCAACGGATGCGAGAGCGGAGACTCTTCGGCGGCGGCGATTTGCGCGGCCGTCAAAAGATGGGCCTCCGGCGGTTTGACGCTCATCGGATACCTCGGGTCCAGGAATGCTGGCAGGGGCGCGGCGCCACGACCGCGCGCACCCGGACCATGCCATGCGCAAATGGCAGCCGACAAGGCGGATCGCTTTGGCTAGGATGCGCCGCAACGAAGAAACCTTGGGGGAAGAAGCCCGATGTCGATTGCGCGTCCCTATCTGATGTTCCTCGGCGATGCCGCCGATCAGCTCGCGGCCAAGACCGCGCAGGGGGTGAAGGACTGGCGGCCGGACTGGTGCGTCGGCCAGCTGCGCCTGCCCGGCTGCAACGCCGACCTGAAGCTGCCGGACATGACGGTGGAACAGGCGGCCGCGGCCGGCGTGAAGACCGTCATCGTCGGCGTCGCCAATCGCGGCGGCGTCATCGGCGAAAGCTGGATCGCGCCGCTGAAGCGCGCCCTCGAGCTGGGCCTCGACCTCGCCAGCGGCCTGCACAAGCGCCTCACGGAAGCGCCGGCCCTGGCCGAGGCGGCGAAGAAGCACGGCCGGCAGCTGTTCGACGTCCGCCATCCGACCCGCGATTTCGCCGTCGGCACCGGCAAGAAGCGCCGCGGCAAGCGCATGCTCACCGTCGGCACCGACTGCTCGATCGGCAAGATGTACACCGCCCTCGCGCTCGAGAAGGAGATGCGGGCGCGCGGCCTCAAGGCCGATTTCCGCGCCACCGGTCAGACCGGCATCTTCATCGCCGGCGGTGGCGTCTCCATCGACGCCGTCGTGTCGGATTTCGTCTCCGGCGCGGTCGAATGGATCACGCCGGAGAACGACGCCGATCATTGGGATCTGGTTGAGGGGCAGGGCTCGCTCTTCCACGCCTCCTACGCGGGCGTCACGCTCGGGCTCATCCATGGCGCACAGCCCGACGCTCTCGTCATGTGCCACGAGCCTGGTCGCCCGCACATGCGCGGCCTGCCGCACTACAAGCTGCCGGACCTGCAGACCTGCATCGACGCCAACCTAGCCGCGGCGCGTCTTACCAACTCCAACGTGCGCTGCGTCGCGGTGAGCCTGAACACCTCGGCACTCGATTCCGCTGCCGCCGAGCGCGCCCTGCGCGACACCGAAGAGAAGATCGGCCTGCCCGCCGTCGATCCCCTGCGCACCGGCGTCGGGAAGATCGTCGACGTGCTAGCGAAGATCTGATGCGGCAGCTCACCGTTCGGGCCGAGAGCTGGCCGATCGCGGGCACCTTCACCATCTCGCGCGGCAGCAAGACGGTGGCCGACGTCGTGGTGGTGGAGATCCGCGACGGCGCTCACGTCGGGCGCGGCGAATGCGTGCCCTATCCCCGCTATGATGAAACGATCGCCGGCGCCATCGCCGCGATCGAAGCGCTGCGTCCCGAGCTTGAGCGCGGCATGGATCGCACGGCGCTGCAGAGCGCGCTGACAGCCGGCGCTGCGCGCAATGCCGTCGACTGCGCCGTGTGGGACCTGGAGGCGAAACGCGCGGGTCGGCCGGTTTGGCAGCTCGCCGGGATCGAGGCACCGAAACCCGCAACCACGGCCTATACGCTGAGCCTCGACAGCGTCGAGAATATGGCCGCCGCCGCCCGCGCCAACGCCGCGCGGCCGCTGCTGAAGCTGAAGCTCAGCGGCCCCGGCGATCTCGATCGCGTGCGGGCCGTCCATGAGAACGCGCCGCACGCCCGCCTGATTGTCGACGCCAACGAAGCCTGGACGCCGGAGATCTACGTAGCACTGGCGCCGCAGCTGGTGTCCCTCGGCGTCGAGCTGATCGAGCAGCCGCTGCCGGCCGGGGCCGACGGACCGCTGGCCGGCCTGCAGCGGCCGGTGCCGGTCTGCGCCGACGAGTCCTGCCACGACACGGCGAGCCTCGCCCACATCACCGGCAAGTACGATGCCGTCAACGTCAAGCTCGACAAGACCGGCGGCCTGACCGAGGCGCTCCGCCTGGCGGCCGCTGCCAAGGCCGCCGGTCTTGGGATCATGGTCGGCTGCATGGTCGCGACCTCGCTGGCCATGGCGCCGGCCCTGCTGCTCGCGGCCGACGCCCGCTGGCTCGACCTCGACGGTCCGCTGCTGCTGGCCCGCGATCGGGAAGACGGTCTGCGCTACGAGGGCAGTCTCCTGCATCCGCCCTCGCCCGCGCTCTGGGGATAGCGCATATCCCAGCGGTCTGTGACCGCGGTCACGGACCCGCGCTGGGGCACTGTCCTATCCTCCAGCCTTCGCGTCGCGGCGTTCGGCGCATGCCTTGGCAGCGAAGGGACGCGCCCATGACGGCCTATGTCGGCTGGAACAGCGGCACCTATTCCGCAGACTCCTACACGCAGGATCAGCTCCGCAACCGCTGGGAGGTCGGTTATGCCGACCTGGTCTTCAAGGCCCTGCTCGGCGTCGGCCTGCTGCCTTACGTCGGCTCCATCAGGGAGGTGTTCGGTCCACCGCGCTCGACCGGCCTGCTGTTCGATTTCGCCGACGGCACGCGCACCGACTTCATCCGCCGCATCGATCCGCGGATGGCGCCGCCCAAGACGCTCAGCCTGGCCATGCGGCAGAAGCCCGCGGAGCCCGCGCTCGTTCCAGACAATTCCCTGCCCGACGATCCCTACGCCCGCTGGCGCAATGGGGCGGCGGCGAACGGCATCGGGGCGAGCTTCCGGCAGCCCGACACCGGCACCAGCCTGCACGTCGCCTTCAACCAGGTTTCCTGCGACGTGCATGTCGATCGCAACGGCTTCGTGATCCGCAATGCTGACGGCAAGGTCACGTGGGACCTGAACGGCCTGCTGCGCCATCTCACCGTCGATCTCGCTGGGGATAAGGTGCCGTGGCTCATGGCGTCGGCCGGCTGGGTCGACGACGACGACCGCCCGATCATCCAGGCGACGGCGGCGCCGTGGCTGGCCGTCGATCTGCCGTCGCAGGAGACCGGCGGCAAGACCGTCATCAAGATCGGCGTGATGATCGGCGGCCGCTTCGAAGAGAACAAGATCGTCGACAAGATAAGACGCCGCTGAGCGGGGATCAGCCGGCGGCAGCCCCCGCCAGCTCGGCCTCGAGTTCCGCCAGCTTCTCCGCAAATCCCGTGCGGCACACGAAGCCGAGCCGCTGGGCCGCCTTCGTCGAATCGTAGACCCGATCGATGGATGGAAACATCGTCCAGCCCAGGCGCGCATAGACACCGCGGTAGCGTGGGAAGTAGCGCGCGACCACCGCCGGCGCGTCATGGATCAGCTGCTCGCAATCCGCGCGCACGAACGGTGTGCGGGCGCAGACGATGAAGGTGTCGAAGCCCAGCTGCGGCGCCTTCGCGAGCGCGGCCACGTGACTTTCGGCGGCGTCCTCCACGGTCAGGCGGCGGAAGAGAAATTCGTTGACCTTGGTGTTGGGCTCCGACTGCGCGATCGCATGCGCCATGTCGTCCTCCTCGGGGAAGAAGCGCGCCGTCCGCAGGATCACGACCGGCAGGCGATGCAGCTCGTGAAACAGGCGGCAGAGATGCTCGGCCGACAGCTTGGTGACGCCATAGATGTTGCGTGGCAGCAGCGGCGCCATGGCCTCGGTAATCCATTCGGCCTTGGACGCGCCGCCGGCGCGTCCGGCGCGGATCGCCTGCGAGATCATCAGCGAGGTCGTGGAAGTGAAGACGAAGCGGTCGACCTGCGAGCCGGGTGCCACCGCCTCCTCCAGCAGGTTGAGCGTGCCCTGCACGTTGACCGCGACGAACTCGTCGCGGCTGCGGCTCTCGATATGTGGCTTGTGCAGCGCGCCCGCATGGACGACGGCGGTCGCGCCGAAGTCGCGCATGACGGCGCGCACGAGCGCGCGGTCCGCAATCGAGCCGACGGCTTGGGTGGTCGGCGCCGGGACCGGGTCGATGCCCATGACCTCGTGCCCGGCACGCCGCAAGCGCGGCACCAGCGTCTGTCCCAGCCAGCCCGACGATCCCGTGACCAATATCCGCATCGCTGCCTTCCTCCGTGGAGGGCGCGGATTAGCGCGGTCGCCGCGCCATGGCAACGGCGGATCAGCGCGTGCCGGCTTGCATCACCGTCGTCGAGAGAGCGCTTGACAGGCTCCGGCGCGCCGCGTTGAATGATTGAGGTTGGAACGTTCCAATGAGCCAAAAAGCCACGAAGAGACTCCGAGTCGGGCTGGTCGGGGCAGGCCTGGTGGGGCAGGCCGAGCACGCCTTCTATCTGTGGGAAGAGCGCGAGCGCTTCGCCTTCGTGGGCTTGGCCGACGCCTCCGCGTCGGTGCGCGCGGCGCTCAAGGAGCGCTACGGCCTCGCCGAGGTCCATGCCGAGATCGGCGGCCTGCTGTCGGCGGGCCTCGACGCGCTCGTGATCGCGGCGCCGGATCCGTTTCATCCCGAGCTCGCCATCGCCGCGCTCGAGGCCGGGCTGCACGTGATGTGCGAGAAGCCGCTGGCGCTGACCGTCGCGGGCTGCGACCGCATCGCGGCCGCCCGCGACCGCGCCGGCCGCGTCCTCCAGGTCGCCTACATGAAGCGCCATGACCCGGCCTACCGGCGGGCGCTCGAACTTCTGCCTGCGAGCATCGCGGAGGTGAAGCTGATCTCCGTCGAGGTCAACGACCCCGATCACCTGCCGTTCGTGGCGCACCTGCCGATGACCTGGCCCGACGATCTTCCGGCCGCGCTGCGCGAGCAGTCGCGGGCTGCCAACGCCGCGCAGCTGCGCGAGGCGGCCGGCGGTGCGCTGGACGAAGCCGGCGCCCGTGCGCTCAGCGGCGGGTTTCTGTCGTCGCTCGTCCACGATGTCGCGGTCGTGCATGGCATGCTGCGCCATCTCGGCGGCGAGCTGCCGGCGCAGGCCGGCCACGGCGCGCTCTTCGACGGCGGCCGCGGCGTCCAGCTCGGTGTCGCGCTGCCCGGCGGCGGCCGCGTCTCCATGACTCACCTGAACCTCCCCGGCGTGCCCGACTACACCGAACGCATCACGATCTACTGCACCGATCGCATCGTCGAGCTGACCTTCCCGTCGCCGTATCTGCGCCACCTGCCGACGCGGCTGACGCTGCGCCGCGGCAAGGGGGGTTCGCTGGAGACCAGCGACTTCCGCGTGAGCTACGAGGAGGCGTTCCGGGAGCAGTTGCGCGCCTTCCATGCCGCCGCCTGCGGCGAGGCGCCGGTACAGACGACCGTGGAGCAGGCGCGCCGCGATGTCGAATTCCTCACCTCCGCATTCAGAAGGGCCGTGGCATGAGGATCGGGGTCTATTCGGACTCGCTCCCGCATCTGGACCGGCGCGCCCTGTTCGCCTGGTGCGCGGAGCGCGGCGTCGCCGACATCGAGCTCGGCGTCGGCGCCTGGGGGCCGTGGCCGCGCCCGCATCTCGATCTGGCTACCATCGGCGAGCGGCGCGAGCGCGACCGTCTGGCCGGCGAGCTGCGGGAATTCGGCGTCCGGCTTTCGGCCGTGAACGCCGCGGGCAACCTGCTGCACCCCAACCCGGCGAAGCGCAGCGACGCCCAGGCCCGCTTCCGGGCCGCGGTCGACCTGGCAGTCGCCTTGGGTATCGAGCGCGTGGTCACGATGAGCGGATGCCCGGCCGGGGCCGGCGGCGGCGCGCTCAGCATCTTTCCCTGCTGGGCCACATCGGCCGACGACGAGAAGATCTTCGCCTGGCAGATGGAGAACGAGCTGATCCCGTTCTGGCGCTCGACCAGCGACTGGCTGGCCAAGGAAGCCCCGAAGGTCATGGTCTGCTTCGAGATGCATCCGGGCGTGACCATCTTCAGCAGCGCGGGCTTCGAGGCGCTTGCGCCGCATGTCGGGCGGAACATCGGCCTCAATCTCGATCCCAGCCACTTCTGGTGGCAGGGGATCGACCCCATCACCGTGGCGGAGGCCTTCGGCGACCGCATCGGCCACATGCACGGCAAGGACACGCTGCTCTATCCCGAGCGCATCCGGAAGCTGGGCGTGCTGCACTTCGCCGCGCCCAGCGATCCTGCGCAGGCGCCCTGGCACTTCGCGCCGGTGGGCGAGGGCCATGACGACGCCACCTGGACGCGCCTGCTGCAGGCCGTGCGGAAGGCCGGCTATGACGGCGTGATCTCGATCGAGCACGAGGATCCGCGCTACGGCGGCGAGGAGGGGACGACGCGGTCCATCGCCGGACTGCAGCGCGCGCTGGCACCTGTGGCGGCGGCCGCGTGACCACGCTGATGGACGTCGCCAATCGGGCCGGCGTCTCGAAGTCGACGGTCTCGAACGTAATCCGGGGCACCGCGCTGGTGGCGCAGGAAACGCGCGAGCGGGTCGAGCGCGCGATCGCAGAAACCGGCTATCATCCAAACGCGATCGCACGCTCGCTGAAGGCCCGCACGAGCACCGCCATCGGCTTCGTCGTACCGGACCTGACGAATCCGTTCTACGCCCAGCTCGCCGTCGGCGTTGAGCGCGCCGCCAGCACCCACGGCTACGCCGTGCTCACGGCCCACACCGAGTGCCAGCCGGCGATGGAAAGCGACGTCGGGCGCGCCTTCATCGAGCGGCGCGTGGATGGCGTGATCATCGGCGGCATATCGCTGGGATCGACGCTGCCGAAGATGCTGCTGGACCGCGGGACTCCGGTCGTGCTGGCGTCGCTCGGCGAGGTCGACGATCCCCGGCTGGGAGTCATCGACCATGACGACCCGAGCGCCATGGAGGCGATCGTCGAGTATCTCTATGGCCTCGGCCATCGTCGCTTCGCCTTCGTCTCGCCGCATATGCGCGAGCAGGCGGGCGAGCGCCGCCGCCTGGGCTTCGAGAGGGCGTTGGAGCGCCGCCACCTGCGGCCGGTCGGCATCGACCACGGCGCCACTGCCGTCGTCGCCCACAACGACATGCAGGCGATCGCCACGATCGACTATCTCGAGCGCCGCGGCCGGCGCGTGCCCGACGATGTGTCCGTCGTGGGCTACGACGACGTGCCGCTGGCCAGCCATGCGCGCGTGCAGCTGACGACCGTGCGGTCCGATGC
>DATIXH010000123.1:0-4677 GCA_035518775.1 Candidatus Acidiferrum sp.
TTGATCAGGGCGTCGAGGAAGTCGGCTGGCTTGATGCTGGTGCCGCCGATCTCCAGCGCATCCTCGAACTCGGCGAAGCCGGCCTTGCAGAGCGCCACCCAGGCCGCGTGCTCGTGCCGCGGCAGATGCAGCTTCCAGGTGAACTCGCGGATGCCCTTGTCGCGGATGCCGTCGGCGAACGGCACCGTCAGCGGCTCGGAATGCTGCGTGTGCATGAACTCGATGCGGCCCCAGGGCGGCGGCAGGAGCAGCGTCTCCTTCCCGCTCTGCGGCGGCATCGCCGTCAGCTTGCCGTCGAGGAACTGCTGCGAGGGATTGGCGTACTCCGCCAGCACCGTGCGCAGGCTGTAGGGCGGCACCAGCACCGGGCTCTCCGGCGCCAGGTTCTCGGCCGCCCAGTAGAGATTGATGCGGTCGATGCGGTCCAGCCGCTCGGCCACGGCCTTGCACAGCATGTTGGAGATGCCGGGATCGGCGCCGAGACCGAGCACCGCCGCCACGCCGGCCTGCTGCCAGGCCGCATGCCGCTTCTTCTGCTCGACCGTGAAGACGCCGAGCCCGCCATAGTCGACATAGGGTTTGCGCGCCTCCAGGCAGGCCTCGAAGATCGCCAGCTGGTGGCCGAGCAAGGTCGGCACGGCGTTGATACAGAGGTCGGCCTCCTGCAGCAGCGCCGCCAGCCGCGCGCTGTCGCGCACGTCGAGCGCCGTCGGCCGCAGCCGCGGATCGCCGATCGCCTTGGCCAGCGCCTGGCAGCGCTCGATCGGCTGGTCCGCGATCACGACCTCGCGGATGCGCGTGTGCAGCGGCGAGACCAGATCGCGCACCGTGCCGCTCGCCATCGCGCCGGCCCCGCCGACGACCAGTATTCTCATGACCTTGCCACCCACCTGTTGCCCTGATCCGGTTGGATTTTAGGAGAAATCGCCGGACCCTTGTGTGCTGCCCGATCTTCATGCCGGCTTAAGGGAAGCGGCGTAGAAGTCGACCCAAGGCGATCCGCACGCCCCAGGTGCAGCCATGAAAGCACAGCGGCTTCGCGTCGGAAACATCCTCGCCGCCCTCGTCTTGATCGTGGGCGCGATCTGCCTCCTGATTCTCTGGGTCATCCAACAGGCGGGCCACGCCGCGCGCCGCCCCGCTCTCGCCGCCGGCACCGACCGGCCGCGCTTGCCGCCTCCTCACGAGCCGTAGACCGCCGCGCGCTCCTCGCTGACCTGCTCGGCCGTCGCGGCCGCGGCGCGCTGCAACCAGGTCCTCGGCAGCCGGCCGAGACACGCCCGCAGCTGCGCCGCTGTGCCAGCCGTGCCCCGGTGGATGTTCGCGAGCTCGCGCCCCATGGCCTGCAGCAGGGCGCGCTGGTCGGTCACGTCCTCGATCTCCGAGATCTCGATCTTGCGGGCCTCGGGCGAGAGCCGCCGCACGATCCAGCGGTCGGCCAGGCGCAGGTGGGGATCGCGCGCGCGGTAGCCGAGCGTCTCGATGCGCCGGTAGTCGGCGAGCGGATTGGCGATACCCGTCTTAGGCATGGCGATCGCCGAGGGCACGGCCGCCTTCGCCTCGCGCGCCACCAGCCCGCCATACCAGGTGGCGACGGCGACATAGCGCGGCCGGCCCAGGCTGCCCAGCCCTGCCTGCCGCCGGTAGAGCCGCACGCCGTCCGAGCCGGAGGGCAGGCAGGTCAGCAGCAGGTCGTGCAGCGAGCGGTCCATGCTGCCGGCCTTGATCTCGCCGCCGGCGCGGATCTTCTCCCACTCGCGCACCGCTGCCTTGCCCCGCACGATCGCCAGATTGCGCAGGGCCGGATACTGATCTTCGAGAACGAACGGCTGCGGCCGGCCGCTCAGCCCCTCGTGATATCCGGCCGCGATCGCGTCGACGGCGGCCCGGCCGGACAGTATCGGCTTCGTCTGCCGCTCGCCCTCGAGCAGCGCGCTCGCCGCCAGCCGCACGAGATCGCTGGTGAAGGGCAATTCCCCCGCCTCGTCGAAATCATTGATGCCCCAGACCAGCCGGCCCTCGTCGTCGCGCCAGGTGCCGTAGTTCTCGAGGTGGATGTCGCCGACGCACAGCACGGTCGGTGCCCGCAGCACGGCCGCGTCGACCGCGCGCAGATAGTGCGGCCAGCGGAAGAACGATCCGCGCAGGAAGCTGAAGGCGCTCGCGCCCATCCGCTCGTCCTTGGCGGCGAGGGCCTTGCGGTCGAGCCGGCAGTAGCCGCCCAGCCATTTCTCGTAGCGCCTGGCGGCCTTGCGGAACGCGTCGGCCCGCTTGCCCATTGCGTGCTCAGCGCGCGACGTGCAGCGGCGGCAGCTTGTTGCGCCAGGGCCGCGCCTCCTCCAAGGCCGCCGCCAGCTGGAGCAGCACATGCTCCTCGGCCGGCCGCGCCCCCAGCTGCACGCCGATCGGCAGGCCGTTCGAATGCCAGGCGAGCGGCAGCGAGATGGCCGGCTGCCCCGCGACGTTGTAGGGGAAGCAGAACTGCACGGGCCGGTCCGAGAAAGGAAGATAGTCCTCGGCCGAGATGTCCTCGCGCCCCTGGTTGTAGATGCCGTGCGGCTGCGAGACCAGCGCGGTCGTCGGCGACACCCAGATGTCGTGGCGGGCGAAGAACTCGCCCATGCGACGGCGCACCCCGTTCATGTAGCCCAGCACGTTCTGGAAGCTGTTCGGGTCGAGGCGCTTGGAGAACTCGTAGATCTTCAGCGTCACCGGCTCCAGCGTGTGCGGCCCGACGGTGCGCCCGAGCTTGGCCGCGATCTCCTCGAGCCGCCGGTCGAAGCCGAAGAACCACAGGCTCAGCATCTGCCGGCTGGCCTCCTCGCCGTCGAAGGGCAGGCTCTCCTCGCTGACGTCGTGGCCCATGTCGGCGAGCAGTCGCGCCGTCGCCGCCACCGCGCCCGCCACCTCCGGATCGACCGGCCCGTCCATCAGCGGCTTCGCCGACCAGGCGATCTTCAGCCGCGGCGCCGGCCGCCCGACGAAGGCGCGATAGGGCTCCGCCGGCCGCGGGATGACGAAAGGATCGCCCGGCTGCGGGATCGCCAGGCAGTCGAGCATCGCGGCGGTGTCGCGCACCGTGCGCGTCTGCACGAAGTTCATCGCCAGGCCGAAGCCGCCCTCGTCGAGCCCCGGCCCGAAGGAGACGCGGCCGCGCGACGGCTTCAGCCCGACCCCGCCACACCAGCTGGCGGGAATGCGGATCGAGCCGCCGATGTCGGATCCGTGCGCGATCGGCACCATGCCAGCGGCCACGGCCGCCGCCCCGCCGCCGGTCGAGCCGCCGGCCGAATAGCCCTGCCGCCACGGCGTCGAGGTATTGCCGTAGAGCGCGTTCTCGGTGGTGCCGGCGATCGAGTATTCCGGCGCGTTCGAGCGCCCGAGCACGTTCACGCCGCTCGCGCGCAGCAGCTTGATGAGGTTGCTGTCGCCGATGCCGATCATGCCCTGGCACAGCCGGCTGCCGTTCTCGATCTTGCGGCCGCGCTCGTGCCCGCCGACGTCCTTGATCAGGAACGGCACGCCGCGGAACGGCCCGTCGCCGAGGGCGGCGTCGTCGAGTCCGCCGATGCGGTCGTCATAGGTCTCGACCACCGCGTTCACGGTCGGATTCACCTTCTCGATCGCCGCCGCGGCGGTCGCCGCCAGCTCCTTCGGCGTCACGTCGCGCTTGCGCACCAGCTCGGCCAAGCCGAGCGCATCGTAGGACGCGTACTCCTTGAGGTTCATCGTGTTCATGGGATCCCCCGCACAATTCGCGAGCGCGGCCTCGTTGCCGCGCTGCCGCCCGCGCTCACATCGTCACGAGCGCCATTTGATCGAGCAGCCCATGCTCGGCGCCTGGTCCTTCGGTCCGCTGCCGGTCTTGGCGATCTGCCGCATCGCCTCCAGCAGCTCATGGGTCGCGCCCGGCTTGCGCTTGAGGCCGGGCGCCATCTCGTACATGCGGCCGCGATAGCGCAGCTTCAAGTCCTTGTCGAAGCCGAAGAAGTCGGGCGTGCAGACCGCGCCGTAGCTGTGCGCCACCTCCTGCGTGCGATCGATCAGGTAGGGAAAGCCGAAGCCGTGCTCGCGGGCGAACAGCTTCATGTTGTCGAAGGAGTCGGCGGGATAGGCTTCGGTGTCGTTCGGCATGACCGCGACCGCCGCCACGCCGTCGCCGGCGAGCGCCGCCGCGTCCTTCACCACGTCCGAAATGACCGCCTTCACATAGGGGCAGTGGTTGCAGATGAACATCACGAGCGTACCGTTCGGTCCCTTGAGGTCTGCCAGCCGATGCTTGTCGCCGTCGGTGCCTTCCAGCTCGAAGCCGTCCGCCTGCCAGCCGAACGCGCGCGTCATCGTCGCCGTTTCCGCCATGATCTGTCCTCCGTCGCTCGCCGCGAGCCCGCAAGGCTAGGGCGGCAGCCGCGCCGCGTCCAGGGGCGAACCCTGCGGCGTATCGCCGGCCGGCGCGGCGCTTCGCCGCAAGATCGGTCAAATGCCGGCGAAATTGCCGATGCATTTCGACCAATAAGAATCAGTTACCAACGTTTTACGTTCGGCCGCCACAATGACCGTACGCCCGGTGGCAGAACGGCTCTTGCCGACGCTCCGCGCGAGAGGAGAGTTCGCATGACGTCGAAGACCGTTCGCATCATGATCGTCGACGACGACCAGGACCTGGCGGAAAGTCTG
>DATIXH010000124.1:0-6189 GCA_035518775.1 Candidatus Acidiferrum sp.
TCCCCTCGGGATTCTCGAGGATCAGCGTCTCGTTGCGCGGTAGATTGCTCGGCGCGCCCTGCGCCGCTGCAGGGCCGCTCACCGCCAGTAAAGCTAAAGCGATAGCCGCCGCTACCAGGGACGGCGAACGGGTGCTCTGCATGGAGCGTTCTCCTCGTGCTTGCAGTCAGCGGATTCGTTTCGCTCCCTGGGATTCCAGCCTCACACCACCGGCAGCGGGCCGGGGTGCTCAGCGGGACCGGTCTCGTCCCCGCCCGGAGGTAAGGTGAATTGAAGCACGGCCCCCCGCGGTTCATTCGCGCTGGCCGACAGCCGTCCCCCGTGCGTCTCGATGATCGACCGGCAGATGGCCAGGCCCATGCCCATGCCGTCGGGCTTGGTCGTGTAGAAGGCCTCGAACAGGCGGTCCACACTTGCCGGGTCCAGCCCCGGGCCCGAATCCCGCACGGCGACAAGCGCGCCGCCCGAGGCATCTCTCCCGACGCTGATCAGCAATTCCCGCTCCCCCTCGTCGATGCTGCTCATGGCTTCGATGGCGTTCATGATCAGGTTGAGGATCACCTGCTGCAGCTGAATGCGGTCGGCTTCGATGAACAGCGAATCCTCCGCGAGTTGCGTCTGCAGAGAGACGCCATGCCTCAGCATTTCGCTTCGGGTCAGGACAATGACATCACGGATGGCTTCGTTGAGGTCGAACCGACTCTTGCGTGGCGGCGCCTTTTTGATCAGGGAACGGATCCGGCCGATGACGTCGCCGGCTCGTGTACCGTTGTCGACGATCCGGCCGAGGGCCTGCCGCACCTCCTCCAGATCGGGCGGGTGGCCCCCCAGCCAGCGCAGGGCCGCCGCGGCGTTGGTGACCGCCGCGGCGATCGGCTGGTTGACCTCATGGGCAATCGAGGCGGTCAGCTGCCCCATGGTTGCCACGCGATTGACGTGCGCCAGCTCTGCCTGCGCCGCGCGCAAGGCTTCGGAGGCCAACATATGGTCAGTGAGGTCGTGGGCGATCACGAGCGCGGCTTCCACCCGCACGGAGTTCGGCCGCAGAGGCGAGTAGGTCACGGCCACGTAGACCCGGCCGCGAGAATCGGTAAACCAGTCCGTGTAGCTGACTTCTTCTCCCGCGAAACACCGGTCGTAATTCGGCTTGATATTCTGCTCAAAAATCTCGGTCCCCACCAGATCGGCGACGTGCTTGCCGACGACCCTCTCGGCCGGCATTCCCCAAGTCCGCTGGAAAACCGGGTTCACTCGTTGATACCGGTAGTCCCTACCAACGACGCAGATCGCGTCAGGCGAATACTCGAACACCTGCCCGGTCAGATACTCCGCCCGCTTGCGCTCGGTGATGTCCTCGCACACGATCAAGACGACGGGCCGCTTCTTGAGCAACATAGCTCTGGCCGTTTCGCGGACCCACAGCACCTCACCGTCCCGGCTGACTTTGCGCAGCTCCCAGCTCATGGCCCGGCCAAGTTGTTCGAGGCAAATAGCCGTATTCCTCAGGGCAGCCTGTCGATCCGCCTCGTGAAACAGGTCCTGCACGGGACGGCCGATCAACTCGTCGGCCGTGTAGCCGAGCTGTTCGGCACCAAAGGGATTCACGGACATGATGGCGCCGGTCGCGTCCACCATGAAGAACATGGTCGGATTGTTCTCAAAGACCGCCTTCCATTGCTCTTCGCTATCCCGCAGCGCCTCTTCCGCCCGCTTGCGCTCGGTCAGGTCGAGCACGAAAGCGACGCCCTGGTTTCCGCCTTCTGCGAAGGATGCCGCGCCGATGAGCACGGGGACGCGGCTGCCATCCTTCCGGAAATACTCCCGCTCGAACGGCTGCGCGATTCCGGTCCTCTTCAGCTCTTCAATGGTCTGTGCGCCGCGGTCGCGCCATTCCGGCGGCGTCAGGTCCGCCCAGTGCACGCGACCCGACACGATATCTTCACGGTCGTGTCCCACGATGCGGAGAAAGGCGTCATTGGCCTCAAGGATCTGGCTTTCGAGCTCCCATGTGAAGATTCCGATGATGTTGGCGTCGACCAAGCGCCGGATCTTCGCTTCCCGCTCTTCAAGGTCGCGGTACAAACGCGTATTCTCCAGCGCGATCGCCGCCTGCGAGGCGAGCAGCTTCAGCACCGCGATCCGGGCTGGCGCGAACGCGCGCGGGGCGAGGTTGTTTTCGAGGTAGAGCACCCCTGTGAGTTTGCCCTGGTTGAGCAACGGCAGGCAGAGAATTGAACGGACGTTGTGCTGACGAATGTACGGATCCGCGGAATACGGGCTCTGAGCCGCGGCATCGTCGAGAATCACACTCTCGTTTGTGCGCACGACATAGTGGAGGACCGATTCCGGCAGCGCGGCCGCAGTCACGGGCTCGTCGCGCAGCTCCACGGCGATCGTATCGCCGGTTGTGGCTTGCGCCGCGATCCGCGGCTCGGCCCCTTGCGAAAGAATGAGAAGCCCGTGTTCGGCACCCGCCTGCTCGATCGCACTGCGCATGAGCGTGCCGATCAGTTTTTCGAGGACGATCTCGCTCGAGACGGCTTGCGACACCTTGATCACGGTTGCGAGGTCAAGGTGTTCGACCGGCGCCCCGATCGTACTTGTCGGAGCAGGCGCTGGCTCTTCCTGGTGCAGGTGCGGATAGAGCTGATCGAGTTGCCGCACCTTGCCATCGGCTCCCCAGCGGGCATAGCAGTCGCGAGCCTTCCGCAGGTAGGTCACGGCGAAGTCGTCGAACCCGCGAGCGCGATAGAAGGTGGAAGCGCGCTCATAGGCTATCGCCGCGTTTTGGACAAAGCCGTTGTCGCGGGCCGAGCGGATGGCCTGCTCGTAGAGCCGCTCGGCCTCGAGCTCGCGGGCTTCGAGGCGGGCGATCTCGGCGCCGACCAACGCGGCGCGGTTCTCAAAGTTCTCGGGGCAGTTCTCGGCCCAGACCTGGAGGTGGCGGTGGTGGGCGGCCAGGGCCTCCATGTGGCGGGTCCGCTCCGCAGCGGTGGCTGCGTCGCCGAGCGCGGCCCGCGCCAGCGCGGCGTAGAAATGGTAGTCCGCCCGCTCGAAGAGGGCTGATGACGTCCAGAGGAGGCGGTCCGCCTGCGCCGCCGCCGCGATGGCGGCGGCGTGATCGCCGACGAGGACGCGCGCCTGCAGCTTGCGGATCCAGTACCAGCAGGCGGCGAGCGTGAAGTGCGGACCCGACTCCAGGTGCCGCTCAAATCGCTCCTCGTTGAACCCGGCGTCGTCAAGGCGGCCGAATTCCGGCGTCAAGCCGCGCAGCGTCCAGATCAGCTGGAGCTGCGCGGTGATCCTGTCGACAGTCAGACTGCCCCGCGCCTGCCGCGCGAAGTCGAGCCCAGCTTCCGCCTCGCGCTGCACCTCGCCGAGCGGATCGCCGCTCGCCAGAAGATGCGTCACGAGGTGGTGGCGGCCAAAGGTAGCGAAGTTGAAGTCGCCGCTCTGCTGCGCCGCGTCTATGGCGTGTCGCACCAGCAGGCGGCCCGTCCGGACATGCCGCTTCAAGGGATGCAGAACGCTCCCGAAGCCCAGGTAGACGCGGGCCTTGTAGCGGTCCAGCCCGCACTTCTCCACCAAATCGAGGCCGAGCTGGCCGAAGCGATACCCCGCCTCGTAGTCGCTGAAATACTGCTCCGACACGGTGCCCACCACGATGTAAGCGAGGCACGAGGCGTCGCAGTTGCCATGCTCGAGGCTGAGATTCACCATGCGGCCGATGGCGAGGGAGCGCAGGTTCTCGTCGGTGTACCATGGCACCACGAGCGACGTGAGGACGTCCATCGTCCCGCACGCGACCGGATCGGCCATCCGGGGCAGGTCGAGCAGCGCCTCAATCGGGCGCTCCCCCATCTGCCGCCACATCCGCTCGTATTCCTGCCGGACCTCCTCTGGCGTCGGGTGCGCCGACCACGCGATACCGACGCGCCGCAGGTAGTCGAGGACCACCTCGAAGTAGCGTTCGCTCCGGTCCAAAGTCGTGGAGAGCTCCACCTGCAGCCGGGTGACGGCGGCCAGATCGGGGAGGCTGGCGGCACTGCGTGCCAGCTCGGCAAGGCGCGCCTCCGCCGCCCCCTGCTCTCCGGTCAGGAACTCGCACTCGGCACGGTGCAAAGCCAGCGCGAAGCTAAGCGCATAATGCCGCTCCCAGCGGTCATCGGCCAGCAATGCCTCGCCCGCTATGAAGTGGGCCAGCGCCATGGCATAGGCTGTCGCCGCCTTGGCGCGCCGGCCCGCTCTGAGGCTCAGCTCGGCGACCTTCTCCCGCTCCGCCGCCGCGGTGATCAGGGCGACGCCGCGGCTGAGCTGGCTCACGATTTCGAAGACGTTCTCCTCGATCGCCTCCGGCGGCGTGTGCGCGGCGAGTAGCCGGCCGATCCGCAGGTGCTCGACGGCCCGCTCGCCCGCGGGGATGAGCGCATAGGCCGCCTCCTGGACGCGGTCATGCAGGAATCGGTAGGCCCCCTCCCGCCGGAATACCAGCCCGGCCGACACAGCCTCTGAGAGCGCGGCGTTCAGCGCCACTTCGCTCCCGCCATGCACCAGGCTCAGGGTGGTGATCGCCGCGCCGTTGCCCAGGCAGGCCAGCTGCCGCAGCGCCGCCCGCGTCACCTCGGACAGGCGGCTGAGCTTGCCGAGCATCAGCACCACCACATTGTCGGTGAATCCCTTGGCCTGGAGGCCCTCGAGGTCCCACGCCCATCGTGCCTTATTACGATCAAAGGCGAGCAGGCCCTCCTCGGCGAGCGCGCTGAGGAGCTGGGTGGTGAAGAAGGGATTGCCGCCGGTCTTTTCGTGCACCAGCCGGGCCAGAGGCTCGGCGCGGTCCCGCTCGACATGCAGGGCATTGGCGAGGAGCCGGCCCACATCGTCGAGCCCGAGCGGCGCCAGCACGAACTCCTGCACCGGCGCGCCCGCCTGGCGGAGCGCGGCCAACCGTCGCATCAGCGGGTGCGCGGACGTGACCTCGTTGTCACGATAGGCGCCGATCAGCAGCAAGTGCTCCAGATCGGATCGGGTCAATAGATCCTCGAGCAGATCGAGCGTCGCCGCGTCCAACCATTGCAAATCGTCGAGGAACAGCGCCAGCGGATGTTCGGGCCGCGCAAAGACGCCGACAAAGCGCCGGACCACCAGCTGGAAGCGGCCCTGCGCGTCCTGCAGCGGAAGCTCCGGGACCAGTGCCTGGTCTCCGATGATGAGCTTCAGCTCAGGCACCAGATCGACCATGAGCTGTCCATTCGGGCCCAGCGCTTCGCGCAGGGCGTCGCGCCACCGTGCCAGATCGGCCTCGCTCTTGGCGAGAAGACCCCGGATCAGGCTCTGAAAGGCTTGCGCGAGGGTCGAATACGGGATGTCGCGCTTGTATTGATCGAACTTGCCGGATGCGAAGAGGCCGCGAGACGGCACCAGCACCTTGTGCAGCTCGTTGACGACAGAGGACTTGCCGATGCCGGAATATCCCGAGACCAGCACCAGCTCCGGTGTGCCGCCCCCGACCACGCGATCGAAGGCGGCGAGCAAGAGTTCGATCTCGCGCTCTCGCCCGTACAGTTTCTCGGGAATTAGAAGCCGGTCTGGCGTGTCGTGTTCGCCGAGCGGGAAGTCGTCGATGCTGCGCTGAGCCTCCCATTCGGCCAGACAGCGCCGGAGGTCGTGCTCCAGGCCGGCCGCGGTCTGGTAACGCTCCTCGGCCGTCTTGGCGAGCAGCTTCATGATGATCGCCGAAACGGCGCCGCGCACCTCCTTCCGCCGCCCGGCGGGCGGCACCGGCCGCCGGGCAACATGGCAGTGCACCCACTCCATCGGATCGGCAGCCGTAAACGGCAGCGTGCCGGTGAGCATCTGGTAGAAGGTGACGCCGAGGGCGTAGAGGTCGCTGCGGGAGTCGATCGACCGGTTCATGCGCCCGGTCTGCTCGGGGGCCATATAGGCGAGGGTGCCGACGATGGTCTCGGGCGGCTCGGGCGCCTGCCGCTCGCGGGACAGGCGCGAAGCGAGGCCGAAGCCGGTGAGCCGCACCTCTCCGTTCGCGCCGTTCACCAGGATATTGGCCGGCTTGATGTCCTTGTGGACGAGGCCGCGCTGGTGGACCTTGTCCAGAGCAGAGGCGATGCTGATAGCGATGCGCAGGAACGGACCCACCTCCATGGGGGCTCCGAGCCGCCGCTCGAGCGGCTC
>DATIXH010000125.1:0-15792 GCA_035518775.1 Candidatus Acidiferrum sp.
ACGCTCGGCGGCGGGCCGGCCAACAGCACGATCGAGGTCGCGCTCTATCAGGCCGTGCGGTTCGAGTTCGACCTCGGCAAGGCCGTTCAGCTCGCGCTCCTGCAGGTGGCGATCTGCGGCGTGCTGGTGGCGGCCGGGCAGCGCTTCGTCCGGGACGTCCCGCTGACGCCGGCGCTGCAGCGCCCGCAGGATCGGCCGGACGTCGGCGCCATCGGCGGGCGCCTCGTCGATGCCGCAGTGCTGTTGGCGGCCGCCGCCTTCGTGCTGCTGCCGCTGGCGGCCGTGCTCGCCAGGGGCCTCGCCGGACCTGTCGGCAAGGTTCTCGCCGATGGCGGCCTGTGGCTCGCGGCTGCCCGCAGCCTGGGTGTGGCCGTTGGCGCCGGGCTGCTGGCGACCGCAGCCGGCTGGGGTCTGCTCCTGACCAGCCGCGAGCTGCGGCTGCGGCGCTACCGTGCGCGAACCGCGACCGCCATGGAGACGGCGGCGTCGCTGGTGCTGGTGGTGCCGCCGCTGGTGATCGGCACCGGGCTGTTCGCCGTGCTGTCGCCGGTCGCCGACGTCTTCGCCATCGGCATCGCTCTCGTCATCGTCATCAACGCCATCATGGGCCTGCCCTACGTCATCCGGACGCTGGGGCCGCCGCTGATGCGGGCGGGCGAGCAGCATGACCGTCTCTGCGCCAGCCTGGGCATCGCCGGCTGGAACCGGTTGCGGCTGGTCGAATGGCCGCTGCTGCGGCGCCCCGTCGGGCTCGCCCTCGCGCTGAGCGCGGCGCTGGCAGTCGGCGACCTCGGCGTTATCGCCCTGTTCGGCACGCAGGACACGACGACGCTGCCGCTGCTGCTCTACCAGCGCATGGCGGCCTATCAGCTGGACGCAGCGGCCGTGACGGCCGTGGTGCTGGCGGTATTTTGCTTCGGGATCTTCGCCGTCATCGAGCGGGGAGTGGGCGGCCGTGGCCGGCGTTGATCTCGAGGCCGTCGCCTTTCGCTACGAGGACATGCGCATGCAGTTCGACCTGCATGTCGAGGACGGGGAGTGCCTGGCCGTCATCGGCCCGAGCGGCGCCGGCAAGAGCACGCTGCTCGCCCTGATTGCCGGCTTCGAGCGCGCCGATTCCGGCCGGATCACGATCGGTGGTCAGGACGTGACGCACCAGCATCCCTCCGTCCGTCCGGTGACCATGCTGTTCCAGGACCACAACCTGTTCGCCCACCTGGATGTCGCCGCGAATGTGGGGCTCGGCATCCACCCCGGGCTGAGGCTGACGGCGGCAGACCGCCGGCGCGTCGACGACGCGCTCGCGCAGGTCGGCCTCACCGGTTTCGCCGAGCGCCTGCCGTCGCAACTCTCGGGCGGCGAGCGGCAGCGGGTCGCGCTGGCGCGCAGCCTGGTGCGCGATCGTCCCGTGCTGTTGCTGGACGAGCCCTTCGCCGCCCTCGGCCCGGCGCTGCGGCGCGAGATGCTCGACCTCGTGCGCGCCCTGCAGGCCGACCGCAAGCTGACGGTGCTGCTCGTCAGCCACCAGCCGGAGGATGCGCTCTACGCCGCGGCGCGTACGGCGTTCGTTCATGACGGGCATGTGCTGCAGGTCGGCGCCACGCGCGGCCTGCTGGACGGCGCGGCCGGCCCCGAGCTGCGCGCCTATCTGGGCGAGTTCTCCATACGCAAAGATTGATGCTGTCAGACCCTCACCCTAACCCTCTCCCGCAAGCGCAGGGCAATCGCATATGACATGCGTGCTACGGCGCAGAAGTATTTTGGCACGCGGAGGCGCGGAGGTCGTCGCGTGCGTGCCTGCGCAATAGTCTTCGATGCAACTCTTGTAGGGGCGCGCAGCGCGCGCCCGTGGCGCCGTTGCTCAGCCATCCGGGTTTCGTCGCCCGCCGGGCGCGCGCAGCGCGCCCCTACAAGCGACGCAGCGAATGCGTCTCGGCGAACCTCTGCGCCTCCGCGTCTCCGCGTGCCAAAATCCTTCTGTGCTACTCACCCAGACGTCATATGCGACTGCCCTGCCCACGGTCTGTGCAGCGCGGTCGATCGAGTCCCCTCGCCCGTGGAGCGGGAGAGGGTTAGGGTGAGGTCTTAGCTCGCTCGCAAGGTCAGGGATGAGCGTGCAGGAACAGGCCGCCGTCATCGCCTTTCTCGCCGATCCCGCAAGCCATGGCGGGGCGGCGGTCGTGCGCATCGATACCCATGCCTCCGTCGTGTTCCTGGCTGGCGCGCGCGCCTTCAAGCTGAAGCGCGCCGTGCGCTTCTCCTATCTGGACTACTCGACGCCAGCGCTGCGCGAGCAAGCCTGTCGCGCCGAACTGGCGCTCAATCGGCGCACGGCGCCCGAACTCTACGAGGAGGTCTGCCCGATCACGCGCACGCCCGACGGCCGTCTCGCGCTCGGCGGAACGGGCGATGCCATCGACTGGGTGGTGGTGATGCGGCGCTTCGATCAGGAGACGCTGTTCGACCGGATGGCGGAGCGAGGGCAGCTGTCGACAGCGTTGATGTTCGACCTGGCCGAACAGATCGCGCGGTTTCACGCCAGCGCGGAAGTCGACCGCGAGGCGGGGGGCGGCCAGGGGATGGCCGATACGACGGCGAGCGACGCGCGCAATCTCCGGGCGGCCGCACCGGCAACCCTTGATGAGCCCGCGGTCGACGCCCTGGTCGCCGCGACCCAGGCGGAGTTGACGCGCCTGGCGCCTCTGCTGGAGGCGCGACGGCGGGTCGGCAAGGTGCGCCACTGCCATGGCGATCTGCATCTGCGCAACATTTGCCTCGTGGCCGGGCGTCCGACGCTGTTCGACTGCGTCGAGTTCAACCCGCTGATCTCGCATATCGACGTGCTCTACGACCTGGCCTTCCTGCTCATGGACTTGCACGCGCGGGGATTGGACGGCTTCGGCAACGCGGTGCTCAACCGCTATCTCGATCTGCAGGACGAAAGCGACGGCCTAGCGGCGCTGCCGCTGTTCCTCTCGGTGCGCGCCGGCGTGCGGGCGCATGTGAGCGCGGCGGCCGCCGCCCGGCAGGAGCAGCCGGAGGCGCAGGCGCGCACGCGCGACGAAGCGCGCAGCTATCTCGCTCACGCGGCGGCCTTGCTGCAGGCCCGGCCGCCGCGCCTGGTCGCGATCGGCGGCCTGAGCGGCACGGGCAAGTCGACCGTCGCCTACGGCCTGGCGCCCGAGGTCGGCGGCGTGCCGGGCGCGCGCGTGCTGCGCTCGGACGTGATCCGCAAGCGCATGTTTGGCGCCGCCCTGACGGAGCGCCTCCCGCCGTCGGCCTACGCCGCGGCGGTCGGCGAGCAAGTGTTTCAGCGCCTGCGCGAGGAGGCGGCCGCGGCGCTCGCCGCCGGACGCTCGGTCATCGCGGACGGAGTCTATGCGCGGGAAGCCGAGCGCGACGCCATCGCGGCGGTCGCGCACAAGGCGGGGGTGCCCTTCGTCGGACTCTGGCTGGAAGCGCCGCCTGAGACGTTGGCGGCCCGCATCGCGGCGCGGCGCGCCGACGCATCCGACGCCAATACCGCCGTGCTTCGGCAGCAGCAGACTTACGACCTCGGGCGCATCGCCTGGCATCACATCGATGCCAGCGGACCCGCGCACACGGTCATCGACGCCGCCCGGCAGGTCTCAGCGCGGGCGCTCGCCGTGACGGCCATCGCCGCCGACGAGCGGAACGAACGCGACCGATAGAACGCTGCGCTCGCTGACCTGCCCATCGGCCGATTTCGTGATCAGGACCAGCTCCTGGCTGCCGCTCCGGCCGACGGGAATGATCATGCGGCCGCCATTGCCGAGCTGCGCCAGCAATGCCGGCGGAACCCGCAGCGCAGCCGCGGTCACGATGATGCCGTCATAGGGCGCATGCTCGGGCCAGCCGACATTGCCGTCGCCGGCCTTGACCTCGACATTGTGATAGCCGAGGCGCAGCAGCGTCTCTCGCGCCTGCGCCGCCAGCTCCGGAATGACTTCGATGCTGTAGACCTGCCGCACCAGAGTGGAGAGGACCGCTGCCTGGTAGCCCGAGCCCGTACCGATCTCGAGCACGACGTGGTCCGGCTGCGGATCCAGCAGGTCCGTCATGAGCGCGACGATGTAGGGCTGCGAGATCGTCTGGCCGTGGCCGATCGGCAGAGCATTGTTGACGTAGGCGTAGGCCTCTTCGGTCGATGGCACGAACTCGTGCCGCGGCACCTCGGCCATGGCGGTCATCACACGCGCGTCGAACGCCGGCCGGCCCGTATAGTCCGCCGTCGCGGCGGCCTCGGCGGCGATCTCCTCCATCAGGGCCGTGCGGCGGCTCACGGCATCGCTCGCGCCGCAGCGGCCTCCGGCGCGCGCCACAGCGGCCAGTTGCCGAGGACGATGCCGCCGTTGCTCAGCGCCTCCGCGAAACCGCCGAGTCCGGCCAAATGTCTCCGCACGATCTGCTCGACCGCGGCGGTCGGAAGCGGCGCCGCCTCGGTGCGCAAGCGAACGCGCAGATCGGCGATCTGCGGATCGTCGATCGGATGGCCGATGCGGCTCACCAGATAGCACTCGCAGGCGGAGACCTCCGGCAGCTCCCGCACGAGGGCATCGGCGATCAGACCGGCCGCGATGTTGTAGAGCTTGCCGACGTGATTCACCGGGTTCTTGCCGGCAACCGACTCCATCGTCATGGGGCGGCAGGGCGTGATCAGGCCGTTGACGCGGTTGCCGCGGCCGGCTTCGCCGTCGTCGCCGGCCTCCGCCGACGTGCCGGTCACCGTGAGGTAGAGGCTGTCGGGCGTCTCCCCGTCGGCGGCGTTGATGGCGACGGCGGGGTCCATTCCGGCTGCCTGGCCGGCAGCGGCGCGGACGCGGTCGGCGAGCCACGCCTTGTTCCGGCGGTAGCGATCGATATCCGGCACGTGGCGGCCCACCTGGGGGCAGGCCACGGTCAGCTGCAAGCGGCGGCCGCGGCGCACGGCCATGATCTTGGTGTCCTCGCCGAAGGCTGGATCGTCGCGCCGCAGCGCAGGGGAGGGCAGGGCCTCGTCGATGGCCAGGACCGTCCGCTCCACGTCGCTGAGGGGCGCAAAGCCGACGCCGCAGGAGGTGTCGTTGGCCAGCGGGGCGGCGCCGCCTTGCTGTCGCGCGAACAGTTCCGTCAGGTCGGCCGAACCCGGCCGGATCAGGCAGTGAAGCCGCACCTGGCGATCGACATCGAGCGCGTGGAGATTGCGGCGCAACCAGCTGCGGCAGGCCTCGACGGCGATCTCCGTCACGGGCACGGCGACGCCCCCGTGGCGCTGGACGGCCCGCCCGGCCAGGTAGATGTCGATCGGGCGCGTGACCTTGCCGCCCCCGAAGGCGGCGCGCGCCTGGCCGCCACGCAATAGAACCTTGTCGACGTTGTGGTGCAGCACGGCGCCGAAGCGCCCGCGATAGAAGCGGCAGAGGGCCAGGCTGATCTCTTCGGCGAGCGCGTCGCAGATGGTGTCGGGATGGCCGCGGCCCTTGCGTTCGACGATTTCGACCCCGGCGTCGCCTGCGCCGGCGGGAAGCCTGCCGACGACGAGGTCCATGCGGCTAACGGACGGTCATGACCGGGCAGTCGGCGAGGCTCACCACCTTGTGCGACACGCTGCCGAGCAGCATTCCCTCGGCTTCGCCCAGCCCGCGGCAGCCCATCACGATCAGGTCGGCCTTCTGGCGCTTGGCGTAGCCGGTGATGGTTCGCGCCACCGGGCCGCTCTGCGCGATCCGCTGCACCTGCTTGATGCCCTTCTTGCGCGCATGCTTCTCGGCATCGGCCAGGATCTTGGCGACGGTGTCGGATACGAGGTCGCCGGGCGAGCCCGTGAGGTTCTCGATCTCCATGTAGTGGCGCAGGTCCTCGGAGATGCGCGGCGGCACCTTCTTGGTGACGGCGATGAACTGCAGCCGGGACTTGTAGCGCAGAGCCAGGTCGGTCGCCACGACCGTGGCCCGCTTGGCGTGCTTGGATCCGTCCAAGGGAACGAGGATATTCTTGAACATCTGCTGCTCCTGCTAGGGGGTGGTCAGACCGGCCCGACCGGATTGTGCTTGCCGACGCGGTGTACCGTGCTGGCTTGCGGGCTGCTCCCGCGCGCCTTGGTGCCGAGCGTATAGCGCACCTTGGCGCCCTTCCGCAGGCGGTTGAACGCATCGTTGACCACGCTCGTGCGGTGAAAATAGACCTCGTCGCCGGCGGCGCCGGCAATGAAGCCGTAGCCTTCCTCGCGATTGACGAGGCTGACCACGCCATGGGGCGCGGCCTCGTGATGCTTCATCTTGCTCTCGTGGCGCCGCACGAAGTCCTCCAGCCGCCGCACGGCGGCGTTGAAGGCGTCGCGAATGGCGACGTAGACGTCGGCATGCGCAAGGTTCAGCTGGCCGCCGCGATTGATCCAGATCGTGCCGCCGGGAACCGCAAGGCTGATCCGCACGTCGTACAGGCGCTCGCGGTGGTGACGATTTTCCGGCGCCGCTATCACCACACGGACGCTCGTGATGCGGCCGTGGAAACGCGCCAGCTTGCGCGCGGCCGTGCGCACCCGGGCCTCGATGGCCGCCGACGGATCGATGTTGCGGAAGGCAATCTGAAGCGGGAATTCCTGGTTTGCCATGCGTCGTGACTCGTTGTTGTTGTACGGCGTTAGTGGAGGCTGAACGTGCCCGGACGCTGCTATGACGACGGCGGGCGCTCCTCGTCGACTTCCGCTATTTCGGGCTTCAGAAGCTCGTAGACCTCTGAGACGACGCCCGTCAGGGGCGGCTGGTGACGGGCGGCGATGTAATCGTCGCTCGTCAGCCAGGTGAACGCCTCCGTCACCTGGGCGGCGGTCGCGCCCGTCGCCAGGACTGCCGCGAGGCGATCATCGCTGATGCGTCCGACGATCTTGCGCACCTCCTCGCCGCTTGCAGGAGGAGTCGCGGAACCCGATTTCGCTGAGATCTTCTTGCCGGTCGAAGCCATGGATTGAACCTCCTATCTATCGTCTCCTGCCGATATCGGGAGCGCCTTGATATGGGTCAACACCGGGGAGTCCGCCTTGCAAATCCCTTGCCGCTTCGATCTTATCGCGGATGTCCGTGAACGAGGGGCGGGGGAGCCATGAAGATCGTGGGCTATGCGGATCGGTTCAGCGTCATGCCGGGCGAGCCCATCCGCTTCATGGTGAGCTGCGACGGCATTTCGACCTACCGGGCGGACATCGTGCGGCTCATCCACGGCGATACCAATCCGGCCGGGCCCGGCTTCAAGGCGGAAGAGCTGGAAACGCCGGTCCATGGCACCTATCGCGGGCGGCGGCAGCCGGTGCATGCGGGGTCGGCGATCGTGGTGCCGCGCACCTCCGCGCTCGATGCGTTCAAGAGCTTCACCGTCGTGGCCATGGTCTGGCCGACCACGCCCAGGAAGGGCCGTCAGGCCCTGGTGACCCATTGGCTGGCCGACAGCCAGAAGGGTTGGGCGCTGGTCATCGACGAGGCGGGCGGCGTCGCACTTCTGCTCGGCGACGGCCGCAAGACGGTCACGGTCGCCGCCGGGCGGCCCCTGCTGCAGCGCGAATGGCACTGCGTGGGCGCCAGCTTCGATGCCGAGCGGCAGGAGGCGCGGGTCTGGCAGGAGGCGGTCGCGACCTATCCGGGCGTCGATTCCAACGGCGAGGCGCGCGCCATCGTTCCGCCGACGGCGGTCGAAAAGAGCGACGGGCCGCTGGCCATGGCCGCCTGGGTGGCCGAGCTAGTCACCGGCGGCCGCGCGATCCTGGACGGGCACTACAACGGCAAGATCGATTCCGTGCGTCTGTTCGCGGGCGCGGTCGAGCCCGCCGCCGCCGGCCGCTTTGTGCGCAACCCGGCCGAGGCGCTGGCCGCGCCCCAGGTCGTGGCGGTCTGGGATTTCGCGCAGGACACGACCACGACGCGCATCCGCGACCGCGCGCCCAGCCGGCTCGACGGCCAGATCGTCAACCTGCCGGCCCGCGCCATGAAGGGCTGGAACTGGGACGGCACGCAGATGAACTGGCAGCTGGCGCCGGAGCAGTACGGCGCCATCCACTTCCATGACGACGACATCTACGACTGCGGCTGGCTGACGGACTTCTCGTTCCGCGTGCCCGAGGGGCTGCGCAGCGGCGTCTACGCCGCGCATGTCCGTTCCGAGGAACATGAGGATTATATTCCGTTCTTTGTGCGACCCAAGCGCAACCAGCCGACGGCGGACATCGCTTTCCTGGCGCCGACGGCGAACTACATGGCCTATGCCAACGACCACAACTCGGTCGACGGCAGTGCGTCCGAGATGGTGATCGGCCGCCTCGTGACGCTGCAGCCGCAGGACCTCTATATCGGCGAGCACCGCGAGCTCGGCGGCGCGCTCTACGACACCCATTCCGACGGCAGCGGCGTCTGCTACTCCTCGCGGCTGCGGCCGATCCTGAACATGCGGCCCAAGTACGCCTCCTGGCTGGGCGCCACCGGCTCGGGCCTGTGGCAGTTCAACGCCGACCTGCACCTGATCGACTGGCTGGAGACCAAGGGCTTCGGCTACGACGTCATCACCGACGAGGACCTCAACGCCGAGGGCTACGACCTGCTGAAGCGCTACCGCGTCGTGCTCACGGGCTCGCACCCGGAGTATCACACCAAGCGCATGCTCGACGCGCTGCAGGAGTTCACGCAGCGCGGCGGTCGCCTGATGTATCTGGGCGCCAACGGCTTCTACTGGCGCATCGCCTTCCACAGCGAGCTGCCGGGCGTGATCGAGGTGCGCCGCGCGGAAGGCGGCATCCGCACTTGGGCGGCCGAGCCGGGCGAGTACTATCACAGCTTCACCGGCGAATATGGCGGTCTCTGGCGACGCCAGGGGCGACCGCCCAACCTGCTGGCCGGCGCCGGGTTCACCGCCCAGGGCTTCGACCTCTGCTCCTATTACCGCCGCAAACCCGACAGCTTCGATCCGCGTGCCGCCTTCATTTTCGAGGGCATCGGCCAGGACGAGCGGATCGGCGATTTCGGCCTGGTCGGAGGCGGGGCCGCCGGCCTCGAGCTCGACCGCGCCGACCGCCGGCTCGGCACGCCGCCACATGCGCTGGTGCTGGCCTCGTCGGAGGGCCACACCGATCTCTACATGGTCGTGTGCGAGGAGATCCTGGTGAACACGCCCGACCTCACCGGCAGCCAGTCCGACCTCGTGCGCGCCGACATGGTATTCTACGAGATGCCCGGCGGCGGCGCCGTCTTCACCACCGGCTCGATCGCCTGGATGGGCAGCCTGTCGCACGACAACTACAACAACAACGTCTCCCGCATCACCGAGAACGTGCTGCGGCGCTTCGCCGACGCGACGCCGTTCTGAGCGACTCGCTTCAGGACGCCCGGCGCGAGCGGCGCGCGCGGGCGGGACGGCGCGAGGCCATGATCTCCTCGAGCGCGCGGCTGTGGTCCTGCATGGCGAGGTAGGCGCGGTAGCGGGCGTCGAAATGTTCGCGGGCGTCGGCCGACGGCGCTACGATGCGCCCCGCCCGCGCCATCGCGGCGGCCGCCTCGGCGAGCGACGGATACACGCCGGCCGCCACGGCCGCGACCATGGCGGTGCCCAGCAGCACGCCGTCCTCCTCCTCGCCGAGCACGACGGTGCAGCCGGAGGCGTCGGCGTAGAGCTCCACCAGCAGCGGATTGCGCACGTGGCCGCCGGTCAGGTGCAGATGATCGATGCGATAGCCGTGCTCGCCCAGGCGCTCCAGGATGTGGCGGTTGCCGAGGGCGATGGCGACGGCGCCGGCGTAGTAGAGCCGCGCCACGGCGTCGAGCGAGCCATCGAGCGCCAGGCCGCTGATCACGCCGCGCGCCTTCGGGTCGGCCAGCGGCGAGCGGTTGCCGTGGAAGTCGGGCAGCACATGCAGGTCGCCGGCGAAGGCGGCGCCTTCCCGGGCGCGCAGTTCGTTGATGCGGCCGAGAATGGTGTCGTGGCCGCGGCGGCCGAGCGCGCGCCCTTCGGCCGTCCAGTCCAGGAGATGGTCGAGCAGGGCGCCGCTGGCAGACTGTCCGCCCTCGTTGAGCCACAGGCCCGGCGCGACCGCGCCGAAGTACGGACCCCACACGCCCGGCACGAAGCGCGGCTCGCGCGACAGCGCCATCTGGCAGGTCGAGGTGCCCGCGATCATGGCGATGTGATGGTCGAGCCGCTCGCCGCCCAGCTCCGGGCCGAGGGCGCCGAGCGCGCCGGCATGGGCGTCGATCAGGCCGACGCCGACCTGGCAGTCGGTCGACAGCCCGAGCTCGGCCGCCGCCGCTTCCGTGAGCATGCCGACGCGCTGCCCGATGGGCTTGGCGCGGTCGGGCAGGCGGGCGCGCCGCTTGAGATCGGCGAGTCCGACCTTGCGCAGGAAATCGGCCTGCCAGCCCGGACGCTCATGGGCGAGGTAGGTCCACTTGCAGGCCAGCGTGCATTCCGAGCGCGCGTCGACGCCGCTCGCGCGCCACACCAGGTAGTCGGCGAGATCGAGGAGGCGGCCGTAGCGCCGCCACTGCGCCGGCTGCTGCCGCTTCAGCCACATCAGCTTGGGGATCTCCATCTCCGGCGACATCGCGCCGCCGACATGGGCGAGCACGCGATGCTGCGTCGCCGTCACTTCCTCGGCCTCGGCCGCAGCGCGATGATCGAGCCAGACGATCACGTTCCACTGGTCGTCGCCGGTGACGGACACGCTCGCCGGCCGGTCGTCGCCGCCGAGCGCCACCAGCGAGCAGGTGGCATCGAAGCTCATGCCCAGCGCGTCACGGGAATCTATTCTTGCCTCGGCGCGGGCCGCGCGCACGGCCGCGCAGACGGCGCGCCAGATGTCGTCGCTCGAATGCTCGGCGTGGTCGGGCGCCGGGCGCTCCAGCCGGATCGGATGGCTGGCGCGCGCCAGGACGCGGCCCTGCGGGTCGAACAGCGCGGCGCGCGCGCTGCCGGTGCCGACATCGACCGAGAGCAGGACGCCATCGCGGCGTGCGCGCGCCGCCCGCGCTTTTCCTTGATCCGGGGCGCTTGGCACTTGACTTGCTCCAGCGGTCGGAGAACATAGCGTCCGTACAATGTGCCGGGCAGCAGCGCAGTAGACAAGTCGGCACGGGAGGCGATCAGCGACGGCGCGCAGAGGCGGCGACGAGGCCCTGCGCTTTGCGGTATCGCAACAGGGCGGGGCCTGCGTGCGGCGGCCCTCTCGAGCGGCTGCCGCCGTTGTCCCCTGGCCCCGTGAAAGGATGAAATTCCTTTCATCCGTCTATGGCGCTGGCGTTCCTGCGGACGGCGTTGCGTGCGGAGGAGGTCGCCATGGGCTCATGCAAGCGGACCAGGGGCGAGTGATCCGCGCCGGCGAACTCACGCGCCGGAGGTTGTTGCAGTCGGCCGGCGCGGCCGGCGGGCTGCTGCTCGGCGGCGGCAGGCCGCGGGCGCAGGCCGACGACGCCATCGTCACGCCGCCCGACGGCGGCAAGTTCAGCAACGTCGAACTGACTTACTTCCAGGATTCCGGCTGGCTGCACGCGCCGCTCTGGCTGTCGCCGTTGTTCATGAAGGACGCCGGCGTCGGCATCAAGAGCCGCCAGCAATATGACGGCGCGGCCGCCCTGGACCAGCTCCTGCCCGAGCTGCTGGCGCCGCAGCCGCACTGCGACTGGCTCCAGTACCCCTGTCCGTTCTTCGGCGCCTTTGCCGAGACCGGCGAGCTCGAGCCGCTCGACGAGTATTTCCTGCGCTACCCGAGCGCGCGCGACTATCTCGACTGGGTCATGCCGTCCTACGGCGAGTTCTACACGAAGTGGAACGGCAAGACCTACGGCGTGATGCTCGACGGCGACGTCCACGTCCTGCACTACCGCAAGTCGCGCTTCGCCGATCCCGACCTGCAGAAGAAGTATTCCGCCCGCTTCCAGCGCGAGCTGCTGCCGCCCAAGACCTGGCCGGAGTTCGTGGATTGCGTGCAGTTCTTCACCGAGGAGCTGTCGAACGAGGGCATCTACGGGGCCTCGATCGTCAGCGATCCGCCGGTCCTCGCCTGGGGCGTGTGGATGAGCATCGCTGCCGGCAGCGGCGTGAACTATTTCGACGCCGGCATGACGCCGACGATCAACACGCCGGCGGCGGTCGCCGCCCTCGACATGCTCAAGCAGATCGCCAAGTTCGGCCCGCCGGGCAAGGAGGCGATGAGCGTTACGCAAGCGGTGCAGCGCTGGCAGTCGGGCTCGGACGTGATGGCGATCTGGTGGATGGACCTGGCGAAGTCCACCGCCCAGCTGCAGGGCCCCGACCGTGCCGAGGACCAGGGGGCCGACATCCTGCCGGGCTGGAAGCAGGCCGACGGCACGGTCGCCCACCGCTCGGTGACGGGCTGGTGCCGGGCGGCGTCGATCCCGAAGAACGCGCCGCAGCCGATGAAGGATGCCGCCTTCTACTTCATCTACCGCATGTCGCATCCGCAGGTCTCGAACCACATCGTGGCCGACCCCTACTGCGCCTCGAAGCCGTTCGGCGCCTCGCACTACGCCGACGCCTCGGCGCAGCTCTATCTCAAGCCGAACCCGCAACGCGACGTCGACAACGAGCTGTGGCCGGTCAACGCCGGCATCTTCCGCAACTTCGCGACCGCGCGCGACTATCTCGACGGCGGCCTCAAGAACGTGCAGGTCGGTTATCCCCAGCTCTACTGGGAGGGCACGACCGCCTATGCCGAGGCCCTCGGCCGCAGCATCGCGCGGGCGGTGGCGGGCGAGCTGACCTCGCAGCAGGCGCTTGACGAGGCGGCGGAAGCCTGGATCAAGATCGTGCAGAAGCTCGGCATCGAGAAGCAGAAGTCCCAATATGCGAATTTCCTGCAGAGCGCCCGCAAGCTCGGCCACCAGATCTGACCGCCATCCATCCTCTCACCGATGAGCACGACCCTGGAACCGCCACCGCCGGGCTACCGGCCGCACGACGCCAACAGCCTGCGGAGCTATCTCGCGGGCAAGCCGCAGCTGGCCGCGCGCCTCGGCGGCACGGCCGCGCTCTGGCGCATCGAGGAGGTCGGCGACGGCAACCTCAACCTCGTCTTCCTGGTGCGCGGGCCTGCCGGCTCGCTTTGTGCCAAACAGGCGCTGCCCTATGTGCGCCTCGTGGGCGAGAGCTGGCCGCTGCCGCTCTCGCGCGCCCACTACGAGCACATCGCGCTGGTCGAGGAGGCGAAGCACGCACCCGACCTCGTGCCGACGGTGCACCTCTTCGATGCGACCGCCTCCATGACCGTCATGGATTGCCTCGACGGCCATATCATCATGCGCAAGGGCATGATCGCGGCCGTGCGCTATCCGCGCTTCGCCTCGGACATCGCGCGCTTCCTGGCGGAGACGCTCTTCCGCACCTCCGACCTCGCGTTGCCCGCCGGCGAAAAAAAGCGGCGCGTCGGCGAGCTGGCCGGCAACATCATGCTGTGGAAGATCACGGAGGATCTGATCTTCACCGATCCCTACCGCATCGCGGAGTTGAATCGCTGGACCACGCCCCAGCTCGACGCCGATGCGGCCGCCGTGCGTGCCGACGTCGCCCTCAAGATCGCCGTCTCCGAGTTGAAGGAGCAATTCCTCTGCGACACCGAGGCCATGATCCACGGCGACCTCCACACGGGCTCGATCATGGTCACGGAGGAGTCGACCAAGGTGATCGATCCCGAATTCGTGATGTACGGCCCCATGGGTTTCGACACCGGCGCCGTCATCGGCAACCTGCTGCTGTCCTACTACAGCCAGGACGGCCACGCCGAGGCACCCGGCGCCCGCCGCGACTATCAGGCGTGGATCCTGGCGCAGGCCGAGGCCGTCTGGACCGAATTCGCCGCCCGCTTCCTGGCGCTCTGGAACAGCGACGCCGCCGCCGGCGATGTGTATCCGAAGGCGCTGTTCGCCGACGAGCCCGGCCGCCGCGCCTTCGCCGGCCTGCAATACGCCTACATGCGCCGGCTGTTCGCCGACACCCTCGGCTTCGCCGCCGCCAAGATGATCCGCCGCATCCTCGGCCTCGCCCACGTCCTCGATCTCGAGAGCATCAAGGACCCGGACCGCCGCGCCCAATGCGAACGCCGCGCCCTGCGCCTGGCCCGCGCCCTGATGGTGGAGCGCACGCGCTTCGGCTCGATCCAGGAGGTCACGCAGGCGGCGCGAGATGTGCTGAAGGCCATGCCGTGACCGCATGATTCAATTGGCGGACAGCGACTGGGCGTTCATTCCCGGCCCGCGCGAGATCCTGGATCCTCCCGCATCGAGTGTCGGTCTTCAGGAGGTGGCGATGTATCCACCGGACGTCATCGCACAGGCATTTCTCGCCTATCCCGGCTTCAGCCTTGTGCACGATGCCAATCCGTCATGGCGGCAATGGCAAGCGGGGTGGGAGCACGGCCAGAGCTTTCTGTTCGTCGGGATGACGCTGTTCGAAACCGACCAAGTCGGATGGGGCGGGTCGCCCGTATTCGGAGCATGCAGACTCGACGATCTCCTCGCCTTGTGGCGCGCTCTCCACGGGCGCTTCCCCGCCATCTGGCTCCACAACAGCAACTGCGAAATTCACACACCGGATTCATTTTCTCGATTGATGACTTCGCATTAGAAGCAAGTCCGTCCACGGTCGGACTGGCGATAGCAGCGAGGCTGTCCTCACGCCTGAGGTGGCCGCCGCATGAAGACGACGCTGCGTCCGTAGGCGTCGGAGAACAACGCCCCGACCGTGCGGTGACAAATGTCTTGGGCTTGTCCGAGCTTGGACGTCCAGTGGCCATCGGGCAATTGCCTCGCCACGTGCTTCCAGCGTCCATCGCTCTCGTAGATCGCGATCTTCTCGACTCCGGCCTCGATCTTCCCGTCTTCGCACGGAACGAAACCGATTGACGCGAACGCGCCCTGCGCAGCTGCGAGCGAGTCGGTCCGCTCGGCATCTGGCGGCCAGTATTGAAAGCGGTCCCACCACCGCTTCGTGTCATTCGCCGCCCAGGCCGCGCAGTTGTAGCGGGCATCGGCGGCGCTCGTAACGAAATGATTGAGGGAATTCAGGTGCGGAAAGAGGGCCAGGATCTGCTTAGGCAGCCGCTGCTTTGGCATCGAGCGTCACCAGCCCCCTCTCGTGACCCCAAATCAGCCAGGCGCGCGCCATTGCCTCGATGTCGCCCCGGGACCGTCGCGGCACGGGATTGTCCTGCGTGATCGCCTCGAGCGCCCAGAACCAGTGCTCGATGCGACGCGACAGCGACCCCAGGATCAACGGCACGGCAATCTCGCCCATGCCGATGATGGCCTGGTAGGAGGGGTGCATGGCGATGTCGATGGTGGAGGAGAGAACGGCCGTGTCACGCCGCCAACGGCGCGCGAGACGCTCGAACTTGAGTCGCGCGGCCGCGTTGCGCGCCGCCGAGGAAGCACGCTTCTTGGGCGACGGCCTGACCCGCAGCTCACCGCGCCGCGCTACCGGCGCTCTGCGTCTTGCGGCCTTGCGAACCACACCTGTTCTCACATGTCATGCGCTGGTCGCTCGAAAGATCGCAGAATGGGGCGCAAAGGGCAACGAGGCCAACCTACCTTCTCACGCCCACCTCATCCAGGTGGTTGAGCAGGTCCTTCGGGTCCTCGTACACGCGGTAGGCGCCCGCGCGCTCCAGTTCGTCCTGGCCGTAGCCGCCGGAGAGCAGGCCGACGCCGAGGGCGCCGGCGCGGCGGGCGGCCAGCAGGTCCCACACGCTGTCGCCCACCACGATCGAATGATGCACGTCGATGGCGAGGCGGGCGGCGGCGGCGA
>DATIXH010000126.1:0-4695 GCA_035518775.1 Candidatus Acidiferrum sp.
TGTGTTGATCCGTGTTCATCTGTGGTTCCAACTTTCCTGCTCTGCGCCTCTGCGCCTCTGCGGTGAGTCTTTCTTCCGAACGGACCAGTTGTGTTGGGGCGCGGGAATGGCTCATGATGGGGGCATGGCGAAGACGGCGCTCGTTTCCATTCTCTGCGAGGATCGCACCGGGCTGATCGCGGCGATCACCGGGCGGCTGTTCGATCTCGGGGTCAATCTGGGCGATACGACCTTTGCGGTGCTGGGCACCGGAGCGGAGTTCACGACGGTGTGCGAGGTGCCCGAGGACCTCTCGCTCGGGCAGGTGGAGGATGAGCTGAAGGACCTGCCGGAGCTGCGCGACGCCAAGCTGACGGTGAGCGACTTCTCCTTCAAGCCCGTGCACGGGCCGTCCGGCCACATCACCCATCGCATCGAAATCGTCGGGCCGGACAGCCCCGGGCTGATCGCGCGGCTGTCGGAGGCGTTCGTCGGCTACGGCGCCAACATCGTGCGCATGAACTCCGAGCGCGTGCCCGGCAGCGGCGGCGTCAACTACGCGACGCGCATCGCGGTCTCGATCCCGCCGGGCAAGGAGCAGGCCTGCCTCGCCACGGTCGGCAACACCGCCGCGGAGCTGAAGCTCAGCTGCCGCTGGGACAAGGCGGGGTGACAGGTCCGCTATTACCGCCCTTCGGCGCAGCGCCTCTGACTCCATCAGACCTTCAAGTATCGATTGTCACCCCGGCGAAAGCCGGGGCCGATGAACACAGGCCTTTGGAATGTGGACCCCGACTTTCGCCGCTATGGGATGCACACAAGTTGGCGAGTCGGATCAATCGCTTGCATGAGCCTGGGATCGCGGCCGTGCGTCCTGCAGAAATGTGTGAATCCGATAGCGACTTTCGCCGGGGTGACAACCGGAGGGACGCAAGGGCCGGAGATCCATTTCATGCCCTCGCTGGTCTTCATGCCCTTGCGGGTCGACGCGTCGGTGGACACGCTGATCAAAATCAAAGGAGGCAAGGCGATGCGCAACCCCGATCCCGCCCATATCGCCAGCCTGACGGCGCGCGAGGCGGCGCACTTTGCGGAGGCGCGGCCGCGGTCGGCGGCGCTGCTGGCGCGGGCGCGGCGGTCGATGGCGCGCGGCGTACCCATGGGCTGGATGACGGCGATCTACCAGCATCCGCCGATCTTCGCGGCCGAGGGCGACGGCGCCTGGTTCAGCGACGTCGACGGCCACCGCTATCTCGACATGAACGTCGCCGATCTCAGCATGAACGGCGGGTTCGGACCGCCGGCGGTCGTGGCGGCCGTGGCCGAGCGGATGCGGCGCGGCAGCCAGTTCCTGCTGCCCACGGAGGACGCGATCGCCGTGGCCGAGGAACTGGCGCGGCGCTATCCCCTGCCCTGCTGGCAGTTCACGCTCTCGGCGTCAGGGGCCAATGCCGAGATCATCCGCCTCGCCCGCCACGCCACCGGGCGGGACCAGATTCTCATGTTCGACGGCAAGTACCACGGGCATATCGAGGACACGCTGGTGGTCGTGCAGGACGGACGCGTGCAGCCGGAGATGGCGGGCCTGCCGGCCGAGCCGGCGCTGCGCGCGAAGATGGTCGACTACAACGACCTGGCCGCGGTCGAGCGCGCGCTGGCGCCGCGCGACGTGGCGCTGGTGATCGCGGAGCCGGCCCTCACCAACGTGGGCGTGGTGCTGCCGGATACGGGATTTCATGCGGGACTGCGCGCGCTCACCAGCGACGCCGGCACGCTGCTGGCCTATGACGAGGCGCATACCTTCGTGGCGGGGCCGGGCGGGCTGGTCGGCGCGTGGCAGCTGGAGTGCGACGCGGTCGGGCTCGGCAAGTGCCTCGGCGGCGGCGTCCCGATCGGCGCCTATGGCGTGAGCGCGGCGCTGGCGCGGCACCTGGAGGACGCGCCGCCGCTGCCGGGCGCGCCGGCCGAGTCCGTCGGCGGCGTCGCCACCGGCGGCACGCTCTACGGCAACGCGCTGTCGATGGCGGCGGCGCGCGCGACGCTCGAGCAGGTGCTGACGCCGGCGGCCTATGCGCGCGCGAATGCGCTGGGCGCGCAGCTGGCGGATGGACTCGACGAGACCTATCGAGAGGCCGGGCTCGACTGGCGGGCGCAGCGGCTGTTCTGCCGCGCCGGCTTCAACTATGGCCCCGATTTCCCGCAGACGGCTGCCGCCGCGCGGGCGATGGCGCGGCCGGACGTGCACCAGCTCTTGCGGCTGTACATGGCTAACAGGGGCGTGTGGGAATCGGTCATCACGGCCGGGCCGACGGTGTCGTTCGCGGCCGGCGCGGAGGATGTGGCGTTCTATTTGCGGAATTTCCGGGCGTTCATAGGCCAGTTGATGAGCGGCTGAGCGCAGGCGGCTGGGATCGCCACTGTGCGTCCTTCGACAAGCTCAGGATGAGGCAGATTCTTTATGCCACGAAGACTTCCCCTCATCCTGAGCTTGTCGAAGGACGCACGTCGGGCGTGCAGGCATTCGTTCACTCGGCCGCTGCGTGCGCCGGTGCGGAGCGGCCGCGGACGGCCTGGAAGAGCAACGAGAACCGGCGGGTCACGACGTAGAAGATCGGCGTAAGGAAGAGGCCGAAGAAGGTGACGCCGAGCATGCCGCTGAACACGGCGGTGCCCAGCGATTGCCGCATCTCGGCGCCGGCGCCGACGGCGGTCACCAGGGGAACCACGCCGAGGATGAATGCGAGCGAGGTCATGAGGATGGGGCGCAGGCGGGTGTGGGCGGCCTCGACGGCGGCGGCGAAGCGGTCGGCGCCGCGCTCCTCCGCCTGCTTGGCGAACTCGACGATGAGGATCGCGTTCTTGGCGGCGAGGCCGACCAGCACGACGAAGCCGATCTGGCCCAGGATATCCACGCCGAGGTGGCGGAGCTGAAGGCCGGTGACGCCCGCCAGGAGACACATCGGCACGATCAGGATGACGGCGAAGGGCAGGCTCCAGCTTTCGTATTGCGCGGCCAGCGCCAGGAACACGAAGATCACGGCGGCGACGAACACCAGCAGGCCGTTGCTGCCGGCCAGCTTCTGCTGATAGGCGAGCTCGGTCCACTCGTAGCCGAAGCCGTCGGGCAGGCGCTCGGCGGCCAGCTTCTCCATGGCGGCCAGGGTCTGGCCGGTGGAGTAGCCGGGCGGGGTGTTGCCCTGGATCTCGGCGGCGGGGAACAGGTTGTAGCGACTCACCCGGTAGGGGCCCGTGATGTCGCGGAAGGAGGCGACGGAGCCGATCGGCACCATGGCGCCGGCGTCGTTGCGGGTCTTGAGGTTGGCGATGTCGCGCAGGTTCTGGCGGAACTTGCCGTCGGCCTGGGCCGTCACGCGATAGGTGCGTCCCAGCAGGTTGAAGTCGTTGACGAAGGCCGAGCCGACATACACCTCCAGCGTCTCGAACACCTTGTCGGCGGAGACGCCCAGCATCTCCGCGCGCACGCGGTCGATGTCGGCGTAGATCTTGGGCGTGCGCGTGTTGAAGAGCGAGAAGGCGCCGACCACGCCGGGCGTCTGGTTGGCGGCGCCGACCATGTCCTGATTGGCGGCGTCGAGCGCGTCGAGGCCGCGGCCGCGCTTGTCCTGCACCATCATCTTGAAGCCGCCGGCATTGCCGATGCCGCGCACGGGCGGCGGCGGGATGGTGATGATGAAGGCTTCCTGGACGCTGCTCAGGCGCTGGTTCAGCTCGCCCAGAATCTTGACGGCGGAGAGCCCCTGCTCCGCCCGCTCTGCGAAGGGGGCCAGGGCCGAGAAGATCACGCCGGCGTTGGGGGCGTTGGTGAAGGTGGCGCCGTCGAAGCCGGCGAACGGCACGACATGGCTGATGCCGGGCGTTCCCAGCATGAGCTTGGCGGTGCGGCGCACGACCTCGTCGGTACGGGCGAGCGAGCTGCCGGGCGGGAGCTGGAGGACGGTGATGAGGTAACCCTGGTCCTGCTGGGGGATGAAGCCGGTGGGCGTGCGGGCGAACTGCCAGCCCGTCAGCGCGATCAGGCCGGCGTAGACGACGAGCATCAGGACGCTGAGGCGCACGAGGCGCCGGGTGGCCGCGGCGTAGCCGCTGGACATGGCCGCGAAGGCCCGGTTGAAGCCGCGGAAGAAGGCGTGGATCGGCCGTACCGGGAGCGCCGGCCGCCGCGGATTCTCGACATGCGGCTTGAACAGGATGGCGCACATCGCCGGACTCAGGGTCAGCGACAGGAAGCAGGAGATGACCGTGGCCGAGGCGATGGTGACCGCAAACTGGCGGAAGAACTGGCCGGAGATGCCGGGGATGAAGGCCGCCGGGACGAAGACCGCCGACAGCACGATGGCGATGGCGATGAGGGCGGCGCCGACCTCGTCCATGGTACGGTGCGCCGCCTCCGTCGGCGACATGCCTTCGCGGATATTGCGCTCGACGTTCTCGACCACGACGATGGCGTCATCGACGACGATGCCGATGGCCAGCACCAGGCCGAACAGCGAGATGTTGTTGAGACTGAAACCGAACGCGGCCATGACCGCAAACGTGCCGATCAGCGACACTGGCACGTCGATCATGGGCAAAATCATCGCCCGCCAGTCCTGCAGGAAGAACAGTACGACGATGGCGACCAGAATGATGGCATCGCGGAGCGTGAAGAACACCTCGTAGATCGATTCGCGGATGTAGGGCGTGATGTCGTAGGCG
>DATIXH010000127.1:0-4801 GCA_035518775.1 Candidatus Acidiferrum sp.
CGCGCGCTTCACCTCGCCGAGATCGCTGCCGTGCAGCTCCAGCACCCCGAACTGGCGCTCGACGAAGAGGATGCCCGGCTCCACCGACGGCACCGACTTCAGCGCCAGGTCGGTGACGCGCTCGATGGCGAGGCCCGGCGCCACCTCGATGATCAGCGAATGGCTGCCCTCGAGCGGCGGATAGCCGCGCGCCCGCGTCGGCGTGCCCATATAGGCCGCGAACTGCGGCCGCAGGTCCTCGACCAGCAGATAGACGCGAAGCTCGGTCATGACAGATGCCTCCGGCGAGGAGGCGGGCGGCTGCTACTTCGGGACCGAGGTGAAATGCTTGGCGAGGTCGGCGTGCGGCCGCGGGATGACGTGCACCGACACCAGCTCGCCGATCGAGGTCGCGGCCTCGGCGCCGGCCTCGGTTGCCGCCTTCACCGCGCCGACGTCGCCGTTGATGATGACGGCGACCAGCCCGTCGCCCACTTGTTCCCGTCCGACGATGGTCACGTTGGCGGCCTTCACCATGGCGTCGGCGGCGGCCAGCGCCGCCACATAGCCCTTGGTCTCGATCATTCCGATGGCGTTGGACATTGCTCTCTCCTCGTTCGTCCCAATTCAGGTCACTTCTTCGCCTTGTCGCTCTTCGCCGACGGCTCGTCGATCGAGCCGATGATGAGGGCGTCGATGGGCGGGGCCTTGCCGGAGAACCAGGCGGCGGCGACCGAGCCGGTCGAGACCAGCACGCGCTCGCCCACGCCGCAGCCCAGCACGTCGAAGGCGACCAGCCGCGTGCCCTTGCCGTCCTCCAGCTCGATCTCCAGCATGGCGCCGCTGGGGATCTCCTTCAGGCGCTTGGTGGACCACACGTTGCCGATGACGATTGCGCGCTGCATGGTCATTCCCTCTCGATCTCGACGCCCAGCTGCCGCGCCTTGTCGCGCGCCAGCGGCGTCACCACGACGCCCTTGCCGACGACCAGCCGCTTGCCGGCCTTGGCCGCGGCCATGACTCTCTTCTCCGTGACGATGCCCTTGTCGACGCGCTCGCCGCCGCCCTTCGCGGGCTCAGCCTCCGTCGCCTTGCGCGCGCGCTTCAGCCGGAACTTGAGCCGCCCCGCCTGGAGCGCCTCGCGCTGCTCGATCACGCGGCGCACGAAGGCGGCCAGCTCGGCATCACTCGCGATGCTCACCTCCTCGACCTTCGAGGCGTCGGAGTCCGCCGCGCGCGCCTCCGTCCTCTTCTTCGGCGCCGCCGTCTCCGCGGCCTGCGCGGCGATCTTCTCGCGCACGGCCTCCGGCAGCGCATCGCGCAGCACCTGCCGCACCATCGCGCGGATGGCGTCGCGGTCGACCGGTTTGTCGCCGCTCATTGCAGCGCCCCCAGCGCCTGCTCGGCGGCCTGCGCCGCCGCGCGGATGTTCGACTCCGTGCCGCTGAGATAAACGCGGCCGGTGGCGCCCATCATGCGGTAGTCCACGACCTTGATGTCGGCCGCCTTCTCGGCCTCGTTGGTGGCGAGGATGGCGTAGGCCGCGGGCTGCATCTCCAGCACGAACAGCGATTCGCCCTGCAGGATCATGGAGCCCAGCTTGTTGCGGTTGATGAGGAAGGCGTGCATGGGGTCGATGCGCGTCACGATCTTCGAGGCCAGCACCTGCGGCTTCAGCGCCTTGTCGGCTGAGGTGCCGAGCTCGTCGAGCACGGCCGCGGCCGCCGCGCGCACCGCCGCCGTGGAGCGCGAGTGGATCTCGAGGTAGCCGTACTGCCGCTCGACCACGAGGATGCCGCCCTGCACCTCCGCATGCTTCAGCGCCACGTCGGTCAGCGGCTCGATGTCCAGGCCGGGCGCCACCTCGATGATCTGCGCCGCCATGGCGCGGCGCGGCAGGCTGCCCCGGATCCAGCTGCCGAGATAGCACATCGTGCGCGGCTGCAGCTGGTCGATGAAGATGAAGGAGCGCAGCTCGGCCATGCTCAGGATCCCATGAAAAGGTCGCGCAGCTCTTCGAGGATCACCTTGCGGATCTCCTCGCGCATGGCGGCGCTCATGTCGCCGGTGTCCTCGGCGCGGTGGATCTCCGGCGCCAGCCGCGCCGTGCTGTCCCAGGGCTCGATGCCCTCGAAATCGCCGAACGTCTCGGCAGCATCCTTGTCGTAGGCGATGCGCACCCAGTTGACGAGATGCTGCGGCCCAACATTGTCGCCGATCGAGCTGCGCCCGATATAGCCGGTCCCGATCGTCATCGACGGCGCCAGGTGCGTGTCGAAGCCGGCCGCACCCGTGCTGCAGGGGCTGTTTACGGCCACGCGCAGCGCCCGCAGGTTCGCTGCGAACGCCATGATGGTCTTGGGGTCGCGGCTGTGGATGGCGGCGGAATGACCGCTGCCGGCGATGCGCATGATGGCACCGCTCACGTCGATGCCGCGCTTGGCGTGGGGCACGCGGATATAGCCGAGCACGGGGCACAGCTTCTCGCGCGCGAGCGGCTCCTCCGGCACCGCCAGCCCGAACGGCGCCAGCAGGATCTTCGTGCGCGCGGAGATGCGCAGGCCCGCCTCCTTCGCGATCCAGGCCGCGTCCTTGCCGAGCGCCGCCATATTGAACTTACCTTCGGGAAACAGGTAGCCGCACAGGCGCTCGCGCTCCTCGCCCTCGCAGAGATGCGCTCCCTCGTTCAGCAGATGCCGCTCCAGCTTTCCGGCGATCGCCTCCTCCGCCACCAGCACCGACTCGTTGGTGCAGAGGATGGAGTTGTCGAACGACTTGCTGGTGACGATCCGCTTCGCCGCCTTGGGCAGATCGGCCGTGGCGTCCACGAACACCGGCGCATTGCCCGGCCCGACGCCGATCGCCGGATTTCCGGAGCGATAGGCGGCGCGCACCACGGCCACGCCACCGGTGGCGAGAATCACGTCGGTGCGCGCATCGGCCATCAGCGCCTCGATCAGGGGAATCGTCGGTTCCTCGATCACCTGGACCACCCCGTCGGGCGCGCCCGCCTTCTGCGCCGCCTCGCCCATCATCCTCGCCGCATCCGCGCAGCAGGCCTTGGCCAGGGGATGCGGGCTGATGACGATGGCGTTGCGCGTCAGCAGCGCCAGCACGATCTTGTAGAACACGGTCGAGACCGGATTGGTCGAGGGCACCAGCGCGAAGATCACGCCCGCCGGCTGCGCGAACTCCACGATCTTGCGCTCGGGATCCACGCGCTTCCCGACATAGTCCGCGTCGCGGTAGTGCTCGAAGATCCCGCGGCTGCACAGCTCGTTCTTGATCGTCTTGTGCTCGGCCACGCCGAAGCCGGTCTCGCGCACCGCCCACTCGGCATAGTGCGCGGCCTTGGCGAAGCCGGCATCCGCCGCCGCCTTCGCCACCCGCAGCGTGCGCTCGCGGTCGAAGGTCGCGAAGCTGGTCGCTGCCCAGTGCGCGCGCTCCAGCATCATGCGGGCGCGCGCCTCCACCGATTGCGGCCGCTCGGCGTCCTTCCAGTAGTTGGGTGCTTCCGCCGTCGCCATCCTCGTCGCTCACGCCGCCCGGCGCGAGCCCAGCCCTTTCACTTCCGCACGCGCCTCGCCGATGGAGGCCTCGACCCGATCCAGAACTTCCGCGCACAGCTCGTGCGTCTTCAGCACGCCCGGCTTGAACTGCAGCACGCGCGGATCGAGGGTCGAGAAGATCGCCCAGATGCCGTTCTTGTAGAGCGCCTTCATCACGTGCATGGCGCCCTTCGGATGGTCGAACTCCAGGCCCATCACCGTACCGTTCTGGCGGATGCCGACGAAGAAGTCGCCATAGAGCGACTGGATCGCCTGCAGCCCATGCCCCAGGAACTCCGAGATGTAGTGCACCATCGAGCGCGTCTCCGGCCGCGCGCAGATCTCCAGCACCTTGAGTGCCACCACGCAGCCGAGCTCGCCGCCGCCGCCGGTGGACATGTGGCCGAACCCGTCCTTCTTCATCCAGCCGCCGCATTCCTCCGAGGCGACGACGCAGCCGAGCGAGATCAGCCCGCCGCCGATCCCCTTGGCAGTCACCAGCATGTCGGGAATCACGCCGTACTTGTAGATCCCCCACATCTCGCCCGTGCGCATGAGTCCGGTCTGCACTTCATCGGCGATGTAGAGCGCGTCGTACTTCTCGCACAGGCGCTTTACGCCCTTGAGATAGCCCTCCTTCGGCATGGGGAAGCCGTAGGTGGCTGGGATCGTCTCCATCAGCACCGCCGCCACGTCGCGCTTGCGCAGCGCATCCTCCATCGCGGTCAGGTCGTTGAACGGCACCTGCGGAAATTCTTCGGGGCGGTCGCTGAGGAACAGCTGCGAGAAGCGGGGATCGCCGGCGCAGACCGCGAGCCCCGTATGACCGTGATAGGCCTTGATGACCGAGACGATCTTGCGCCGCTGCTTGGCGAAACGCGCGGCCTTGATGGCGATGTCGATCGCCTCGCCGCCGCCGCTGCCGTACATGACGTAACGCATGTTGTCGGCGCAGGTCTTCACCAGCGCCTCCGCCAGCGCCGTTCGCGCCAGCGCCGGGAAGTGATGGTTGCCGACGTCGAGCAGCGCGCTGGCACGGTTGAGCGCATCCACCAGCTCCGGATGCCGATGCCCGAAGTTGAAGGTGCCGCCGTTGAGATGCAGGTTGATCAGCCGCTTGCCGGACATATCGTAGATGAAATAGCCCTCGCGCCGGCCGATCACGATGTCGACGCCGAAATCCGCCCACGCCTGCGTCTTCCCCGGATTCCAATAGGCCTTCGACCGCTCGAGGAACTGCTCCTTGCTGTCATAGGCGAAGAAGCCGAAGTCAT
>DATIXH010000128.1:0-40034 GCA_035518775.1 Candidatus Acidiferrum sp.
CCGCTCTTCACCGCCTCTTCGATCCGCTTGAGGTTGAACACGACCACCCAGTCCTGCGGGTTGGCGGTCATTTCGGCGGTGTTTACGCCCTCTTCCGAGTTGTAGCAGGTGGAGAAGCAGTACTTGCCCTGGTAGTCGGAATCGACGTTGTCCAGGTTGCCGGTCACCATCACCTGCCAGGCGACCTTCATGCTGTCGACGTCGATCGCGCTGAAGATCGAGTGATACTGCTTGGGATCGTCGAGGATCTTGCCGTCGTTGGGGATCGGCACCCGGTCCTCGCCGTTGGCGTAGATGTAGCCGGTCTTCGGGAACTTCTGCAGCCGCAGGCCGTGCACGGTCGACTGGTTGGGCAGCTGGATGATCTTGTCCACCTTCATCACGTCGCAGCGGATGCGGGCGACGCGGGTATTCGCCTTGTCGTTCACGATGACATAGCGGCCGTCATAGGTGGCATCCGTGAACGTCATATGCGGATGGTGGAGGTCGCCGTTCTGGTAGGTGCCGCCGCGGTTCTTCAGGAACTCCTTGGTCTCGGGCGTCAGGCCCTCGGTCAGAATCTTCCGGCTTTCGTTGGTCAGCCCCCAGCCGGTCGCCGAGCAGCGGTTGAAGACCGGGACGCGCATCAGCTCGCGCATCGAGGGAACGCCGAGAATGCGCAGTTCGCCCGTCTGCCCGCTGCTGGAGAACACGTAGTATTCGTCGAGCTCGCCGGGCTCCACCGTAGCCTTGAGGCCGGCGTCGGCGCGAGCCGACTTGATCAGTCCGCCGCCGAGGGCGCCGATCGCGCCGCCGCCCGCGACGCCGGCGACGCCGGCAAGAGCGGCCACGCGCGCCGGGCCGGTCAGCATGGTGCGGCGCGTGAACATGGGCTTCGAATCGTTTTCGTCAGACATCATCGGTCTCCTTCATTCCATCCTTATGTAATCGGATCGCCGGCCGCGGCCGGGCGCATGGTCGGTGAGGTCACAGCGGCGCGGCGCTCGCGCTTCAGCCGTCGCTGGATCATCACCGGGCATTTGTGATCGTCCCAGTAGAGCAGTTGGCAGTGCATGCAGTAGATGCACTCGTTGACATTGATCTGACCCTCCGGCCGGATGGCCTGCACCGGACACTCGCCGGCGCAGCGCTGGCACGGGCTTCCGCATTCGCGGTAGCGCTTCAGCCAGTCGAACATGCGCAGGCGTCCGGGAATCGCCAGGGCGGCGCCGAGCGGGCAGAGGTAGCGGCAGAAGAAGCGCTCGATGAACAGCCCGGCGAAGAGGAGCACGCCGGCGAAGACCACGAACGGCCAGGCCCGCACGAAACGCAGCACGATCGCCGTCTTGAACGGCTCGATCTCCGAAAGCTGCTCGCCCAGCGCCAGCGAGTAGATGGAGACGCCGAACAGGCCGAGGAAGATGATGTACTTGATGGGCCATAGCCGCTCGTGCAAACCCCAGGGCACCGTGATCTGCGGAACCTTCAGCCGGCGCGCCGCCTTGTTGGTCAGCTCTTGCAGCGCGCCGAAGGGACAGAGCCAGCCGCAGAAGGGCCCCCGCCCCCAGAACAGAAGCGCAGCTGCGATCCCCACCCAGAGGATGAACAGCAGCGGATCCATCAGGAAGTAATCCCACTTGAATCCGCTCATCAGTGCATTGACGTACGTCAAGACGTTGACGACGGAAGGCTGCGCGTGGACGAGCCAGCCGAGCCAGAGCAGCACGAAGGCGAGGAAGCCATAGCGCAGCGGGACGAAAATTCGCGGCCGCCGCATGAACCAGTCCTGGAAGAAGAAGATCACCGTCAGGGCGCCGATGGCGACCATGAGAAGACCCACGTCGAACCACCGGGTCTTCCAGATGCGCTGCCAGAGCGGCATCTCGGAGGCCGTGGAAGAACCAGACTGATTTTCGCCCGCCGAACCCGGCGCCGCCTCCGTCGAGACCTGCGGGGCATCGGCCACGACGACGGCCGGTTGCTCATGCTTGAGGTATTTCTCCGGCGGCAGGTAGTGCAGATCGAACATCAGGAAGGCCTTCTGCAGCGCGCCGATCGCGCGCTGCACGAGGAGCTTGACCTGCCAGGGCTGCGCCGCATCGAAATGCGCATCCGGCGGGATTACGAACAGGCCGATCTCCTTGAACGGCGGCGCGCCGGCGGCGGCGAGCTCGACGATGCGCGTGTGATTCCGGTCGTGGAAGCGCACGCTCTCCAGCCCCTGGACCAGCTCGATGCGGTCGAAGATGCCGCCACGCACGAAGCCGGAGCCTTTGAAGGAGTAGCGGCCCGCGCCCATCACGATGATCGCCTGCTGCCCGGGTTGCAGGCTCTGCATCATCTGCCCGTAGGCGACGTCGCCGAGCAGGCTGCGGCCGATCGTCGGGATCGTCGCGGGCGCCGCGTAGAGATCGACGAAGGTGTCGTCGGGGGGACCTTTCTCCGGGCGCGCCGCCGCCTCGGCATTGCCCGAGCGGCCATAGGCGTCGTTGATGTCGGCGACGCTGAGATGGAGCCGGCGCACCGAGCCGTCGCCGAGCAGGGTCTGCCAATCCTCGATGTCGCTCTTCCCGAGATCGACGCTGGTCACGACCGTCGCCGTCCCGGCCGCCGCCGCAGCCGGCTGGCCGAGGCCGCGCGCCTGCACGACCTTCAACGCCGAGCGGATGATGCTGTCGCCGATCACCAGGACCGTCACCGTCGCGCCGCTGACGATATCTGGCTTCGATTCCTGGGCCGTGCCGGCGGCGATGGCCCGGATGTCGGTGCCGCGGAAATGATCGATGACGGCGCGGATCTTTTCCTCGGGAATGCCGACGAGCACGATCGGCTCGTGATGCTCCATGAGCTTGGCGCCGATCAGGTTGCCGGCCGGGTCGAGGGCGATGAGTATCCGGATCGGCTTGCCCGAATAGCCGGTCGAGTCGACGACGTCGGAGTTGAGATAGGCGAAGCCGAGCAGATGATCGCCCTGGAAGACCGGCGCCAGCGGCGGCGTGCCCTCGGGCGCGCCGAACCGGTCGGCGCCCTCCACCAGGTCGGCCGGCTGGATCTTGGCGAGAAACTCCGCGAGCCGTGACTCCGCCGCGAGTGCCGGCACCAGGGCGGCCGCGAGCAGCAGCACTGCAAGGAGTGCCGCACGCAGACCCTCGAAACAAACATTCCTCCCGCGCGCAGTCCCGAGTGCGCACAGGTCTCTGGCGGTGGCGCACGGCCCCTCAACAGAGTCCCCTCTCCCCTTGGGGGAGAGGGCCAGGGTGAGGGGTTTGGCGCCGGCAGGCGCCGGTGAATCCACCGCAAGCATGCGGGCCCTGCGTGCGAACTGGCCGGCTAGGCGTGGCAGCGCATTCTCTGCATGAGGTCTGCTTCGCGCTGCCGCGCGCGACCCCTCACCCTGGCCCTCTCCGCCAAGGGGAGAGGGGATTCTGCAATACGACCCCGCGCCGGGAGCGACTTGTGTGCATGGCCGAGCCGAATCCCGTTCCCGGAGAGACCCCATCATGTTTGCTGCGTGCTCCCTCCGGCGATGGCGGCGATGGTCGGCTCCAGCGCGTAGAGCCGTTCGTTGATGCGCGCGAGCCGGGCGGTTGCGGCCCGGGCGCGCGCTTCGAGGTCCCGCACGCCGTCCGGCGCTGTCGACCGGTCCAGCCATTCGAGGTAGCGATAGTCGGCGTCCTCGATCATGCCCGCCGCCTCGAACAGCAGCGCGGCGCCGTTCAAGCCGTGGGCCGCGCTGCGGCGGAGCGCCGTCTGCCGCTCCATCTCCGAGTCGACATGGGAGCCCGTCGGGTCGAGCGCGGCGGCGGCGCGCTGCGCCTCGTCGCCGAGGCTCTGGAACAGATCGGCCGTGACGATGTCGGCGCCGGACCGGAGCTGCTGCTCCGCGGCAACGCAGAACGCCGCCAATCCCGCTTCCAGCACCGCGGCCGCGCCGCGTAGTTCTGCCGGGGTCGATCCGGGCTCCATGTCGCGCGCGGCCGGCGGCCGCTGATCGCGCTCGGCATGGAAGGCGCGACGGCGGGCGTGGCGCAGCTTGGCGGCGTGAATCAGCTCCTGGCGGGCGAATGTCTCCGCCAGGTCGCGCAGCGCCGGCTCGGCGGCGTTGGCGGCGACATAGGTCCAGAACGCGAAGGCGCGCTCCTCCTGGCGCACCGCGATGGAGAGCGTCCGGTAGGCGGAGAGCAGCGCCGCGGCCGTCGCCTCCTCCTCGCGCGCGAAGGTCTTTGGCAGCACGGCGTGGGGAGGTGCGCCGCCGGGGGCGTGGTGCAGCCTCTGCTGCGCCAGCCGCTCGACGCTGTCGACATGGCCGCGCTCCTCGGCGGCCAAGCCGTCCAGCAGCTCCGCAACCTCGCGCTGGTCGACCCGGCGCATGCAGTCGGCGAGCGTGGCGTAGCGGGCCGCCGCCTCGCGCTCCATGGCGTGGGCGATGGCCACCATCTCGTCCGCCGTCCTGACCGCCGTCAGCGGTAGTCCCGCCAGATCAGTCATTCGCAGAAACCCCAGAAGGATTGCCGGCCGCGGGCCGATCTATGCCGGACCTCGCGCCCGCGATCCTTGACCAGGGTCAAGTTCAAGTTGTGCCGCTTCGCGCCTCGCCGCCTGTCAAAGCATGAAAAAACGGTCGTCGAGCGCCCCGGAATGACTGAAACTGGTCGTCGTTAACTCATTGAATAAAAACGAAGATTTTTTGATCCATAGGGTCGTTTTGCAGATTCGTATGCTTCCGAGATTCCTTGCGTAAAAGACCGCCGCTTTCGGCCCCCCTCGAATCCCTTTAAGAAGGGCGCATGACCGTGATCGCCGACAGCGCCGAGCTGGCCGGGCTGTGCCAGCGCCTGACCAAGGCCGAGTACATCGCCGTGGACACCGAGTTCATGCGCGACAAGACCTACTACCCCCAGCTCTGCCTGGTGCAGATCGCCGGCCCGGAGGAGGCCGCCGCCATCGACACGCTGGCGCCCGGCATCGACCTCAAGCCGCTCTTCGACCTGCTGGTCGCCCCGGCCGTGACCAAGGTGTTCCACGCCGCCCGCCAGGACATCGAGACCTTCTTCCACATCAACGCCACCATCCCGGCCCCGCTGGTCGACACCCAGGTGGCAGCCATGGTCTGCGGCTTCGGCGACGCCGTCAGCTACGAGAACCTCGCCGCCAAGCTCGCCGGCGCCCGCATCGACAAGTCCTCCCGCTTCACCGACTGGGCGCGCCGCCCGCTGACCGAGCGGCAGGTCACCTACGCCCTCTCCGACGTCACCCACCTGCGCCCGGCCTACGAGAAGCTGCGGCGGCGCATCGACAAGACCGGCCGCGCCGGCTGGGTGGCCGAGGAGATGGCGGTGCTGACCGACCCCGCCACCTACCGGCAGGATCCGCGCGAGGCCTGGCGCCGCCTCAAGGTGCGGAGCGAGAAGCCGCGCTTCCTCGCCATCCTGCGCGAGCTCGCCGCCTGGCGCGAGGAGGAGGCCCAGCGCCGTGACCTCCCGCGCAACCGGATTATTAAGGACGAGACGCTGATCGAGATCGCGGCCCATGCCCCCACGAAGGCCGAAGACCTCGCCCACAGCCGCGGCATCTCGCGCGGCCAGGTCGAAGGCCGGCAGGGCGCGGCCATCCTGGCGGCCGTGCAGCGCGGCCTCGCCCTGCCGGAGTCGGAATGCCCGAAGCCGCCGCCGCGCCTCGACCTGCCGGGCGGGCTGGCGCCGATCGTCGAGCTGCTGCGGGTCCTCCTCAAGACGCGCTGCGAGGCCAACGACGTCGCGCAGAAACTGGTGGCCAGCGCGGCCGATCTCGAACATATCGCCGCCGCCGACGCGGCTGACGTGCCTGCGCTCACGGGCTGGCGGCGCGAGCTCTTCGGCGAGGCTGCCCTCGACCTGAAGCATGGACGGATCGGCCTTACGGTCGCCGGCAAGTCCGTGAAGATCGTGCCGCTCGGCAGCTGACGACACAGCGGGACAGCGTGATGCGTCGGACCCGGGTTCTAGTCGGCGTCGCTGCGCTCGCAGCCGTCGTACTCGTTGCCGGCACCATCGTCGCATTGCGCTGGCCTTTGTCGCCGCCGGCCGGCCCACGCTTCGATCTGCCGGTCGCTTGCCCGACGGACATGGGCTGCGTGGTCCGCAACTTCGTCGATGACGATCCAGCCCCGGACGCCAAGGACTGGCGCTGCGGCCGCCTCACCTACGACGGTCACAAGGGGACGGATATCCGGGTGCCCGACGGCGTCGCCATGGCCAAAGGCGTGCAGGTGCTGGCCGCGGCGCCCGGCACGGTGCTGCGGCTGCGTGACGGCATGGACGATGTGAGCATCCGTGACACCGGCGCCGATGCCGTGAAGGACCGGGAGGCCGGGAACTCGCTGATCATCGACCATGGCGGCGGCTGGGAGACCCAGTACGCTCATCTGCGTAAAGGCAGCATCATCGTGAAACCGGGCCAGACCGTGACCGCCGGCCAGCCGATCGGCCTCATGGGCCTCTCCGGCAATACCGAGTTCACGCATACGCACTTCGAGGTGCGGCACAACGGCAAGCCGGTCGATCCCTATACCGGGGCGGAAATGGGCGCGGGCTGCGGCAGCGCCGGCGCGCCGCTCTGGACGGAGCAGGCGCTCGCCGCCCTGCCCTATCGCGAAGATGCGCCGTTCGATGCTGGCTTTGCCGACGCGCCGCCGAACCAATGGGCCGCCCGCGCCGGTGCCTATGCCGGCATCGCTCCGACCGTCGACAGTCCCGCGCTGGTCTTCTGGATCGACGTACTCGGCCACCGCGCCGGTGACCGCCAGCTCATGCGCTTGCTCAGTCCCGATGGCGCCCCGCTTGCGAGCACCGACGACGTCGTCACGGAAGCGCACATTCAGTGGTTCCAGTTCGTCGGCGCGAAGCGGCCGGCGAACGGTTGGCCGCCCGGCCGCTACCGCGGCGAGTACAGCTTGGTCCGCGATGTCGACGGCCAAGCGCAGACCGTTGTCGTCATCACGCGCGAGATCGATGTGCGGTAGTCCTACGACGAACCGCGCCCCGCCTTCCCAAGCGTGACGACCGAGGTCTTCCCGAGCGCCCCGGCCAATGCCTGGAGACGTCGCTCGACCGCCTCGCCCAGCAGTTCGCCGTGCCCCTTTGGCAGCCGCAGCGTCAGCTTCGCGTCGCCGACCCCAAGCGCTGATTGTCGCAGGATCGCCGGCGTCGCGGCGCTCAGCGCATAGGCCAGCCGCAGCGCCAGGCCGACGGACTGCCAGCGCTCATGCTCCTCCTCGCTCAGCATGGCGAGCACGGCGTGCATGGCAGTGAGATCCGCCTCGCCGCCGTAGCGGATGAACACGGCGAGCGCGATGGCGACGCGCCCCTTGTGGTCGATGCCGGCGATCGGCAGGCGGAGAATGCGCGTGAAGGCCTGCTCCGCCCGATAATCCGGATGGTCGCGCCAGCCGATGTCGCTCAGCGTGCAGGCCGCGAGCCGGAGCCGGCGGGCCTCGGCATCGTCGCCGACAAACAGCGGATCGATCCAGTCCTGCAACAGCCGGCCGAAATCGCCGAAGCGCGCCTCGGCCTCGGCGAATTCCGTACAGGCCGAGATCAGCGGGTCCTTGGCGCGCTCGGCAGCCGGCAGCGTCGCGAACAGATGGCCTTCGCGCAGGCCGAAAGCCGAGAACACAACACGATCCGGCTTCGCCAGTCGCAACACGCGCTCGAGCGTCAGAGCGGCGAACGGCAGCGTCTCCAGACGGCGCTTCGAGAGTCCGGGAATCGAGCTCAGCGACCGGCGGCTGAGGCGACCGAGCACGCGCACGAGATCCTCGGCCTGGCGGCGCGCAATGCTGTAGTGGTGGATGACATGGAGCGGATAGCCGATCTGCTCCATGTGGATGCGCGCGAGCGTGCGCCAGGCGCCCCCGACCGGGTAGAACGTCCGGCCCTTCACGCCCTCGACCCAGGCGACGCTGTCGAGGTGCTTGTCGATGACGGCACGGGCGGCATCGAGGTCATCGACCATGCTGTCCATGAGGCGCACCGGGCCGAGCGGCAGAGTCGCATGGGCGCCGAGCTTGCCGCGGTCGAGCGCCACCAGCTCGAGGCTGCCGCCGCCGAGATCGCCCATCAGTCCGTCGGCCTCGGGAATGCCCGACAACACGCCCTGGGCCGAGAGGCGCGCCTCCTCCTCGCCGGAGATCATGCGCACGCGCACACGGCAGCGGCGTTCCACCTCGGCGACAAACTCGGCACCGTTCTTGGCGTCGCGCACCGCGGCCGTCGCCAGCAGGTCGAGCCGCTTGACCGCCATGGCCTTCGCCAGCCGCACGAAGCGCGTGAGATTGTCGAGCGCCAGCTTGGCGCCGGCCTCGTTCAGCTTGCCCGTCGCATCCAGGCCGCGGCCGAGGCCGCACAGCACCTTCTCGTTGAACAGCGTGAAGGGTGCGCGCGAGGCATGGCTGAAGACGACGAGGCGAATCGAGTTGGAGCCGATGTCGACCACGGCCACGCGGCCGGACGCCGCGCGCTTCGCCGCCGTCTTGCGTTTCGCCGCCGGCGCGGGCAAGGCGTCAGGACTTGCGCAACGTCAGGTGCGGCGCCTTCTTCGCCCGCTTGAGCGCGCTGCCGCGCCCTGAAAGACTCGGGTTGATCATGAAGTAGGTGTGCGCACTGAACGGTTCGACCCCGGAAGTGAGACGGGTATAGCGTCCGTCGGGCTGAAGTGTCCAGCTTTGCACGTCGTCCTTCATGTTGGCGATCATGATCTGGTCGAGGACCTGTTGATGGACGGTCGGGTTCTCGATCGGCACCAGGGCTTCGACGCGGTAGTCGAAGTTGCGGGGCATCCAGTCCGCCGACGAGATGAACACCTTGGCTGTCCGCGACGGCAGGCGGGCACCCCCGCCGAAGCAGACGATCCGCGAGTGCTCGAGGAAGCGGCCGATGATGCTCTTGACGCGGATGGTCTCCGACAGGCCCGGGATTCCCGGTCGCAGGCAGCAGACGCCGCGCACGATCAGGTCGATGCTGACGCCGGCCTGGGAGGCGCGATAGAGCGCGTCGATCAGTTGCGGATCGACGAGGGCATTGAGCTTCACCCAGATCTCGCCGGGCCGCCCGGCCTGCACATGGGCGATTTCCTCCTCGATCAGGCGCAGCAGGGTTTGCCGCAGGCTCAGCGGCGCGATCGCGATCTTCTCCATCCTGTCCGGCTTGGCGTAGCCGGTCATGAAGTTGAACAGCCGCGCGGCGTCGTGGCAGAGGCCGGGATCGCAGGTGAAGAACGAGAGGTCGGTGTAGATCTTCGCGGTCACCGGGTGGTAGTTGCCGGTGCCGAAATGCACGTAGGTACGGAGGTTGCCAGCTTCGCGGCGAATCACCATGGAGACCTTGGCATGGGTCTTGAGCTCGATGAACCCGTAGATCACCTGAACGCCGGCACGCTCCATGTCGCGGGCCCAGCGGATATTGCGCTCCTCGTCGAAGCGCGCCTTCAGCTCGACCAGGGCCGTGACCGACTTGCCGGCCTCGGCCGCTTCGATCAGCGCCTTCACGATCGGCGAGTCGTCGGACGTGCGGTAGAGCGTCTGCTTGATCGCGACCACCGATGGGTCGCCGGCGGCCTGGCGGATGAACTGCGCGACGACGTCGAAGCTCTCGTAGGGATGGTGGACGACGATGTCCTTCTGCCGGATGGCGGCGAAGCAGTCGCCGCCCATGTCGCGGATGCGCTCGGGGAAACGGGCGTTGAAGGGCTGGAACAGCAGGTCGGGTCGTTCCGTCGTTATCAATCGCGCGGTACTCGCAAGGCCGAGCAGGCCCTCGCGCACGAACACGTCCTCCGGCGCCGCGCCCAGCTCGTCGCGCACGAACGCCAGCAGATCCTCGGGCATGGCCGCATTGACCGAGAGCCGGATGACGCTGCCGCGCTTGCGCCGCTTGAGCGCCGATTCGAACAGGCGCACGAGGTCCTCGGCCTCTTCCTCGATTTCCACCTCGCTGTCGCGCACGATGCGGAAGTAGCCGATGGCCACGACATCGAAACCCGGGAACAGGCGATCGAGATAGAGCCCGACCAACGCCTCGATCGGCAGGTAGCGGACCGCCGCCCCCGGCAGTCGCACGAAGCGCGCCAACTGGTTCGGCAGCGGCAGCAGCGCTTTCAGGGTTCGGCTGCCGTCGCGCGCCTTCAGCTCGAGCGCGACCGAGAAGCCAAGGTTCGGGATGAAGGGGAACGGGTGCGCCGGGTCGATCGCCATGGGCGTCAGCACCGGGAAGATCTGGTCGAGGAAGAACACGTCGAGCCATTGGCGCTCGTCGGCGGTCAGCTCGGCCGCATCCAGGACCGCGAAGCCGGCTGCTCGCAATTCGTCGCGCAGACCCCGCCAGCAGGCCTGCTGGTTCTGCATGAGCTCGCCAGAGCGGGCGTGTATGGCGGCCAGCTGCTGGGCCGGGGTGAGGCCGTCCTGGCTGAGCGAGGTGACGCCGGCCGCGACCTGGCCTTTCAGGCCGGCGACTCGCACCATGTAGAACTCGTCCAGATTGCTGGCCGAGATGGACAGGAACCGCAGCCGCTCCAGCAGAGGATGTGCGCTGTTGTAGGCCTCCTCCAGCACGCGCTCGTTGAAGGCCAGCCAGGACAACTCCCGATTGAAGAACCGGGCCGGCGAGGTGGCCAGCGACTCGACCCGTTCCTTGGCGACAACATCGTTCACGGCTACATCTCCCTCGACACGACTTTATATCGGGACTTTGCCTCTGTCATGATGGGTTTGTGACGTACGTGAGGCTTGACCGGCCGGGACCCGGCTGGGCTAGCCTGCTGGGACACCCGGACGGCTGGAAAACCATGCGAATCCTCTATCTGCTGCGCCACGCCAAATCGGACCGCGGCAATCCCGACTTGAGCGATATCGACCGCCCGCTGGCGGCCCGCGGCCGGCGCGACGCCCCGGCGATGGCGGCCTATATGGACGAGCAGCGCTATAGGCCGGACCTCATCCTCTGCTCGCCGGCAGCGCGGACGCGCGAGACGCTGGCCTCGCTGCGGCCCGTGCTCGGCTCCGACATCCGCGTCGAGTATGATCCGAAGCTGTATCTCGGATCGCCCGACGTGCTGTTGCGGCGCCTGCGCGACGTCGAAGAAGCGGTCGCCAGCGTCCTGCTTGTCGGCCACAACCCCGGACTCGAGCGGCTGGCAGGCGCGCTGGCGCCGCGCGGCGATCGCCGCGCGCTCGCGCGCATGCGCGAGAAGTTTCCGACCTGCGCTCTCGCCGTCATCCATCTTCAGATCGACCGCTGGGAGCAGGCCGATGTCGGCACCGGCACCCTCACCGACTTCATGGTTCCGGCAGGCCTGGACGACGACTAGCGCACCGCATCGGTCCAGAACGGCGCGCGATCCCGCAGCTTGCGCCAAGTGGTCTGGAAATCGGCAAGGTCGCGATCGATGCGCGCCGCCTGCCAGCCGAGCACGAGGCCGCTGGCGTGGCGGGCCGCCTCGATGTCGTTGGTGTTGGCGATGCGACCCTCGAGTGCCAGCAGCAACTGCCGGCTGACGATGGCGTCGTTGAGCGAGCCCAGCTGGTCCTGTACTTCCGCCAGGGCGGCGATGAACTTTGCAGCCGGCTTCTTGGGATAGAGGCTGCGGAAGAAATCGGCCACGTAGCGCACCTTCTTGCCGGCGATGCGCAGGCGGTGAAGCTCTTCCTCCGGCAGGTCGGCGCGCTTGCCGCCGATCTTGCGCAGGCGCTTATAGCGCTTGTCCAGGATCTCGTGCGCGAATTCCGTCACGGGATGGTCGAGCAGCGCGCCGCCGGTCTCGAGCGGGGCGCCCCAGCTGCCATCGGTGAGCGCCAGCTCGAGCCGCAGCAGCAGGTCGGTGTAGCGGGGATCGTCGAGCGCCGCGCGCATCACGCCGTAGCCTTCCTCGCGCAACGTCCCGGCGGCACGCAGCATCGCCGACACTGCCGGATCAGCCGGCAGCCGCATCCGCAGGCGCTGCAGCGACTCCGCGATGAACACGTCCCAGTCGCGGGCCGCCCCGAACTGGGTCTGCAGCCAATCCAGTTCCTTGGCGAGATAGGCGCAAAGATCCGGGGCCATGATCCTGCGATAGGCGCCGACGAGTGCCCGCAGCCGCCGCAGACCTACCCGGAACTGATGCACGCCCTCGCTGTCTTCGCCGAGCCGCGCGCAGGCTTCGTTGGCACGAATCTGCTCGATGCAGGCGCGGGCGATGGCGGCAAAGGCGGCCCGTGCCGACATGTCATGGCCGATGTCCACCGGCTTGGCGCGCTGCGGTGCGGGCGTCTCGTTGGCGGCCAAGCGATAGCCGCGCGCTGCCTTGGTATCGAATTCCCAGGCAACCGGAACCTCGCGATTGAGAGCGAGGGCGAGTTCGACGAGGCGGCCGGGTTGCCCGGACTTGAGCTCCAGCTCGACCTCGCAGATCGGCAGCCTGCGGTCTGCGGCCCTAATTTCGCCGCTGTCGAGCGCTACCTCGATGGCCGTGTCGTCCAACTGCACGGGCCACACCGTGCGGCGGAACTCGGTGGTGAAAATCGGGGTCAGGTCTGTGACAATTATGTGATCATTGAGGCTGGCCGCAGCAGCCTCGTCTCCCAGGGCTGCCAGCTCCGGGATGTCGGCGGCGACCGGGCGCTCGATCTCCTGATAGGTCTGCAATCCGCTGGGATCGTCGACCGGGAGCTTCAGGGTCTGGATCCTCTGCTTGCCGACATGACGGATGCGGAGCGCCCCGCCGAGCGACTGCAGGTCGAGGCGAGGGGTGTCGAAATAGATGCTTAACAGCCGGCGTGTCCGCCCCCGGGCGCGCGCCAGCGACCGCAGGAGGGGCGCGCGTTTCAGCTGACTGACGCGATCGGGCGACAGTCGAAGCTTTATTTCGACCTCGTCGGGCATGGCGCGTTATAGCGTCCTGTCCGCATCTCGCGCATGCAACAAGAATATTAAGAAATTATTACGAATGCCATCTTTAACCGACCGTCAATCATTTCGCATCAGTTTGGAGAGCGTCGGTAACACGTTGCAGCGATTTGTCCGGACCGGCTTAACGCGCATCCGCGGCCCAAGGCCGCACCCGGTTTCCAGATTTGACCGCCTCAGCGTGATGCATTAGTCGGTGGGACATCGAACCGACGCGCGGTCGGTGTCCGATCAATGTGAGAGACCACTGGTCTCGCTTTCCGGGGGGAGGGCGAATGACACAGGCTCCCGTGTCATACTCGAGGCGGACGTTCTTTTTCTTCGCGGCGGCTGCAGGCAGCGCGCTCGTGATACGTCCGGATACATCTTCGGCCGCCGAGTCTGCGACGCGCATCCTGGCGTTGCATTCGCGCTGGAGCGAAGAGAATTTCATCGGTCCGTTCTTCGAACGCGGCCAGTACCTGCCGAACGCATTGGACGAGATCAACCATCTCTTCCGCGATCGCCACGACGACACGGTGCATGACATCGATGTCCGTCTGCTCGATCTGCTGTATGCGTTCAAGCAACGCACCAACTACCGCAGCTCCTATGAGGTTGTGTGCGGGTATCGGTCGAAGAAGACCAACCGCATGCTACGCAAGAAGAGCCGGCTGGTCGCGAAGGACAGCCTGCACATGAAGGGCCAGGCCGTCGACGTCCGGTTCTATGGTATGGAACTGGCCGAAGCGCACCAGATCGCCCTCGACATGCAGGCCGGCGGCGTCGGCTACTATCCCGACCAGGACTTCATGCATCTCGACGTCGGACGGGTCCGCAGCTGGTCGGACTAGCGGTCGCGGGCGCACCGCTGACGCTGCCCTAGGAGGCGCTGCCCTCCGATTGCTCCATGACCTCGCGCACGAGGCCGAGGCTTGGCCGGCGCTGGCTCGCCAGCGCCGCGCGATCGATCGCGTCCACCAATCGCCTGGCAGCATCGAACGAGCGTTCCATGCGCGCCACGATGAAGATCACCGTGCCGCGGTCCACCGCCAGCTGACGGTCCGCGAAAAGCTTGGCCAGCAGGGCCTCGAGCAGCCTATCGTCGGGCGGCGCGATGCTCACAACCGGTAGCGCTGCCAAGCGCGAGCGCAGGTCGGGCAGTGCGAGCGGCCAACGCGCCGGCGGCGCCTCCGCGCACAGCAGCAAATGGCCGCGCCGTTCATTCGTCATGTTGAAGAGATGCAGGAACGCGCGCTCGGCGGCGGCGCCGAACACTCCCGCGCCGATGCCATCGATGATGACGCAGGCGGACGCCGAGCCCAAGGCGCCCGATGGGTCGACGGAGGCCAGCGCCGCTGCATCGATGATCGTGGCTTGCGCACGTTCGCGCCACAGATGCGCGAGATGGGTCTTGCCGCAGCCGGGCGGCCCGCAGAGCGCGAGTCCGACGCCCGGCCAATCCGGCCAGCGCTCCATCCAGGCGAAGGCGGCCGCATTGCTCTCGGAGACGAGATAGTCGGCCGCGGCGTAGGACGAGGAGAAACCAAGATCGAGAGGCAGTTGGCGGGTCACGGGGCGGCCTTGTGGCGCGTCAATCAAGTCGCGGCCGCTGGGACGCATCATCGGCGGCCACGATCAGCCGTTCCCCGCGCCCGCGGTAGTATGGGCTGTCCATGTAGCGGCCGAGGGCGAAACGCGCCAGCACGCCGACAACGGCCGCGGCTGGCAGGCCCAGCAGAACGCCGACGAAGCCGAACAGCGCGCCGCCGGCCAGCAGCGCGAAGATCACCCACACCGGGTGCAGGCCGATTCGGTCGCCCACCAGCCTCGGCGTCAGCACATAGCCCTCGAGCACCTGTCCGATCAGGAAGATCGCGAGCACCAGCCCGATCGAGAGCGGATCGGAGAATTGGGCGAAGGCCAACCCCATGCTGGTCACGAAGCCGGTGATCGTGCCCACGTACGGAATGAACGACAGCAGGCCCGCCAGCAATCCGACGACGAGACCGTAGTCGAGCCCCACGAGGGAGAGGCCGGAGGCATACAGCACCCCCAGCACCAGGCATACGGTCGCCTGGCCGCGGGCATAGCCGGCAAGGGTCCGGTCGATCAGCCGCGCCTGGGCGCGAATCACGTCGGCATTATGACGCGGCAGACAGGCATCGATGCGCGCGACCAGACGGTCCCAGTCGCGCAGCATGTAGAACGTGACGACCGGCGTGATGAAGATCAGCGACAGGACATTCACGAGCGCTAGTCCGCCCGTCAGCACCGTCGCCAGCGCGGCGCCAATCCATTGCACGATGCTGCCGGCCTGGCCGGCGAACGCGGACTTCAAGTTGGCGATCTCTTCGGGTGACAGATATTCTTCGATCACCTGCAACACCGGCTCCAGGCGCGCCAGCAGCGCAGCGACGAGCGCCGGCAGACTGGCGATCAGCCCGACGATCTGCGCCTGGACGAGCGGGATGAGCAGCAGAAGGACCGCGATCAGGAAGATCGTGAACCCGATCAGCACGATCGTCGTCGCCAAGGCCCGGCCGCAGCCCCATTTCTCGATCCGGTCGCAAAGCGGATCCAGAAAGTAGGCCAGGGCCAAGCCTGCGACGAACGGCAGCAATACGCCGCGCAACAGATAGAGCGCGATCAGCGCCAGCAGCAGGCCGACGAGCCAGAAGCGGTATTGCCGCCGCTGCGCGTTCATCGCGTGTCCTGCGTGCGGAAGACGCGCCAGCCCCAGATCGCCACATAGGCCCCGCCCGACAGGACGGTGGTCGCCGCCACGATCGCAACCATGGCATCGATGACGCCATAGTCGTGAGGCATGCCGAGCCCGAGCTTGGCGAGCAGAAGCACGGCCAGGGTGATCTGCGCCGCGGTGTTGATCTTGCTGATCAGGAGCGGCTGCATGGTGAGCGATTGCGTGACGGTCTGATAGAGGATGGCACCGCCGATGATCAGGATGTCGCGCGAGACGATCAGGATGACCAGCCAGGTATCGACCTGGCCGCGGTAGCCAAGCGTGACGTAGACGCTCATCAGCAGCGCCTTGTCCGCCAGCGGATCGAGGAAGCCGCCGAGCACCGTGCGCAGGCCGAACTGCTTGGCAATGAAACCGTCGAGCGCGTCGGATGCGCCGGCGGCGGCAAACACCCAGAAGGCGGTGCCGTAGCGGTCCTGGAGGATGAGCCAGATGGCGAGCGGTACCGCCAGCAGGCGCGCCAGGCTGATCAGATTCGGCAGCGCGGTGACGAGCGGGCTGTGGGGCGCAGTCAAGGAGTGCCGGTCGTGGTGCCGCTATACTCGGTGAGCTGCAGCACCCATTGCTGCTGTTGCGGCTCTTCCAGCAAGGACAATTGCCGCTGCGCCAGCGCCTGCTGCAATTGCATCTCGTCCCCGAAATAAACCAGGTCGAGCTGCCCCTCGGTGCGCGCGAGGGCACGCACCTCCGCCCGCTGCACGGCCGGAATGCCGGTGAGCCGCCGCCGCACCTCGGTCCAATCGCGCAGGCTGGTGATGGGCACGTTCACAGTGAGCGTGCGCACCGGTCCGGACGGCACGGCGCCGATGGTCACCCCGGTCGTATCGTCGGTGGGCTTGCCGATGATAGCGTCGACCGACGCTGCATCGAACCGATAGGTCATGACGCCAATGTAGCGCACGGAGGAGAGCCGCTCGGACTCGACCTCGAAATCCTGGACCATCGCGGAAAGCTGCGAATCGCTCGGCGTCTGAATGGTCGCCGCCTTATCCGGACCGACGAGTTGCTCCATCAGCTTTGCGAACGCCTTGCGCTGACCCTCCGCGATCGCCTGATCGCGGGCCGTCGCCGCATCGGCGGCCGTCACGTCGACGTCGACGCCCGACACCACGTAGGGCGCCGCCGCCGGCGCCGGCCGGCCTCCGATCGCGACGAGCACCGCAACCAGAACGACGAAGACCCACTGTGATCCGAAAAGACGCGCGCGGCGTGCCGGCATTGCAAACCCATGGGTATCAAGTATCTTGCCGCCCGGCCGGAAAGCCGGGCCGCGAACCGGCCCGACTTATAGCGCATCGCCGGGGAGGACGCCATAAACAGCCTCACCTACAAGTCCGCCGGGGTCGATATCGACGCCGGCAATGCGCTGGTGGAGGCGATCAAACCGCTGGCGCGGGCGACCATGCGCAGCGGCACGACGGCGGCCCTCGGCGGCTTCGGCGCCTTCTTCGATCCGAAGGCCGCCGGCTTTCACGATCCCATCCTGGTGGCGACCACCGATGGTGTCGGCACCAAGCTGAAACTCGCGATCGCGGCCGGCAAGCACGACACTATCGGCATCGATCTGGTGGCCATGTGCGTCAACGACCTGGTCGTACAGGGCGCCCAGCCCCTCTTCTTTCTGGACTATTTCGCCAGCGGCAAGCTCGACGTCGCGACCGGCACCGCCATCATCGCCGGCATCAGCGCGGGCTGCATCGAGGCCGGCTGTGCCCTCATCGGCGGCGAGACTGCGGAGATGCCCGGCATGTACGCGGACGGCGACTACGATCTCGCCGGGTTCGCCGTCGGCGCCGTCGAGCGGGGCGCGGCCATCACCGGCGAGACCGTGTGCGAGGGGGACATAGTCCTCGGCCTCGCCTCCTCCGGCGTGCATTCGAACGGCTATTCGCTGGTGCGCCGCGTCGTCGAGGCAAGCGGGCTGGCCCTCGCGGCCCCGGCGCCGTTCGCACGCGGGCAGGCCTTGGGCGAGGCGCTGCTGACACCGACGCGCATCTACGTGCGCAGCTGCCTGGCCGCCGCCCGCACCGGCAAGATGAAGGCGCTCGCACACATCACTGGCGGCGGATTGGTGGAGAACGTGCCGCGCGTCCTGCCGCCCGGTCTCGCGGCTGCGTTCGATGCCAAGGCCTGGCCGTTCCCGCCCGTGTTCCGCTGGCTGATGGCGACCGGCGGCGTGGCCGACGCGGAGATGGCTCGAGTCTTCAACTGCGGGCTCGGCATGATCGCCGTGGTCGCCCCGGAGGATGCCGACGAGATCGCGGCGACGCTGGCGGCGGAAGGGGAGCAGGTGCATCGCGCCGGCCGCATCGTCGCGCGCGTCGCGAGCGCGCCCGCCTGCGCCGTCGAGGGCATGGAGAGCGCTTGGCGCGGCTGAGGACCGCGATTCTCATTTCCGGGCGCGGCAGCAATATGCAGGCGCTCATCGAGGCCTGCCGCGCGCCTTCGGCGGCGGCCGAGATCGTCCTCGTTCTCTCCAACAATCCGGATGCCGGCGGTCTCGGCTATGCCGCGAAGGCGGGCGTTCCCACGGCCGTGGTCGACCATCGTGTCTACAAGGACCGCGCCGCCTTCGATGCCGAACTCGACCGGCACCTGCATGCCGCGGGCGCCGCGTTCGTCTGCCTGGCCGGCTTTATGCGGCTGCTGACGCCGGGCTTCATCGAGCGCTGGCGCGACCGCATGATCAACATCCACCCCTCCCTGCTGCCGGCCTTTCCCGGGCTCGACACCCATGCGCGCGCGCTGACGGCGGGCGTGCGCTTCCACGGCTGCACCGTCCACTTCGTGCGCTTCGAGACCGACACCGGGCCGATCATCGCCCAGGCCGTCCTGTCCGTGCGGCCCGACGACACGCCGGACAGCCTAGCCGCCCGCGTGCTGGTGCAGGAGCACCGTATCTATCCGCAGGCGCTGGCCTGGATCGCCTCGGGGCGGGTACGGATCGACGGCGAACGCACGATCGTGGACGGCGCCGTGGTGCCGCCGGGCGCGCTGATCAATCCCCGGCCGGCATGAGACCTAGGGTCGCCAAGCCGTTGCCGGACGGCGCCGGCTGAGGTATCAAAACGCCTCGCAAGGAATACTGCAGGGGGACCAGCGGATGACCATGGACGACGAACTCCTCCAGGAACGGCGGGAGATGTGGCACAAGGTCACGCGGTTCACGACTTTCGGCGTCGTGCTGATCGCGGTGATCCTGCTGCTGATGCTGATCTTCCTGACCTAGATCGCGACATCGCGGGCCGGGACGCCCGGGCGTCAGGCCGCCTGGCGCCGACGCACGGTCTCGCGCCAGAGGATGTAGAGACCGCTGGCGATGATGATGATGGAGCCGGCGATCACCCAGACGGTGGGACGATCGCCAAACAGCAGCAGGCCGAAGATCACGGCCCAGACGATCTGCGTGTAGTGGAACGGCGCGACCACCGCCGAGGGCGCCAGGCGCAGGGCGTAGATGAGCCCGAGATGGCCCAGGCCCATGAGCAGGCCGAGGCCAGCCAGCATGGCCAGATCCGTCGGCCCCGATGAGACGTAGACGCTCGGCAAGATGGGGCCGCTGATGAGCAGTAGCGCGACCATCATCGAGATCAGGAGCGTGCTGCCGGTCTCGCTGTTGCCGATGCGCCGGGCCACGATCAGCGAGAGCGCGAAGAAGGACGACGAGGCGAGCGCCGCGATATGGCCGAGATTGAGCTCGGCGAAGCCCGGCCGCAGTACCACCAGCACGCCGCCGAACCCCACGGCCACCGCCGACCAGCGCCGCCAGCCGACATGCTCGCCCAGCAGCGGCACCGACAGGGCCGTGACCAGCATCGGCGCCGTGAACAGCATGGTGTAGGCGTCGGCGAGCGGCAGCCTGCTGAAGGCGTAGAACACGAAGATCATGTCGATGGCGAGCAGCAAAGCGCGCGCGGCCACGAGCCAGGGATGGTGCGGCCGCAGGGCCCTGAGACCGCCCTCGCGCATCACCAATGCCGCCACGGGAATGAAGGCGAACAGGGACTGCATGAAGATGATCTGGAAGATCGAGTGCGTGGCGCTCAGCCATTTGACGCCCGCATCGGCGCAAGAGAAGATTGTGAACGCGGCGAGCGCAAAGGCGATGCCGTGCGGGATCCGGTCGCCGGTCAGTTCGCTGGTGGCCGGTGTCACGAGGACCGCTCTCCCGGAGTTCGCGCTGGGGGCGGCACATAATCAGACTCGCCATCGGGGGTAAAGCGGCTTATCGGCGTTCAATCGATTGACCCTCACCGCGCCCCTCGGCGCCCGACCGTCGCGCAGTCCCCGCGGGCCGGGCTGGAAAACCGGCGGAAACCCGCTATATTTCATAGTCCATAGCGAATCCGCCGCCTATGATCGATCCATTCGGCCGTCATATCAGCTACTTGCGCGTGTCCGTCACCGACCGGTGCGATTTCCGCTGCGTCTACTGCATGGCGGAGGACATGACGTTCCTGCCGAAGGCGGAGATCCTGACGCTGGAGGAGCTGGACCGGCTGTGCAGTGCCTTCGTCCGCCAGGGCGTGAAGAAGCTGCGCCTCACCGGCGGCGAACCGCTGGTGCGCAAGAACATCATGTTCCTCGTCCGCGGCCTCTCCCGCCATCTCGAAAGCGGCGCCCTCCAGGAGCTGACGCTCACGACCAACGGCAGCCAGCTCGCGAAGTACGCGCGCGAGCTGCGCGATTGCGGCGTAAGGCGTGTCAACGTCTCCGTCGATACCCTCGACCCGCAGAAATTCACGACCATCACACGCTGGGGCAGGCTCGACAAAGTGCAGGAGGGCCTGGCGGCCGCCAAGGACGCGGGGCTCGGGGTCAAGATCAACACCGTGGCGCTCAAGGGCGTGAACGAGGAAGAGATCGACGATCTCATCGCCTGGTGCGGACGCGAAGGCTTCGATCTCACGCTCATCGAGGTCATGCCGATGGGCGATATCGGCGGCGAGATGCGGCTCGACCAGTATCTGCCGCTCTCGCTCGTGCGCGCCCGGCTGTCGCAGAAATGGACGCTCGACGAGATCGACTATCGCACCGGCGGGCCGGCGCGCTACGTCAAGGTGCGGGAGACCGGCGGTCGCCTCGGCTTCATCACGCCGCTGACGCACAACTTCTGCGAAAGCTGCAACCGGGTGCGGCTGACCTGCACGGGCACTCTCTATATGTGTCTCGGCCAGGACGACGCCGCGGACCTGCGCGCGCCCCTGCGGGCAAGCGCGAGCGACGAGTTGCTGGAGGCGGCCATCCATGAGGCGATCCGGCGCAAGCCCAAGGGGCACGATTTCATCATCGACCGCCGGCATACGCAACCTGCAGTCGCTCGCCATATGAGCGTGACGGGCGGCTGATCCCGCCCATGGCCCGGCTCACTCTGCGCGTGGATTTCGGCGGTCAGCGGGCGGTCGGCCCCGGCAAGATCCGGCTGCTCGAGTTGATCGACGAGCATGGCTCCATCGCTGCTGCCGGCCGGGCGATGCGCATGTCCTACCGCCGGGCCTGGCTGCTGATCGACAGTCTCAATCAGTGCTTCCGGGCGCCGCTGGTGCAGAAGCAGATGGGTGGCGACGGCGGGGGTGGCGCCGCCCTCACCCCCTTCGGCCGCCGGATCGTCAAGCACTACCGCGACATCGAACGAGAAGCCTGCACGGCCGCGGCGAGCCACTTGCGTGCCCTGGATAAGGCGCTGGCGGGGCGCCGGCGCTAAGACCCGCCGGCCTCCAGGGCTTCGATGAAACCGCTTGCGGGGCGCGCTGTATTCCGTGAAATATAGCGCAGCTTCAACTCAACCGTGGGATGCCTCACATGGCTCGGACATTAAGGCGTGTATTCCTTACCCTGTTGGCGCTTCTTTCGCTCGCAACCGCGGGACAGGCGCAGGCAAAGGACCTGCTCGTCTTTGCCGCCGCCAGCCTGAAGAACGCGGCCGAGGATATCGGCAAGGCCTATGAGGCCACCGGCGCCGGCAAGGTGACCTATTCGTTCGCGGCCAGCTCTGATCTCGCGAAGCAGATCGAGAACGGCGCACCGGCGGCCATCTTCATCTCCGCCGATACGAAGTGGATGGACTATCTGGCCGACCGGAAGCTGATCGTCGGCGACAGCCGGCGCGACCTGCTGGGCAACCGGCTCGTGCTGATCGCGCCGTCCGACAGCTCGCTGACCGTCAAGCTGGCCGAGGGTGCGCCGCTGGCGCAGTCGCTGGGCGACGGCAAGCTGGCGATGGCCGATCCCGATAGCGTACCGGCCGGACGCTACGGCAAGGCATCGCTGGAGGCGCTGAATCTGTGGTCGAGCGTCGAGCCGTCGGTGGTGCGCGCGAAGGACGTGCGCGCCACTCTGGCCTTCGTCGAGCGCGGCGAGGCCGCCGCCGGCGTCGTCTACGCCACCGACGCCATGATCAGCAAGAAAGTTCGCATCGTTGACGAGTTCCCGGAATCCAGCCATCCCAAGATCGTCTATCCGATCGCGCTGATCGCGGGAAAGGATGACGCGGCCGCGCATGCCTTCTATGATTATCTGAGCGGACCGAAGGCGCGCGGCGTGTTCCTCGACTACGGCTTCTCGATCATCGGCACGAGTGCTGCAACCAACTGACCTCGAGCTCGAAGCGATCCGGCTGAGCCTGCGGGTGGCGTTCTGGAGCGTCGCCTGCAGTCTCCCGGTCGCCATCGCCGTCGCCTGGCTGCTGGCGCGCACGCGCTTTCCCGGCCGGGTCCTGCTGGACGGGCTCGTGCATCTGCCGCTCGTCGTTCCGCCGGTCGTCGTCGGGTTCATCCTGCTGGTGTTGTTCGGTCGCCGCGGACCGATCGGCGGCTGGCTCTACGACACCTTCGGCATCACCATCATCTTCACCTGGAAGGGCGCGGCCTTGGCGGCGGCCGTGATGGCCTTTCCGCTGATGGTGCGGGCCATCCGGCTGTCGCTTGAGGCCGTTGACCGGCGGCTGGAGGCGGCGGCACGCTCGCTGGGAGCGGGTCGCTTTGATGCCTTCATGACGATCACGCTGCCGCTGATGACGCCGGGCATTCTCGTCGGCGTGGTGCTGGCCTTCGCTCGCAGCCTCGGAGAGTTCGGCGCCACCATCACCTTCGTTTCCAACATACCCGGCGAGACCCGCACCATTCCCGTCGCCATCTATACGCTGACCCAGACGCCCGACGGCGACGTAGCGGCCCTTCGCCTCTCGATCATCGCGGTCATCCTGGCGATGATCGCTCTAGCGGCCTCCGAGATCCTCGCACGCCGCGTCGCCGCGCGCATCGCGGGATAGCCGATGCTGGAGGTCGATGCCGAACAGCAGCTCGGCGCGTTCCGGCTCGACATCCATCTGCGCGCACCAAGCCACGGGGTGATCGCGCTGTTCGGCCGCTCCGGCTCGGGCAAGACCTCGCTCGTCAACATGCTGGCAGGCCTGACGCGGCCGACGCGCGGGCGCATCGCCATCGACGATACGGTGCTGTTCGATAGCTCCGACGGCACCAACCTGGCGCCGGAACGGCGGCGCCTCGGCTACGTGTTCCAGGAAGACCGGCTGTTCCCGCATCTGAGCGTCCGCAGCAACCTGCTCTACGGACACCGGCGCGCGCCCGTGCGCGACCGGGCGACGACGCTGCCGGAGATCGTCGAGCTGCTGGGCATCGGCCATCTCCTGGAGCGGCGGCCGGCCCGCCTCTCGGGCGGCGAGAAGCAGCGCGTGGCCATCGGCCGCGCCCTGCTCGCCCATCCGCGCCTGCTCCTGATGGACGAGCCGCTGGCCTCGCTCGACGCCGCCCGCAAGGAGGAGATCCTCCCGTTCATCGAGCGGCTACGCGACCGGCTGCAGCTCCCTATCGTCTACGTGACCCACGATCTCGGCGAGATCGTTCGACTCGCCGACACGGTCGCGCTGATGTCCGACGGTCGCGTGGCGGCGCTCGGCAGCGTCGACGAGATTCTCGGCCGCGCCGACCTGCGCGGCCTCACGGGGCGCCACGAGGCCGGTGCGCTATTGCGCGCCGCGGTGGAAGGCCACGACGAGCGCTTCGGTCTCACCCACCTCGCCTTCGACGGCGGCCGGCTGCGGACCTCGCGGCTCGACCTGCCGGTCGGCACCAACGTGCGCGTGAACATCCGCGCGCGCGACGTCTCGATTGCGCTCAGTGCGCCGGCAGACATCAGCATCCTCAATGTCCTGCCCGCGCGCATCCTCGAGATCTTCGGCGACGACGGGGCGAACCTCGACCTGAAGCTCACGCTCGGCAATGCCGGTCACGCCACGATCTGGGCGCGGCTCACCGCCCGCTCCGTGCACGACCTGCAGCTCGCCGTCGGCCGCGAAGTCTTCGCCCTGATCAAGGCCGTGGCCATCGACCGCCAGAGCCTCGGCGGCCCGCAACGGGAAGGCTAGGCCGCACCGGCGCATTTGCGCCCGCCGTCGGGCTTGCGTAGCCTCATGACGATGATGCCGGAGACAGGAGACGCCCGCGAGCCGACGCCGCCGCTCGGCCCACCGCCGCATCCATGGCGCGCGGTGCTGACCGAGGAGCTGCATGCGCGACCTTATGCGATCGTGGCGGCGCCGGCGCGCGTATTTCACCTGGCGTTGGTCACCGGCGAGGCCACGGCGGACGTGGAGCGGCGGCGCCTCGGCGCGCTCTGCGACGAGCTGCGCGTCGCGCCGCCGCCGCACAATGCGTCGCACTTTGCCGCCCGGTTTCCACGCTTCGAGCTGACCTGGGAACGGCATACCGAATTCTCCACCTACACGTTCGTTCTGCCGCCGGCCGGTGGCGCGCCGTTCGCAAGCGCGCTGCGCGCCGATCTGCCGTCAGCCTGGATCGACGGCTTGGCGGGCCAGACCATTGCGGCCGTTCATGTCGAGATTCTGGAGCAGAGCGCAGCGCCGCCCGACGCGGCCGCGCTGGAGCGCGTCTTTGGCGGCGCCAATATCGTCGGTGGGCTCGCGGCCGGCGGGCGCGCCAGGCTGTGCACCGATTTCAATCTCGATGCCGACGGCACCGTTCGGCTGCTCCTGCAGGATGCCGGTATGTCGGCGCGCCAGACCGGACGCATGGCGCAGCGGCTGCTGGAAATCCACACCTACTGCATGATGGCGCTGCTCGCCCTGCCGCTGGCGCGCGAGGTCGGGCCGGCCGTGTCGCGCATGGAGCGCGAGCTTTCGGACATCGCTCAGACTCTCAAGGCGGTGGCCGATCCCGACGACGAGCAGGCGCAGCTCAAGCGATTGTCGACGCTGGCCGCGGAAGTCGAGAGTCTGGCGGCGCGCACGCCCTATCGTTTCGGCGCAGCGCGCGCCTATCACACCCTGGTGGCGCGGCGCATCGAGGAACTGCGCGAGCAGCGCATCGAGGGCCAGCAGACCATCGGCGAGTTCATGGAGCGGCGGCTGGCACCCGCCATGCGCACCTGCGAGACCATGCAGCGGCGGCTGGACAACCTCTCGGAGCGGGTCGCTCGCGCCAGCCAGATGCTGCGCACCCGCGTCGACGTGACCCTGGCGGCGCAGAACCGCGACCTGCTGGCCTCCATGGATCAGCGCGCCCGGCTGCAGCTGCGCTTGCAGCGCACGGTGGAGGGCCTGTCGGTCGCGGCCATCACGTACTACGCGGTCAGCCTGGTCTCCTATCTGGCCCAGGGCCTCGGCGCGGCTGGATTGCATGTGCCGAAGGAGATCGTGGTCGCACTCGCCGTGCCGGTGTTGGCGGGCATCGCCTGGCTCGGATTGCGCCGGCTGCACAAGCGGCTCGACGACCGTTAGCGCCTGCCCCAAGGCGCTGGCGCCCACGCGCCCGCACGCTATACTCCGCCGCCTTGTCGGGGCTCTTGTCGCACACTCCATGAGAAAACGTTCAGGGAAGGCCAAGAGCTTCGCATTCGTCGCGGCCGCGACCGAGGAGGCGCAGACGGCGCTATCGCGCCTGGAGAGAACCTACGGCGAGCACGACCCGGAGCAGGCGGACATCGTCGTGGCGCTCGGCGGCGACGGGTTCATGCTGGAGACGCTCCACCGGTTCATGTCGCGCGGCATGCCGATCTTCGGCATGAATTGTGGCACCGTCGGCTTTCTGATGAACCGCTACAACGAGGACGGTCTGGGGGAACGCCTTGCCAATGCGCATCGGGAGCGACTGCACCCGCTCCTCATGGTGGCGAAGACCATCGAAGGCAAGACGCTGCGGGCCCACGCCATCAACGAGGTCGCGCTGACGCGCCAGACCCGGCAAGCGTCGAAGATCGGCATCCGGGTCGACGGCGTGATACGGCTGGCCGAATTGATCTGCGACGGCGTTCTCGTCGCAACCCCGGCGGGCAGCACCGCCTACAATCTTTCGGCGGGTGGCCAGATCCTCCCGCTCGGCAGTGCTGCGCTTGCGCTGACGCCCATCAGCCCCTTTCGCCCGCGCCACTGGCGTGGCGCCATCCTGCCTCACTCCGCCAAGGTCACCTTCGACGTTCACGAATTCGCCAAGCGGCCGGCAAGCGCCGTGGCCGACTTCACGGAGGTGCGCGACGTAACGGAGGTCCAGGTCCGCGAGGACCGGCGGATTGCGCTGAACCTGCTGTTCGACCCGGAGCACAATCTGGAAGAGCGGATTCTGGCCGAGCAGTTCGCGCCGTGACCTGGTCGCGTGCATAGGCGCTGATCGTCGCGATCAGGCCGTTGATGTCGTCCCTCAGGCCGGCAAAGCCGGCGCTCTTCTCGATCCGCGCTTCGTCCATGTAGAGGCCGCGGTTGATCTCGATCTGCAGGCTGTGGCGGCCATCCGCCGGGCTGCCATGGCGGGTGACGATCTCCGCACCCTTGAAGGGGTGGTTCAGTCCAACGCTGTAGCCGAGGCGGCGCAGGGACGATGCCACCAACTCGATGAACTCCGGCGCACAGGTCGTCCCGTCACGGTCGCCGAGCACGAAATCGTCACGCACGCGGCCTTTCGCGGTCGACTTCATGGAATGGCAGTTGAGGTGCCAGACGATGCCATGGCGGCCATGGGCCTCGGCGATCATCGCGCTCAGCTCCTCGTGATAGGGGCGATGGTAGCGGGCGATGCGCGTCTGCACCTCGGAGACGCTGAGCCGGCGGTCATAGACGGCGACCGTGGCACGCACGAGGCGGCGCACGACACCGAGGCCGCGCGCGCTGCGATGGCTCGGCACGATCGGGTGCGGCCATGGCTCGTTCAGCAGCAGCGTGTCGATCTCGTGCTCGTGACGGTTGGGGTCGACATAGCTGCGCGGGAACAAGGCCGCCAGCAGGGCCGCGCCGTGGAGGGGCGCCGACGCGAACAGCTCGTCGACGAAGGCGTCCTCGGCCCGCCGCATGATGTCGAAGGGGGCGGCAAAATCGAAGTCCGTCGGATAGACCCTGCCGCTATGCGGGGAGTCGAAGACCACCGGGACCGGCTCCAGGCCGTCCGGCGGCGGCTCGTGCCGGATCAGTATGTCCGGAACGACCCGCCGAACCGTCCTCTCGATCTCTTCAAGCACCGGCCTAGACCCTGGTATCTGCCCCTCCGCTCGGCCATATTAGCCGCCTCCCGGCCTGCCGGGACAAGCCTTCAAACGATCCGGAACAACCGCCGTGACGCCCTCACCAGCCAGCCTGGAGATGATCGGCAGGCTGATCGCCTTCGATACGACTAGCCGCAACTCCAACCTGCGGCTGATCGGCTTCGTGCGCGACTACCTCGCCAAGCTCGGCGTCGAGTCACACCTGATCCACAGTGCCGACGGCACCAAGGCCAACCTCTACGCCACCCTGGGGCCGCAGGACAGGCCGGGCATCGCGCTCTCCGGCCACACCGATGTCGTGCCGGTCGACGGCCAGGACTGGGCCACCGATCCCTGGCAGGCCACCAGCAAGGACGGGCGGCTGTTCGGGCGCGGCGCCTGCGACATGAAGGGCTTCCTCGGTATCGTCCTCGCCTTCGTGCCGGAGCTGCTGCGGCGCGAGCCGCACACGCCGATCCATCTCGCCTTCTCCTATGACGAGGAGATCGGCTGCGTGGGCGTGCGCCGGCTGCTCGACATTCTGAGGGAGATGCCGATCCGGCCCAAGGCCTGCATCATTGGCGAGCCCACGAGCATGAAGGTGACAGTCGGCCACAAGGGCAAGAGGAGCACGCGTTGCCACGTGCGCGGATTCGAGGCTCATTCCTCGCTGGCGCCGCGCGCGGTCAACGCCGTGGAGATAGCGGCTGAGGTGATCGTCTATCTGCGCAACATGGGGAAGCGCTTCGCCGCCGCGGGGCCGTTCGACGACGACTACGACGTTCCGCACACGACCGTGCATACCGGCGTGGTCCACGGCGGCACGGCGCTCAACATTGTGCCGAAGGACTGCTATTTCGATTTCGAGTTCCGCTACCTGCCGGGGCAGGACGTGGCGGGCATGTTCGAGGAGGTGCGCCGCTTCGCCGAGGAGACGCTGCAGCCGGCCATGCGCAAGATCGCGCCCGACACCGGCTTCACCTGGCAGGAGCTGTCGGCCTTCCCGGGCTTGGCCACCGCCGTCGACAGCGAGATCGTGGAGCTGGCGAAGGCGCTGACGGGCGGCAACGCGACGATCAAGGTCGCCTTCGGCACCGAGGCCGGGCTCTATCACGAGACCGGCATACCCGCCATCATCTGCGGGCCGGGCAGCATCGACCAGGCGCACAAGCCGAACGAGTGGGTGACGCTGGAGCAGCTGGCCCTCTGCGAGACCTTCATGCGCCGCCTCATGGATCGCGTCTGTGCAAAGGCCGCCTGATGCCCAACACGGTCGTCTTCGATCTCGGCAACGTGCTCGTGCAATGGAACCCTCGGTTGCTCTATGAGCAGCTGATCGCCGACGCCGACGAGCGCGAGCAGTTCTTCGAGACCGTCATCACCCATGACTGGATCCGCGCCCAGGATGCCGGCCGGCCGTTCGAGGAAGGCATCGCCGTGCTCGCCGCAGCGTTCCCGCACTACGAGCCGGAGATCAGGGCGTTCTGGGAGCGCTGGGAGGAGATGGTGCCGGGGGCGATCGAGGGCACGGTGCAGATCCTGGCCGAGCTGAAGGAGCGGGACACGCCGCTCTATGCCCTCACCAACTGGTCGCACGAGACCTTCCCGATCGCGCGGCCGCGCTTCCCCTTCTTCGAGTGGTTCGAGGGCATCGTGGTGTCCGGCGAGATCGGCCTGATCAAGCCGGATGCCCGCATCTACCAGCATCTGCTGGAGCGCTTCAGCCTGGCCGCCGAGGACTGCGTCTTCATCGACGATTCGGCGACCAACGTCGCAGGCGCCGAGGCGGTCGGCATCACCGGCCTGCATTTTCAGTCGCCGGAGAAGCTGCGCCGCGACCTGAGCGACCTGCGGCTGCTCTAGTTGGGGGCGGCGGCCGTCGTCACCAGCCGCAGGTAATTGACCAGCTCCAGCGAGACCTCGCCGGTGACGGGCAGGCCGTTGTCCTCCTGGAAGTCGCGGATCGCGGCGCGGGTCTGTCCGCCGAGGACGCCGTCGATCGGGCCGGAATAGTAGCGGCGGCGGGCGAGCTCCTCCTGGACCGTCACGGTGTAGACCTGCATCAGGCTGGGCGCCGCGCCGATGGTGGGCGGAGGCCCGGGCTGGGCGTAGCCATCGCCAGTATCGCCGTTGTCGCCATTGTCGTAGGACGGGCCATTGGCGCCGTTGTCGCGCTGCTCGGGCGGGGCGCCGTAGCCCGGCTGGCCCTGGGCCTGCGCCTGGTTGCGGTTCAGGACTGGCGGATCGGTGTATTGCAGATGCTCGAGCAATGAGGGCGAGGGCTGGCCGTCGACCGGGAGGCCGGCGTCGGCCTGGTACTGCTGGATCGCCTCTTCCGTGCGCGGCCCCACCGTGCCGTCGGAGGCGCCGGGGTCGTAGCCGTGCACGGCGAGCTGCCACTGCAGGTCCGCGATCTGCTGGCGCGACATCGGGCCGTGGTAGTTGGTGGCGGGCGGGAGGCTCTCCGACTGGAACTGGCCGTCTCCATTTCCGCTGTCGGCGTAGGTCTGCTCCTGCGGCTGCGGCCAGGCGGCGACCATCTTCTTCGCCTCGTCAACCTGCCAGGGCATCATCTGCTGCGCCACTTCGTCGCGCAGCTGGGCGGCGCCGTACTGGTTGCGCTGGGCCGCGAGGTCGAACCACATGTAGGCGCGGATCAGGTCCTTCCGGACGCCGAGGCCATCACGGTACATGAGGCCCATCAGGCGCTGGGCGCGGGGATCGCCGCGGTCGGCCAGCGGCTGCAGCTCGCGCTGCGCGGCGGCGTAGTCGCGGTTCTCGTAGGCGGTGATGCCGCTGTTGTAGTCGGCTAACGCCGGCGCGGCGGCGGCCAGGCCCGCGAGGGCCAGGACCGCCGCCAGCGCCGGCGCCAACCGCCGCCGGTTCCGCTCACGGCCAGCTCGGTTGTCGGTGTGCATTGGGGGGCAATGCTCCGGGCGGGCGCGAGGGGCGGACATGGGACCGGCGGTGGTGGGTTAGCTCACGAGACGCCAGGTACCGTCGGGCTCGCGGCAGGCCGTGCCGTGACCGCTCTGCGGACGCCCGTCGATGACGACGGTGGTCTGATATTCGCGGCAGTACTGGCCGTCGGGATTCTGGTAGGTGTTCTCAGGCACCGAGTAGCCGTAGTTGCCGTTGTTGGGGTTCTGCCAGCGGGAGTACTGGCCGTCGCGATTGCGCTCAAGCGCCGCGTATTCGGCTTCGCGCGCCCGCCGCTTGTCTTCCTCGTCCATGTAGGCGCCGATCTGGTTGCCAATCAGGCCACCGATGAAGACGCCGGCCGCCGTGGCCGCCAGCTGGCCGCTGCCATGGCCGAACTGCGAGCCGATGAGGCCGCCGACGGCGGCGCCGCCGGCCGTACCGATCATCTCCTTCTGGCCCATGTTCTGGCAGGCGCCGAGCGCGACCGTGAGCGCGAGCGCGGCCCCCAAACGTGCAAGTACCATCGTGACATCCTCTTCGTTGCTGCCAAGACACCCCTGGAGACGACACCCGACCGGTCTTCGGAACCGGACGATCGAGAACGCCTTGCGGCCGGGCGTTGTTCCAGTCTTGCGAGAGCACTCTACCTGAGTCGGACTGAACCGACTCTGAGGTTGCGGTTCATCTGGCGTTCATCTTCGCGGTCGGCAAGGGCCCTGGGCCGGTCCGACTCGAAACCGAGCGATCGACCCCATGTCCAGCGGGAGACTGCCACCGTTGGCAGGGGCCGCATCCGTATCCACAGGGAAGGTCGAACACGAAAACTCGAAGTTTAAAGCTATTGCATTCTGCATAAGCGGTGAGTCGCTTTCCGACCCTGGCGCTTCGTCTATTATAAGAACAAAAAGGGGACCTGTCAATTTTCAGGTTCCCTTTACCAAACAAGCGGCAGATTCGGCGCCTCCATGAATAAGGCACCAGATGGTGGCGGCGCGACAGGACAATGGTGGGCGGCGCAGGCCTGGTCGAGTAGGCCCGCTCTGGGCGGTGGTCTGGCTGCTCATCCTGGTCGCCAGCGCCGCCTATCTGCTGGTCGGCCTCGTGACGAGCTGGGACATCGAGCCGCCGACCCTGGCCAATGCCGGAGGCCTGGCGGTGGGCCGCGATTTCATCGCCTTCTGGAGCGCCTCCGCCATGGCGCTGGCGGGCACGGCCGAGCAGGTCTACGACGTCGCCCGCCTGCACGCCCTCCAGGTCGCGACGATCGGCGTCGACATCGTGGAGTATCCCTGGCTCTACCCGCCGACCGGCCTGCTGCTGGTCCTGCCGCTGGCGCTGCTGCCCTATCTCGGCGCGCTGGCGTTGTGGCTGGCGGCGCCGACGATCGGCCTCGCGACGGTCGCGCGACGTTTGGCGCAAACCCGCTGGGCCGCCTGGCTCATGCCCTTATTCCCGGGCGTCGCGCAGTGCCTCATCATGGGACAGAACGGCATCCTCTCGACGCTGCTGCTGGCGGGTGGCCTGCTGCAGCTGGAGCGCCGCCCTGCCCTCGCCGGCTGTTTCCTCGGCCTGCTCACCTACAAGCCGCAGCTCGCCCTGCTGATCGGGCCGGCGCTCCTGGTCGGCGGCCACTACCGGGCGCTGCTGGCGACGGTCGCCAGCGCGCTGGCGCTGGCCGGTGCCAGCTGGATCGTCTTGGGCACATCGACCTGGCAGGCCTTCGTCGCGGCGATGCCGGAGATCGGCGCGGTCGCCGCCCATAACGCTGCCATCTGGCCGCTGATGGTGACGCCCTATGGCGCCGTGCGCATCGCCGGCGCTGGCGTGAACGCCGCCTATGCCGTGCAGGGCTTCATCACCGTCGGCGTTCTGCTGACCGTCGTCTGGAGCTGGCGGTCCGCGACGCCGCCGTGGCTGCGCGGCGCCATCCTCGCCACGGCCATGCCGCTCGCGACGCCCTATTGCCTGAACTATGACCTTGCCGTGCTCGTACTGCCGCTGGCCTGGCTGGCCGGCGAGGCGCGGCGCACCGGCTGGCGGCATGGCACGGCGGCCGTCTTCGCGCTCGTCTGGCTCGTGCCGGTCGCAGGCTGGCTGCTGGCCGGCCGCACCGGCTTCCTGCCGACGCCTCTGGTGCTGCTGCTGTTGCTTGGGCTGCTCTGCTGCCGCGTATTGGAGCACAAGCGGCGGGCTACCGGCGCTCACGCCGAGGGCGCCCTGGCTGCGGATCCCTCGAAAGCGTGACCTCGACAGCCGCATTCTGACCCGTTCTATCGCGACAAGGTGTGTCAGGCTTCCACTGCCTGACCGGGCGCACAGACAGGCAGGCTGTTTTCGGAGGCCATGCCCCCTCCCTGCCCCTTCCCCACTTCGTGGGGGCGGGAAGCGACGGGAGCGGACCCTCAACCGCCGCATCCTCCGCGGCACAGCCTTGCTCACGTTCAAATGCAAGCGCTCTGCGCACAGCGGATACGAACGTGGTCTACGCGAGTCGAGACTCCTAAGCCGCGGCCGGCAGCGTGAGCACGGCGCGGAGGCCGCCGAGGGGCGAGTCTTCGAGGGCGACGGCGCCGTGATAGAGCTCGGCGATGTCGCGGACGATCGATAGCCCCAGCCCCGTGCCCGGCACCGATTCGTCGAGGCGGGTGCCGCGTTGGAAGACGGCGGTGCGCTGCTCGGGCGTTAGCCCGACGCCGTCGTCATCGACAGTGACGACGATGCGGTCGCCCTCGGCGCGCGCGGCCACGGCGACGCGCGTGCGCGCCCATTTGCAGGCGTTGTCGATGAGGTTGCCGAGCATCTCCTCGAGATCCTGGCGCTCGCCGCGGAAGGCGAGACCCGGCGACGCCGCGGCCTCGACGCGGATGGCGCGGTCGACATAGATCCGCTCGAGCGTGCGGCGCAGGTCCTCCACGACCGGCGCCACGTCGGTGCGCACGCCGAGCACACGGGTGGCGGCGGCGGCGCGCGCGCGAGAGAGATAGTGGTCGACATGGCGGCGCATGGCCGTGGCCTGGCGCTTCACCGTATCGGCCAGCGGGCCGGCGCCGGCGCCGGCCTCATTGGTGAGGACGGAGAGCGGCGTCTTCAGCGCGTGGGCGAGATTGCTCACCTGGGTGCGGGCGCGCTCGAGCACGGCGGCGTTGTGGTCGATGAGGTTGTTGAGCTCGTCGGAGAGCGGCTCGATCTCGACCGGGAACACGCCGTCGAGGCGCTGCGCCCGCCCCGTGCGCACGGCCACGACGGCCTGGCGCATGCGGCGCAGCGGCTGCAGGCCGAAGCGCACCTGCAGCAGCAAAGCCGTGATCAGGCCGAGGCCGAGGATGCCGAGCGACCAGCCGAGGGTGGTGTTGAAGCTGCGCACCTCGTCGTCGATCTCGCTGCGGTCGCCGCCGACGGCATAGCGGAAGCGCTCGCGCGCGGCCGGCAGGCCGATCTCGCGCTCGACCAGGCGGAGGTTCTCGTCATTGGGCCCGTCGACGTCGGCGAACACCGGCTCGGTCGCCTCGGCCTCGACGCTGAGCGGGAGCGATTCGTCCCACAACGAGCGCGAGCGCAGCAGCGGCGAGCTGCCGACGGCAATCTCCCAATACCAGCCGGAGTAGGGGATGTCGAAGCGCGGCTCGCCGATGCCGCGCGTCAGCTTCGGGCGGCCCTGGTCGTCCAGCTCGGTGACGGCGATGAGGCTGTCGAGCAGGACGGTGAGGCGGCCGTCGAAGGTGCGCTCGGCATAGTCCTTGAAGATCGCGGACAGGATGAGGCCGCCGATGAGCAGCGTCGCCCCGATCCACAACGCGGCGGCGAGGACCAGGCGAAGGGCCAGCGAGTTGTAGCGGTGCGGCAGCTTCATCGGGCGCCTACGCGCAGTCATCGAGCAGGCGGCCAGAACGATTCACCACAGAGCCACAGCGGACACAGAGAACCACGGAGATTTGGATTCCATCATTCTCTGTGAACCTCTGTGTCCGCTGTGGCTCTGTGGTGAATCTTCTTTGGCAAGCGATTCGCGTACGATCAGGGAACCCGACGTTGCGCCGCAAGTTCACTTCTTAGGGGATGGTTCATCCTTTTCGTCCGGCGGGGCCAGGCGGTAGCCGAGGCCGCGGACGGTGTGAATGTAGTCGGCGCCGAGCTTCTTGCGCAGGCGGCCGACGAAGACCTCGATGGTGTTGGATTCGCGGTCGAAGTCCTGGTCGTAGATATGCTCCGTCAGCTCCGTGCGCGACACGATCTTGCCCCTGTGATGCATCAGATAGTCGAGCAGCCGGAACTCCTGCGCCGTCAGCTTGACGGGCGAGCCGTCGACGGTGACGCGGCCGCTGCCGGAATTAATGGCGAGGCCGCCGCATTCGAGCTCGCCGGTGGCGTGGCCGGCGGCGCGCCGGATGAGGGCGCGGATGCGCGCCAGCACCTCCTCGACCTGGAACGGCTTGGTGACGTAGTCGTCGGCGCCGGCGTCGAAGCCGGCAACCTTCTCGCTCCAGCGGTCGCGAGCGGTGAGGATCAGCACCGGCATCTTGCGGCCGGCGCGCCGCCACTGCTTCAAGACGCTGACGCCGTCGAGCACGGGCAGGCCGAGATCGAGAATGACGACGTCGTAGGGCTCGGTGTCGCCGAGAAAGTGACCCTCCTCACCGTCATGGGCGACGTCGACCGCGTAGCCGGCGCCGGTGAGCGCGTTCTTCAGCTGACGCGCCAGATCTTTGTCATCTTCAACGACCAGGATGCGCATGACTTCCTACCATCTGCTTCAACCGCCGCGCACGCCCAGGACCTGGCCGGTGGCGCAATCGACGCTCACGTCGAGGACGCGGCCGTCATTGGTCAGCAGCTTGATCACGTAAACGCCGTTGCCGCCGGAGCCGGCATCGAGCACGCGGGCGTTGAATTGCGCGGCCACCGACCGCATGACCCGCTTCAGCGGCAGGCAGTTGGCGGCGGCCGGCAACGGCGCGCCGGCCAGCGCGAGCAGCCCGACCAGGCCCAAAACCATGTGGCGACGCGATTTCATGGCCCCAGATGTACGCTTTCCCGGCTGAACAAGGCATGAATACCGCGCTCAAACTCCGTTCAGACCGGATTTGGCAGGATACGCGGGAGGCTAGATTTATCCAACCCGAGAGGAAGCCATCATGAAGACCCTTCTGCTCTCCGCCTGCGCCGCCGCCCTGATCGCCACCGCCGGCGCGCCGGCCTCCGCCGGCCAGTTTACCATGCGCGACGACGGCCCCTCGGGCGCGGTCATCGCGGCCGGCGACAGCCATTACTACGACGAGGACGGCCCCTCCTCCTACGGCAACGACTACTATCAGTCGCAGGACTACGGCGACCAAGACAGCGACTACGACTATGGCCGCCAGGGCTACGGCAACCAGGGCTATGGCAACAACTACAACTACGGCAATAACAACAACTACGGCTATGGCAACAACAACTATGGCAATGGCTACGGCAATGGCGGGTATGGTTACGGCTACGGCAACTACGGCGTCCTGCCGCCGCATGCGATCGTGCGCTATCTATACCGCAGCAACTTCAGCTACATTTCGCAACCGGTCCTCGCCGGACGGTTCTATCAGGTCAAGACGCTCGATCCGCGCGGCCGCAAGGTCAAGCTCTATGTCGACGCCTACAACGGCCGCATCGTGAAGGTGAAGTACTAGCCGACAAGGCGAATGGAAGGGCCTGCGCATGATGCTCGTGTTGCGCCTCATCGCGATCGCCGGCCTGCTGCTGGGGCTGGCCGCAGCGCCCGCGGCCGCCCAAGGGCGCGGCGACCACGATACGCCGGCGACCCAGGGCGATACGAACGGCTGGCAGTACCGCACGCAGGACTGCCGGGCGAGCGGGGACGGCTGGGTGATGTGCCGGGACGCGAACGGCTACTGGCAGCGGGACCACTATGACCCCGGTTGGAGCAGCGACTACGGCGACGGCGGCGGCTATGGGTATGGCGGCGGCTATGGCTACGGCGGCGGCTACGCCGTGCTGCCGCCGCAGGTGATCGTGCACAATCTCTACCGCAGCGGCTTCAGCTACATCTCGCAGCCGCTGCTTGCGGGACAGTTCTACCAGGTGAAGGCGATCGATCCGAGCGGCCGGAAGGTGAAGCTCTATGTCGACGCCTACAACGGCCGCATCGCGAAGGTGAAGGACTAAAAAGCACCTGCATAGAGACCCATGCCGGGCGGCGCGTGCTAGTGGACGGTCTTGCCATCCGGCGGCCACTCGGTCTGCAACCGGCCGATCGCTTCGATGATGCGATGCCAGATAATGGCGGCCTGCCAGTCACCATCCTCAAAGAGCCTATCGGCGCGTGCCGCGGCCTCCAACAGGGCATCGGCCTTGTACCGCCTCGTCATCACCAGAGCGGAGCGCCAGATGTCGTGCTCGGAGACCATGCTGCGTCATCCCTGCGGGGACGTCGAGTCAATTCGAGCCCGCCTGCCGCGCTTCAGCACTTCACGACCAAGCTCGGTTATCCTGTAACAGCGGCCGGCGTATGGGTACCGCTGACTATCGCCGGTTTCGATCAGGCCGCGCTCCACGAGCCAATGGGCAATCTTCGTGCCGACTCCAGCATGTCTAGTAAGCGGCTCGCAATCCAAACCGGACCGGCTAATCGAGTTGAGGCCCTTGTAGTATTGGCCGGTCACATCGTCGTTCGCCAAGCTGAACATCGCCACTCCTCACCTCCCGCCGCTCGTTCGAGGCCCGACCGCCTCACAACGCGCGCGTGCCCACTCTCCCGGCCTATTGGGCCACAAACCACCAGCACATGGCAAAGAAGGCTGTGCCGATTATCGCGAGACTGGTAACGGCGAAGAACATATGCATGACCGCAACCCTAGCGACGTGACTGATTTGACACGGCAGGAGCTCCTGTGCGTCGATTGTGGCCAAGACCATAGCCCACCGGCAGGCGCGCGCTGGCGGCGCCATCGTCACCACAGCAGGGGAGTGTTGAGGCCGGGCGGCTTGCCGTGCCGCCCTGTTGCCGCCCGCGCTCTCTTCGAGTAGCGCGCCCGGGCAATTGGGCCGAGCTTCCGACTGATTGTTGAGTTTGGTCACGGATCGCTGGTGGAGTCACGTTAATTCACCTGCTGCGGCCCGGGCCTCCACACCGCCGACGGTGGGCCGACGGCATGGCCACGGCCGTTAAAGGGGGCGCGGCGGTGGATCGCACGCGGAATGGAAGTGGCAAAATCGTCACAAATAGCCGGCGAATAGCCGAGCAAAATCAACGCGCACGGTTAAGCAGTCATTAACCGTCAGTCCGTAGGCTCGGCCTCCCGAAAGCGAATGAGGCCTTAGGAGGACGAGCGATGCGGGGGACTAGGGGAATTTTTTCCGCGCTGGCTCTGGCCGGCGTGCTGCTGGCCGGCTGCACCGAGCACGTCACGCCGACCTATCAGGGACCGGCGGCGACCAATCCGGATGCGGCGACGATCGTCGCCAGCGTTCCGTCCGAGCAGTATTCGGTCAGCCAGAACAACTCCTGGATCCAGATCACGGCCGTCGACGGCAAGCCGACCGGATTCGTGCAGTCGGTGCGGGTCTCGACGGGCGAGCATAAGATCACGCTGCGCCACGCCGATCCCTACGGCACGTTCTACGGCAACATTCGCTACGCCGACGTGAAATTCACCGCCGAGGCCGGCGGCCGCTACCGCATCAAGGCCAAGTATTGCTGCGGCTTCTACGTGGGCTCGTTCGATCTCGTCGCCGTCGACGAGCAGTCGGGGCGCGAGATCGCGCACACGCTGCCCGCCAGCCAGGTGCGCCTGACCGAATAGGTGCGCCCCGGCGCGGGAGCGCCGCCGCGCGCGACTCCGGCGGGCCTGGACCGCCGCCGCATCCGACCTTAAGCTCCAGCCGTAGGGGGGAGGCAACCTTCCCGACGGAGGAGAAGCGATGCGGCACTCCATTCGAATCATCACGGCTTTGCCGGTGCTGGCCCTGCTGGCCGCCTGCGCGACCGTGGGCCCTGCCACCTATCAGGGACCGTCCGACGATCAGAACGCCGCCCTCGTGCACGCCGGCACGGTGTATGAGAGCTATTCGGTGAGCCAGGGCAGCAGCTGGATCCAGATCGTCGCGGTCGACGGGCAGTCGAGCGGGCTCGCGAAACGGGTGAGCGTGGCCCCGGGCGAGCACCGCTTCACGGTCCGCCATGTCGACCCCTACGCGACCTTCTACGGCAACGTGCGCTCCGAGGACGTCAGCTTCGTGGCAGCGGGCGGCGGACGCTACCGGATCGACGCCACCTATTGCTGCGGCGCCATCCTCGGCGATTTCGACCTCATGGTCGTCGACGAGGTCTCGGGCCGCCAGATCGCGGCGCGCGCCGTCAGCGACGAATAGCCGCGGACGCGGTCGGTTCCGTGCGCCCTGGCAGCGCCTTGCTCGCGCGTCTGGTCGGCGGCGCGATGATGGCGGGTGCGCTGGCCGGCTGCGGCTCCGCGCCCCACAGCGAAGCGGACTTCAGCGCGGCCTGCACGCGCCAGGGGTTGACGCCGGGCACCGACGCATTCGCCGACTGCGTCGGGGAGCAGCGCCTGCAGCAGCAGATGGAGCTGCAGCGCATCCGCCAGGCGCGCGAGGCGGCGCGAGGCGGCACGAAGCTGTAAGGGGGCCGGCGCGTGCGTCACTCTCCCGCATAGGGTGTCGCGCCCCGCCGGACTGCGCTAGTCTCGCTCATCGCAACCATGGAGGAGCGGCCATGGGCATCTTTGCGCGCGCGCTGCTGGGCGCAGCCGTCGCCACTGCGCTGATCACGGCGCCGCCGCCGCGCAGCAGCACGGCCGCGGATCGCGGGAACCTCACGGGACGGCTGCTCGTGGCGACGCCGAAGCTGGAGGATCCGACCTTCGCCAAATCGGTGATCTTCCTGGTGGCGCACGACGACAGCGGCTCGCTCGGCCTGATCGTCAACGAGCCGGTGAAGGACATCAGCTTCGGCGAGCTGTTCGACCTCATGCAGCAATCGCACGCGGACCTGGACGGCAAGGTGACCGTGCATTTCGGCGGCCCGGTCGAGCCGCGCGTCGGGTTCGTGCTGCACTCCAAGGATTTCATGCTGGACGAGCACGAACTGCCGGCCGGCGACATGGCCGTCACGACCGACGCCGACATGCTGGCGGCCATCGCCGAGAAGCACGGCCCGGCGCACTACCTCGTCACGCTCGGCTATGCCGGCTGGGGACCGGGGCAGTTGGAGATGGAGATGCAACAAGGCGACTGGCTGATCGTGCCGAGCGATCCCGACCTGGTCTTCGCGCCCGATCCGCAGAGCGTCTGGCAGCGCGCCCTCGCCAAGTACCAGACGCAGCTGTAGCGCCCAAAAGCGATCCCCTGCCGCTTCCATAAATGAACGCCATGGAAGCCGACAGGGGACGGGGATAAATGCTTTGGTAGCGAGATACCGACGTCTTGAATACGCGGCGATCTTGGCACGCCGCTGTAACGGAGATGTGGCCGGCGCCGGTCTTTTTGTAACGGGATGCAAACGGTTATGGTTAACGGCGCGTAAACCAGCGCCGTGCGGCTTGCGCCGGCGAATCGGCTCAGGGGAGATGGTGCGCACGGCCGGACTCGAACCGGCACGGCCGCGAGGCCTTTGGATTTTAAGTCTGTAATTCTCAAGTATCCATGAGCCACCGTTAGCCGCCTACACTACCCAACTGGCCGCTTTCTAGTCGACAATATTTCGCCTATCCCGCCCTTGTTTCGCTGTTACTTGGTTGCTAGATGGTAGCTAGCAACCAACCCGAGCGGACGGGGGCGGGACAATGGATCAGACAATCGAGCAGGCGGCCGAGGCCACGGCGTCGAAGCCAGCGCGCAAGGCGACGGAACGGTTGACCAAGCGGACCGTGGATGTCCTCAAACCCGGCGCAATGGGCTGGGATTCCGACGTGAAGGGCTTCGGCGTCCGCTGCCAGCGGAGGGACCGGGTTTTCATCCTCAAGACCCGGATCAAGGGG